>NZ_CP018839.1:2490337-2801629 GCF_001922305.1 Thauera chlorobenzoica
TTCAGGCGTCTTCCGGGTCGAAGCTCTGAAGCGCTTGAATCAGGTGCGGGTTGATGAAAAGCTTCTCCCGTCCGGCCTTCATTTCGCGAAGGAGACCGATGTCGACGAGTTGCTTCAGATAGACCGATGCCGTCTGGCGTTGGGCTATGCCGGCGTCGACGACGTTGGCGATGCGGCAGTAGGGCTGTACGAAGATCAGTTCGGTCAGTTCGCGGGAGTAGATGCCGGGCGCGTCCCGCTTCATCCGCTCTGCGGTTTCATCGATGAGCGCCCTGATTGCCTTGATGCGGGATGTTGTCCAGTGTGCGGTACTGCGAACCGCGCTGAGCATGAACAGTATCCAGGGCTCCCAAGCGGCATCCCGGCTGACGTTCAGCAGGAGCCGGTAGTAGTCCTGCTTGGCTTCGATGATGGCCTTGGAGAGGTAGAGCACCGGGATGTCGAGCAAGCCCTGCTCGACCAGGTACAGCAGGTTGAGCACTCGACCGGTTCGGCCGTTGCCGTCGACGAAGGGGTGGATGGCCTCGAATTGGTAGTGGCCGATAGCCATGCGTACCAGCGGGTCGATGTGCTCGGCCTCGTGCAGGAAGCGCTCCCAGTTGGAGAGCTTGTCGCGGATGCGTGCCTCTCCTTCGGGCGGAGTGTAGATCACCTCGCCGCTGCGGTCGTTCATCAGCGCCGTGCCGGGTGTCTTGCGGATGTTGATGTCGATGCCCTTGATGGTGCGGCAGATGTCGACTGCGGTACGGGTCGTGAGCGGATGACGACGCAGGGATTCAAACCCCTCGCGCAGCGCCGTCCGATAACGGAGCGCCTCCTTCGTCGCCGGGTCGGCCAAGGATTCGCGGTTATCGGCGAACTGGAAAAGGCGATCCGCCGTGGTGACGATGTTCTCGATTTCCGAGCTTGCCTGGGCTTCCAGCAAGGGAATGCTGTTGATCAGCACGGCTTGGTTGGGGATAAGCTCACCGGCCTGCTTGAGTTCGGCGACGGCTGCACGCGCCTCGATGCAAGCCTTCAGGATGGCCCGCGACTCGACTTCCGCCTGAGGGGGAAGAGCAGGAAGGTCGTTGTATGGTTTGCGCGGGTCGAAGGTCATGTGTCGAAAGCAGACTAATTCATCTACACGTTGATTGGACGTGTCGACGGATTCGACATAATATCGTTTCGTGTCGAAAAATGACGATATTTTCTACACGTTCGAGCGCAAACCCTGCCATCCATTCCAACCCAAACCTGCTACTGGCGTCTTGATCGAAATGCGCGGCAAACCTCGACCAGATCGAAGCGTTCAGGAGCGTGGCCGAAACCGTCGAAGTCTGATCGGTGCAGGATCCGGATCGGTTCCGGCCGATCCCGTGGTAGAAACATGAACGCCCCTGTCCGGGTTGCCGGCAGGGGCGTTCGTGTTTCTGGAAACGGCACCGGCTGCGGCACCAAGGGGGCGGGGATCGGGCCGGGTGTGCAGCGTGGCGCCGTGACCTGAATCACGATGTTCCCGATTAAGGCCGGCGTTGCGGTCCGCGCGCGGATAATATCCGGCCAGTGGTGATGTGCCGCGAGTCGCTGGATGCGGCGAGGCCGGCAGGGGCTGCGGCGTGGCGTGGCGGGGCGGAGCCGGGCGGGATTTGTCGGCCGGCTCGAATGCTGCGTATCTTCTGTCGGCATGTTCCTCCCTGGAAGCGAGATGAAATTTCTTTGGGTGCTTACTCTCCTGCTGCTGCTGGCGCTGACCGGCATGATCGTTCGCGCCGTGCGCAGCGAGCGCAGGCTGCGCGAGCAGAACCGGCGCCTCGAAGAGGTGATCTGGGGGACCAATG
Organism: Thauera chlorobenzoica; assembly: GCF_001922305.1. Taxonomy (NCBI): domain Bacteria; kingdom Pseudomonadati; phylum Pseudomonadota; class Betaproteobacteria; order Rhodocyclales; family Zoogloeaceae; genus Thauera; species Thauera chlorobenzoica. The sequence continues at coordinate 2,492,158 of NZ_CP018839.1, forward strand.
CCGGGACCTGGGAGTGGAACATCGAGACCGGGGAAACGGTATTCAACGCGCGCTGGGCGGAAATCCTCGGCTACACGCTCGACGAAATTTCGCCCAAGACCGCGGCCACGGTGCGTGCCCTTTCCCATCCGGACGACATGAAACGGTTCGACCGGATGGTGCTGCACTGTTTCCGCCATGAAAGCGAGACCTACGAGTGCGAGCTCCGCTCCCGGCACAAGAACGGGCACTGGGTCTGGGTGCTCGACTGGGGCAGGGTGGTCGAATGGACCCCCGATGGGAGGGCGCGGCGGATGTCGGGAACGCGCCAGGACATCACCGTGCGCAAGGAAGCGGAGGCGCTGCTCGCCGGTGAACGGGAGCGGCTGCACACGATTTTCGAGTTGATGCCGATCGGCATCGTGCTGATCGACCGCGACGCGCGCGTGGTCGAGTGCAACTCGGCAGCGACAGGAATGCTCGGCGTCGCCCGCTCCCAGGCACTCGCCCGCTCGATTACCGGACAAGGCTGGAACGCATTCAGGCCGGACGGCGAGCCCATGGCGCCGCGCCACTACGTGGGCCTGCGTGCCCTCGCCGAACAGCGCCCGCTCCATCATCGCAGCATGGAAGTGCGCGGCCCGCGGGGCAGTCTCTGGTTGCGGGTCAGCGCCACGCCGCTCGATCATCCCCGCTATGGGGCAGTGATCACCCACACCGACGTGACCGCGCAGCGCGACGCCGATGCCCGCCTGCGGCTTGCCGCGAGCGTGCTCGGCCAGGCCAGCGAAGGCATCGTCGTCACCGGCGCGGACGGCCGGGTGGTCGAAGTCAATGATGCGTTCACCACCGTGACCGGCTTCTCGCGCGACGAGGTGCAAGGCAAGACCCTGGAGATCTTCGAATCCGAACTGCATCCACGGGAATACTTCGCCGGAATGCGACGGGCGATCCGTGCCCATGGACATTGGCAGGGCGAGCTGTGGAGCCGGCGCAAAGACGGCGAGGAGTATGCAGTGATGCTCAATGTCAGTGCGGTGCGCGGCTTGCGCGGGCGGACGCAGAACTACGTGGCGCTGCTGAGCGACATCACGCCGTTGAAGAACCAGCAAAAACAGCTCGAACACATTGCCTATCACGATGCGCTGACCAATCTGCCCAACCGGGCGCTGTTTACCGATCGGCTGCAGCAGGCGCTTGCACAGTGCGGTCGCCGGGGGCGGCAACTGGCGGTCGCGTATATCGATCTGGACGGGTTCAAGGCGGTCAATGACACCCACGGCCACAACGCCGGGGACCAGCTTCTGGTGATGATTGCGCGCAGGATGAGGAAGGTGCTGCGCGAAGGCGATACCCTGGCCCGGCTCGGGGGAGACGAGTTCGCCGCGCTGCTCGTCGATCTGGAGTCCGCCGCCGACTGCGAGCCGGTGTTCGAGCGCCTGCTCCGGGCCGCCGCCGAACCGGTTGCGGTCGGCGACCTCGGTCTGAGCGTTTCGGCGAGTATCGGCGTCGCCCTTTTCCCGGGGCAGAACGCGGAGCCCGGCTTCGATGCAGGGCAGCTCATGCACCGAGCGGATCTGGCCATGTACCTGGCGAAGCGGACGGGCAAGAACGCGTATCGCTTCTTCGATGCGCAGGCAGGCTGTAGCTGAGGCGGCGCGGCGCCTTGCGCCCACCGTTCCGCTGACCTTCCCGATCCCCATGCATCCGTGATTGCGAGGCGGCGGCGTTTCCTTCCGGGGAAAAGTCTGCAGCGGCCTTGCCTGGCTGCGCCTTCCTTCGCGTGCTACTGTTCAAAAGCAAAGCTTTAAAACAAGAGCTTGGGGGTGCGGGATGGGAGCCATGTACCGCGATCGGTTCGGTAAGCGGGAGTGCGATGGCCTGTTCGCGGCCCCCTCGCCGGAAACGGCGATGAACCGCCGTGCGAGTGCGGGGCAGGCGCGGGACGACGGGCGGCGGACCTGCGCCGGCTGGCCCGCACTCGCCGCCTGGCTCGCGGGGGGCTGTTACTGTCCGCTACGGCTGCCGCTGATATCTACGCCTTCACCGATGAAAAAGGAGTGATGCATGTCAGCAATGTCCCGCAGGACCGGCGCTACCGCCTGATCCTGCGGGTACCCGAAGCCGCCGCCGAGCGGCGCGCCGGACGCCACGCGCGCGCGCCGGTCCGGCGCTTTCAGCAGCAGGTGGCGCAGGCTGGGCAGGCGCACCGGGTGGCGCCGGCGCTGATCCACGCCGTGATCAGCACCGAGTCAGGCTACGATCCGCGGGCCCGTTCGCACAAGGGGGCGATGGGCCTGATGCAGCTGATGCCGGAGACCGCACGCCGTTACTGCGTCGATGATCCGTATGATCCGGCGCAGAACATCCGCGGCGGCGTCGCCTACCTGGGGGACCTGATGCGCAAGTTCAACCACGATCCGACCCTCGCGCTGGCTGCATACAATGCCGGCGAGGCAGCGGTCGAGCGCCACGGCAACCGCATTCCACCCTATGCCGAAACACGCCGCTACGTGCCGCGTGTGCTCGATCTATACGCGCGCTATCGGCGCGAGCTGCCGCCATCGCCGGAGAACGGCGCGGCAGCGGAGGATGCGCCGGGAGCGGACCCCTGTGTGCGGCTGGTGGACGGTCGCCGAGCGGCGGGTAGCGAGGGGGCGCTGAATTGAGCAATCCTGGCGATATCGGTGACCCGATCCGGGTTTTCATCTTCGATGACCACAAGATCATCCTGTGGGGGCTGGAGCACCTGATCGAAAGCGCCGCCCCGCTGATGCACTGGGTCGGCTCGGCGGATAAGCGCGACGAGATCGTCGGCCGCGTGCTGGCGACTTCGCCGGACGTGGTCGTGCTCGACGTGGACGTGGGTGAGGCCGATGGCACCGAAGTCGTGCGCCACCTGGTGCGCGAAAGCGGCGCGCGGGTGCTGATCCTGACCGGCAGGCAGGACCCCGACCTGTACCAGCGCGCGATGATGTGCGGGGCGAGCGGGGTGGTGCAGACCCAGGAAAGCCCCGATACCTTGCTGCGCGCGATCGAGCGGGTGGCGGTGGGCGAAGTCTGGCTCAACCGGGCGGTGATCGGGCGGGTCATCGAGGCGCTCGCCGGCGGTCGCCGTCCGCAGGACGACGAAGCCTTGAAAATCGCCAGCCTGACCGATCGCGAACGCAAGATCATCGCGGTCGCGATCGAGAACAAGGGCGCGCGCAACAAGGTCATCGCCGACCAACTCCACATCAGCGAGCACACCTTGCGCAACCACCTGGCGGCGATCTATCGCAAGCTGGGCGTCAACGGCCGCATCGAGCTGTACCTCTACGCCGTCAGTCACGGCCTCAATACCCACCTTTGCTGAACTCCGGCACCAGGGGTGCAGCGGCCGCGGTGCGCCGCGCGCCCTTGCTGCGCTTGTAGGCCGCGCCCTGTCCCGGGAGCGTCTTGGGCGTTTTGTCCTGGACGGGCATGACGTTTGTCCGGCAGCTGTCCGCGCTCGCCCTGTCATCCGCTGTACTCCCCGTGTTTCCTTGCTTGTAGCTGGTTGCGCGTGCTTACCGGGACGCCCGCTGCGGGCTTCGGTTGCTTGCCGCCGGCATCGGAATGCGGCCGCTTGCGGGCTGTGACGGGCAGTCCGTTGACGGGATGCCCCGGCTGCGGATGGCGGCGACGGACCAGAAAAAAAGGCTCGATTGGATCAGATTGAAAACGGATCGAGTCGCCTAGGCTGAGCGGTACACGGCACCTATGACGGAAGAGAAAGGAGGTGGGATATTGCGGAAAACCGAGCAGACAGCGTGTTTTGCAACCTGTGTACACGGCCGTTTCATTTCAATGAACCAACGAAACAACAACGGCAGGTAGCGATGGGCGGCGGGCTTGGTGGATGACCCCGTTTCCCTTCTTCGAACCCTGTCCAGTCTGGTTCTGCGACATGACGCGCGGTAACAAAAACAAGGTGTGGAGAATCATCATGTGTTCATACGAGAGGATTCGTGGCATCGCCCTTGGCCTCGCGGTATTCGGTATCGCGGGCATCGGGCTGCAGCCAGGCGCCGCTTCGGCGGCAGCGGGCGACGTGGGGCCGGACGTGCCGGCCGTGCTGATACCGGGCAATCCGACCTGCTCGCAACTGATCAGTGGCGTTGACGGGCTGGTCGAATTCAAGATCGACAGCCCGGCCGATGGCAACTTCCTGCATGGAACGGCGTCCTTTGCCATCGACGTGCGCAGCACGGCGCTCGGCCCGGTCTTCGACTGGGTGATCACGGGAGGCCAAGTGTACGGGATCGTCGCCAAGGGTGGGCCGAACGCCAACCTTTACGATTACGCGGGCAACGGCGTCCTGGTCTTCCACGACGACGGCCTGCATTCACCGACCAACCCGAGCAATGGCAAGTACTACGGCTTGAGCCACGTCTCGTTCTGCTACGTTCCTGGAGCGCCCGAGGTCGAGGTCGGCAAGGTGTGCGTGCCGAGCGCGAGCAACCCGAGCTTCGACGCCGACACCAACATGGTGCATACCGTGTTCGACGTGACGATCGAGAACACCGGAGTCGGCACCGTCTACGACGTGACCATCGAAGAAGCGGCTTCCGTGTTCAGTGACGCAGTGCTCGACAAGGCCGGCAGCCAGTGCTCGCTGACTGCGATCGGTGGCGTCCCGGTCGGGCCGACGACGCTGTTGAGCTGGGATGGGAGCACGGCGACGACGACGGCGGTGAAGGTGGCCGACAGTCTGGCCGAAGGTGCGACGCTCGGCGTGACCGTCGAATGCGATTCGAGCCGCAGCCAGTTGTCCAACACCATCAGCGTGAAGGCCAAGGCATCGGCGGCGAGCCCGACTTTCGATGTTCCGCTGGCAACGCATACGACGACCAGCGCCGAGCAATGCGGGCTGAGCCTGCAAAGCGGCCTGACCGTGGCCAAGGCCTGCACCAGCGTGTCGATGGTCGGTGGCGTGGTGCCGCAGGTGTGCGTCGATATCACCGTGACCAACACCTCGCAGCAGGACGTGACCGTGACCAGCCTGGTCGATGTCGAATCGAACGGGCAGGTGGTGGATGTGCTCGGTGAGTTCGAGGCCGCCAACGGCAATTCCGGCCTCCTCCAGCAGGCAGGGGCGGTAGGCGACAGCGTGACCTTCAATCGCTGCTACACGCCGACTGCGACCGGCTCCGATCCGCTGGATCCGGCACTGGTCAGCTACCCCGACCAGGTGACGGTGACCGGCGTCGGTGTGTTCGACCAAGCACCGATCCCGCCTGTGGGTGACCCCGCGATCAGCGCTACCGCGAGCTGCCCGCTGTGCCCGCAACCGTAATGACAAACGGAGTGCGTGAAGCAATGTAGCAAACGGATGAGCAGGTTTCTGCACAGGAAGCTGGCCCGGGCGAGGGGGGACTCTCGCCCGGGCCGGCGCATGATTGCCAGGCCGTTGCTAGCGGCTTGCGGTGAAGCTGGCCGAATTGCTCAGCGACTTGCCGCTGCTGGTGGCGACGCTTGCCATCTGATAGCTGCCGGCGGGGTCGTTACGCTTGAGCTTGTACTTGTGGATGGCGCGGCCGTCGCTGCCGGTGGTGACGCTTTGCGTCATCGTCTTGCCGTCGGCCTTGGTCAGCGTGAAGCTGACACTAGCCCCCGCGACCGGGCTGCCGCCGGCGCTGACGGCAGCGGTCGATACCACCGTGTCGCCCAGCGTATAGCTGCTCTTGTCGGTGGTGAGCGTGGCGCTCAGTTCGGTACTGCTGCTGCCGGCCTCGACCGTGTAGGTCGAGCTGGCGCTGCCGCTCAGGCTGGTGCTGGCGCCGTGGGTCGCGGTCGCGCTCACGTTGTAGGTGCCGGCACTGGCGCTGGTCGGTGAAGCGACCGTCAGCGTGGTCGAGGCCGCGCTGCCGGGAGCGAGGACGAGGGAGTTCGCCGCCAGCGTGCCGCTCCAGCCCGTGGGCACGGCGCGTGCGAGACTGAAGCTGGTGCTGGTGCACGCCGCGCTGTCGTTGTTGCTTACCGCCACGGTGTAGCTGAGCGCGGTGCCGGCGGCCACGGCCTGGGTCGGTCCGGAGAGCAGCACGGCGGGAGCGGCGCGCTTGCACGTGCTGTCCTTGCCGAAGGTCACATCGACACCGGCGCCGCTGGCATCGGCCCAGGTCACGGCGATGGTCACCCCGGCGTCGCTGTCGGTGAAGCGGCTGCCGACGGCGAGCGCGCCGTCCATCAGGTCGTAGGCGGCGGCGGTGGTGTTGCTGCGGGGGGTCATGTCGAGCTGGAAGGCGCCGCGCGAGAGGCTGGCGCTACGCAGGGTCACGCCCGTGGTCAGGTTGCCGACGCCGGCAAGGAAGCTGTCGAAGCCCTGCGGCTGGCGGTATTCGAGGTAGTAGTAGGTGGGGTCGCCGGTTGCCGGGTCGATGCCGCGTAAAACCTTGAGCGCCTTCGCCCCACCCGCGCCGGTGGTGGAGAAGGGTTCGAGCACGTAGCTGCCGCTGGCCTCGACGGTGGTGATCGGCGGTACGTCGGTGCCATTGAGCCAGCCCAGGCGTTCCTTGCCGAAGGCGCTGAAGTGGCCGCGGCTATTGCCCATGGTGTCTTCGATGTCGCCGTATTCATAGCCGCTGCAGGTGGTGCCGATCGGCGACTGGTCGCAGTGCAGGCTGTGGGCATGGCCGAGGCCGAGGTTGTGGCCGAGCTCATGGGCGACGGTCTTCTGGTCGAAGGCGCCGTTGATCCAGGTGTCGGTCGGGCTGCCGCCGACGATCGCCAGCCCGGCCCAGGTGCACGCCGAAATGCGCGGGAAGACATAGACGAAGCGGGTGTAGGCCGACAGATCGACGCCGGCGGCGGTGGCGGCGGTGCGGGCGTGGGTCTTGATGTTCGGGATATCGCAGGTGGCGCTCGACAGGGGCAGGGTGTACCAGCCACGGACGGCGCTGCTGACCGTCGCTCGTTCCGATGAGTTCTCGCGCATGAAGGCGTCGATCGTGCTCATCAGGGTCTGCGCGCCGCTGACGGTGTAGGGCTGGCTGGTGTTGTCGCTGAAGTTCACCAGCAGCACCAAGGTGTTCTGCACCCCTACCGAGTAGCTCGGTGCGGCGCTCACCTGGGTGAGGCTGTTGTCGTCGTCGAGGGCGAGCAGGTTGTCTGCGAGCCGGCCGCGGGCGCGCACCTTGGCGCCGGAAACCAGATGTCCGGGCGGCTCACCGCGGTAGCGGAGCTCGCGGCGTTCGCCGGCGGGGGTGAGCAGGTAATGGCGGGTCTTGTGGGTGAGATCGGGGTAGTCCTCGATCCGCACTTCGAGGGTGCCTTCGAGCGTGGCCGATGCGCCGGCTGCGCTGGGGAGTGCGGGCGCGGGCTCGGGGGCGGCATGGGCCGCGGGCGAGGGTGAGAGCAGGCCGATCGACAGGGCGAAGGCGGCGAGCAGTGACAGGAGGCGTGACGGGTGGAGGCGAAGGAGGGATGGTGTGCAGGGCATCGAACTCGCTCGGAAAGGATGGGTGAAGAAGCGCGGGGCCGGCCGGGGCTGCGCCGGTGCCGGAAAGCTGCGGCTTGGGGCAGGGTGCGTGGGCGGGGGCGAACCACCTCGGCGGCATGGGCGCGGGGCCGTGCGGGGATCGCCCAGAGGGGCTTTTGTACTGTCCGATAAAGACTAGACAGGCAGTACAAAAGTACTAACGGCGCGCAGTATTCTTGCCCTGGCTGGTGCTGTCAAGATCAAGCCCGGGCATCTTCCCCATGAATTATGTATCTGAATAATTAGGGAAATTATGACGATGCGGACGTCCTGAGCTGGAAATGACAGCTCGGCTCCACATGCCCCACAGGATGGGCACCGGGTGTTCCGTCCGGACCGTCAGGGAGCGGAATCGCGACTTGCGGCCATTCCATCCGGCATGTGCGGCAAAACGACAGGAAGTGCGACGGGCGTGCGGCGGACGAGCACGCCGCGGAGCGCGCGGGTGGGGAGGGAAAAGGAAGGAGACGCGCAGCAGGGGGACGCTGCGCGCGTTGCCCATGACACGAAGAATCGGCCAGGTGATGCTCCGGCCGATTCGTTGCGCGTGCCTGCGATGCGCTCCGTGAGAAAGGTTTACATTGCCGGCCGCGGCGGGGGAGCGGGGGCTGCGGCAGCGGCCCCTGGATTACCGAGCAGGCGCTCGATCTGGGGCGCGGGAAGGGCGCCGGCGACACGGTTGTTGTCGCCGAAGAAGAGGGTGGGGGTGCCGGTGATGCGCAGCCGCCGGCCGAACTCGGCGAGCTGCTCGATCGGCGTCGCGCAATCGCCCGGATTGTCTGCCACCACGCCGCGCCGCACCGCGTCCAGCCAGGCCTTGGCGCGGTCCTGCGCACACCAGATCTTGCGCGACTTTTCGGTGGCGCCGCGGTGCAGCTGCTCGATTGGATACAGGAAGATGTGGATGGTGACGTTGTCGACCTTGTCGAGTTCGTTTTCCAGCTGGCGGCAGTATGGGCAGTCCGGGTCTTCGAAGATCGCCAGCCGGCGCGTGCCGTCGCCCTTGACGATCTTGATCGCGTGTTCGAGCGGGAGCTGGTCGAAGTCGATCGCGGTGAGCTCGCGCAGGCGCTCGTTGCTCAGGTTCTGCCGGGTTTGGGCGTCGATCAGGGCGCCCTGGAGCAGGTAGCGGACTTCTTCGTCGGTGTAGAGCAGCACGCCGCTGGAATAGATTTCGTAGAGGCCGGGGTAGGGGGTCGGAGTCAACCGGTCGATTTTCACATTCGGCAGACGCTCTCCGAGACGCTGGCGGACGGCCGCCTCGTCGGCATGGGCAGGGTTGGGGAGGGCGAGCGGCATCAGCAGCAGGGCCGCTGCGGCCAGGGGCGGGATGAGCAGTTTCATGGCAATACTCCTTGATTGGGCCGCGATGGCGGGAAAGACCCGGGCGCAGCCCGTCCGCCCGGAGCGGGCGGGACGGCGGGGCGAGGCGGGGGCGCCGGGGGCGGGGAATAGACGAACGTCCACCCGGAATAGCCGGGTGGGGCGCCGTCTTCGGCAGAATCCTGCGCTGGGGTGTGGATGACCGATCCGGCGCGGCCCGCTTCGGTTGTGCCGGCGTCCGGGACCAGCCTCCCCAGCGGCTCGTCGGTAGACAGGCTGTAGATGCCGGCGATGCCGTCGTCGGGGGCCTTGATCAAGCCCCATTCGGGGCGCAGGGTGAGGGGGTCGCGGTAGATCCGGCGCAGGTAGCGCCGGGTTTCGGGGAAGCGGTCGTCTTCGAGCAGGTCGGTGAGGGTGGGGGGGAATTTCTTCACCGGCCCCGGCGTGCTTTCGTAGTAGTGGCCGATGGCGCGGCGGAACTCTTCGCCGATGAAGCGCAGTTCGCGCTCGGCCTCGCGCTGGCGCACGGTGCGCCAGATTTCACCCGTGCTGGCGAGCAGTGCCCCCATGGCGGCGACCAGCAGGAGCACTCCCAGGTAGGTGAAGCCGGCGGGCGGCCCGAGCGATTGCGGAAGGGATGCGCGTGCCATGGTCGTCACCAGTCGCCGTAGGCCTCGCCCTCGAGGCTGTCGCCGGGGGCGCCGCTCCTGACATCGTAGACGCCGCCCAGCGACGGATCTTCGGGGGGAACGACGACCCAGGTCTCGCGGCTGTCGGTGATGGGGTCGCGCGGCAATGCGCGCAGGTAGCGCTGGCTGACGAGCTCGTCGAGGGTGTCGGGGTATTTGCCCTTGTCACCATAGTATTTGTCGATCGCCTCGCGCATGACGTTGAGGTCGGTGCGGAGCACGGCCTCCTTGGAGCGCTCGACGCTGGTGAAATAGCGCGGCACGGCGAGGGTGAGCAAGGTGGCGATGATCGTCATCACCACCAGCAGTTCGATCAGGGTGAAGCCCGCGCGGGGGCGTGCTCGCATCATCGCCGTTGCCTCACCATTCCCGGTACGGCACGCCGTTCAGGCCGATGCCGGGCGAGCGCGAATAGACGTCGAAGACGTCTTCGCCTTCCTGCGGATCGTCGGCGGAGCTGCGGTAGCTGCGCAGCCCCCAGGTCGCGGCCGGCTCGAGCTCGGGGTCGGCGGCCATCGGGTCGCGCGGGATGCGGCGCAGGAAGTAGATCTTGCGCTTGTCGGGGGTCTTCACGTCCTCGACCCCCTCGGCCAGGGTTTCGAGCGTCGGCGGGTAGCCGGATTGGTCGGGCGCGCGCGGGATGCGCCCATCATCGACCGCCTGCTTGTAGGCGTCGATGCCTTCCCGGAGCTGGCGCAGCGCGGCCCGCAAGTCCTGCTCCCGGGTACGCTGGACGACCACTTCGCCGACCGGCACCGCGACACTGGCGAGCAAGGCGACGATCGCCACCGTGACCACCACCTCGATCAGGGTGAAGCCGGTGTGGGTCGCGCGCGCCGGTGCTGGGCGATGGCCGGGGGGACGCGGGATCATCTCGCCAGTCCTTCCTCGCGCATCGGCCCCGCGGGGAACACCGGCGCCTGTGGCGTTGCCGGTGCGGCTTGCGGGGAGGGTGGAGGCGTCTGTTGTGGCGCCGGCTGGGGTGGAGGTTCGGCACCCGGAATCGGGCCGAGGGGGATGGCATTCGCATCGCGCGAGCCCATCTGCCCGGCCCCGCTCTCGCTCCCCGACAGGAACTCGATCGAACTGGCTTGCGGGAGTTCCAGGTTGCGCACGATGCGCGGCGTGATCAGGAGGACGATCTCGGTCTTGCTGTTGGTGGAGTCGTGGCTGGAGAACAACCGTCCGGCGATCGGCAGATCGCCGAGCACGGGGACCTTGTTGGCGCTGCGCCGGTCCTCGTCCTGGATCAGCCCGGCCAGCACCTGGGTCTCGCCGTCGCGTAGGCGCAGCGTGGTGCCGGCTGCGCGGGTGCCGACCTGGTAGGCGACGTTGCCGGCCGAAGTCGTCACCTGGCGGACGATGTTGCTGACTTCCAGCCCGACCGTGATCGTCACCTCGTCGTCGATGCTGATGCTGGGTTCGACGTCGAGCTTGACGCCGACATCGAGGTAGGTGATCGACTGCGAGACGAAGCCGGTCGAGGTCGCGGTGCTGGTGAACACCGGCAGCTTGTCGCCGATGTGGATCTTCGCCTTTTCCCGGTTCTTGACCCGGATCCGCGGGTTGGCAAGGACGTTGGCATCGGCGTCCTGAGCCTTGATGTTGAGCACCAGCGCCGGGTTGGCGATGAAGGTGGTGAGGCCGAGCGGGTCCCGGCGCAGGTCGATGACGCCGCTGGCGACGGTGGCGCCCACCCCCGGGGTGACGATCGGGGTGATCGCCCCGGTGGTCGGGTTGACCACGGTGCCGGTCTGGGTGCTGGCGCCCTGGGTCAGCTGGCCATAGCCGATCTGGGTCGGCCACTGCAGGCCGAACGACTCGAGCCGGCTGCGCGATATTTCGAGCACTTCCACTTCGAGTAGGGCTTCCGGTTCGGCGACGTCCTGCGCGGTGATGAGTTTTTCGGCCAGGCGGACGACTTCCGGGGTGTCGCGGATCACCACCATGTTGATCCGGTCGTCGACGAACACGTCGCGCATCTTGAGCATTGCGCGCAGCATCGTCGCCGTCTGCTTGACGTCGGCGTTGGCCAGATAGAAGCTGCGCACCACCAGTTCCTTGTAGTCCTTCTGCTTGGCCGGCGTGCTCGGATAGACCAGCAAGGTGTTGTCGCTGATCACCTTGCGGTCGAGCTGGTTGGTGATGAGCAGCAGATCGACGGCGTCCTCGATGCGGGAGTCGCGCACGAACAGGGTCGTCTTGAGGTCGGGCCGGACGTCCTTGTCGAACACGAAGTTGATTCCGGCCGAGCGCGAGATCACCTCGAACACCGCTCTCAGGTTGGCGTCGCGGAACTCGAGCGTGATCGGCTGGGCCAGCAGCGCCCGCAGCCGTGGGCCGCCGTCGAGGGCGTCGCGCGACTGCTCCTCGTCGACGCGGCGCATCAGCTGGCGCGCTTCGCGGTGGCGGGGCTGCTCGGCCAGCACCCGGCGCAGCAGGGGAGATGCCTTGGTCGACTCGCCGCTCTCGATCAGGGCCCGGGCATCGGCGACCAGTGCGGCATGGCGCCGGTTCGCCTCCAGGCTCGCCAGTGCGGCGACGGTCTGGCGGTTTTCCGGGTCGATGCGCTGCGCCCGCAGATAGAGGGTTTCAGCCTCGTCGAAGCGGGCGTTGATGCGTGCGGTTTCGGCGCTCGCCAGAAGCTGGTTGACGGTACGTTCGCGCTGATTGATGTAATAGGAGCGGAACTCGGCATTGCCGGGCGAGGCCCGGGCGGCGCGATCGAGCTGCTCCAGGCCTTCCTCGATCCGGCCTTCGGCGAGCAGTTGCTTGCCGTCGATGAAGGCCTGGTTGGTGGCGCAGCCGGCCAGCAGCAGCTCGCTGAGCAAGATCAGGGTAAGTGCGCGTTTCAATTGGCCCTCCCGATTTCCAGAGTTTGTTTTTCGTTCAAGGGCAGATAGGTGAGGCTCAGGGTTGGCGGTGCGATCCGGTCGATGCGGTAGGTGCCGTTGATGAGATCGCCTTTGCGTACGGCGAAGTTGCGCTCGGGTGTGCTGACGAACACCACCACCTCGCCGTCGATGATGAGCTTGCCCAGATAGGTGAACGGCAGCGGCGGGGCGCTCGGTGGCAGGGCGGGCGCCGGCGCCGGTGCCACCCGCCAGCTCCGGGGCGCGAACAGGTCGGTGATCGTGCCTTCGCCGGCGGTGCGTGGCGCCGGAACGGTGAGGGCCGCGCTGTCCGCTGCCCGCGCGCCCTTGCCGGCGGCGGGCGGGCGCGGCTGGCGCTGGCTTGCCGGCACCGCGGCGACGTCTTCGCCGGTCTCCCAGCGGGACACCCAGACGGTCGCCGCCAGGGTCGCCAGCAGCGCGATGCCCAGAACCAGGCGGCGGTGGGGGGCGGGCATCATTCGAGTCTCACGTAAAAGACGAACTGCAGTGCGGCGTCGACCTTGTCCTTGTCGATTCCGTCGCGCTTGAAGTGCAGATCGCGCAGGGCCAGGGTCGGCAATTCGGCCAGCACCCGCTCGAGGAAGCGGCGCAGTTGCGGATAGCGCCCCGAGGCCGGCACGGTGATCTCGTAGCGGGCCAGGCGGCCGCTGGGTTCGGGGACGAACTTGTACTGCGCCTGCTCCAGCGCCAGCGCCTGCTCGCCGGCGAGCGCGTAGATCCGCTCCAGGCTGTCGGGCAGGGCGTCCTGAGGCGGAAACGCCTGATGGAACAGCGCCAGCTGGTGCTCGGGCGTACCTTCTCCGTCCGGCGTCGGCCCTTGCCGCTCGGCGCTGAGCGTGGCCTGGTGCCGGGCCAGCCGTTGCTGCAGGTCCGCCTCGCGCTGGCAGCCCGGCAGCAGGGTGAATGTCGTCAGCCCGGCCGCGTAGATCGCCAGCAGCAGGCCGAATCGGCCGGGGCTGCTCAGGCGCTGGAGGCTGCGCCCCGGATGTGGCCACGACTGTTTCATCGCGACTGCTCCCAGGTTGCGGACAGGGAGAAGCGGATCGGGCGCTCGGCGAGCTGTTGCTGCACGCGGTGTTCGATCAGCACCGCGTCGCGCAGCACGGCGCCTTGCCCGAGGCGCTGCAGGTAGGCGAGCATTGCCTCGCGCCGGCGCGCCTCGGCGCTGATCCGGACCTGCCCCCGTTCGGCGTCGGGGGCGATGGCGAGCACGGCGATGTCGGTGCTGCCGGCGGCCTCGATGGCTTCGAACAGCTCGCCCCAGCGGCGCTGGAGCTGGGCGTCGATCGTCCGCGCTTCGCGCAGGGTGCGCACCAGCGTCGGGTCGGTGCTGCGGCCGGCGCCCCGCTGGGCCACCGGCTGGCTGCGTTCGAGCTGGGCGAGCTGGTCCTCCAGCGCGCTGATCGAGCGGGCCTGCTGCCATGCCCAGACGCTCACTCCGGCTGCGGCCAGGCAACCGAGCGCAAGCAGCACCCGTCCGGGGCGGTCGGGGCGCTGCCGCTGGTAATCGAGTTCGATCCGCCGCATCGTCCGCTCCTCAGTACGTCGCGGTCCGGGCTGCGCCCAGCGGGTGCAGCGACCAGCCCGGCGCCGGTTCGGCGGCGACTTCGCACGCAATGGTCTGGTGCAGATAGACCCTGCCCGGCGCGCTGTCGGCTCCACCCAGCAACCTGCCGCGTTCGAGCACCGCCGGCAGCTCGGCCAGCCAGTCGTCGCCGACGCGCTGGCTGTAGAGGGCGTGGGGTGCGTCGGCATGGACCCGGACCAGGCAGAGGCGTCCGCTTTCCTGGTCGAGAAACCAGTAGTCGTCCTTGTCGGGCAGCGCCTCGCGGTGGGCGTTGAATGTTGCCATCAGCTGCGGCTGGATCGAGGCGAGGGGGATGGCCGCACTGCCGAACACCGCGCGCAGCGCCTCGAGCAAGGCGCTATCGATGGCGCTGGCAAGGCACGGTGCCGGCAGGGGGGCGGTGTTCCAGCGCAAACTCCAGCCGTCGGCGGCGCTGCCGTAGGCCTGGGCAAAGGCGTGGCGGACCATCGCCAGCTGCTCTTCGGCGGTGACCAGCTGCTCGTCCCAGGGAATGGTCAGGTAGTGGACGAAGTGATTGGACAGCACGACGGTGGCCCGGGCCCCGTCCCAGCTCCGGTCGGCCAGCGCTGTGCCCAGCGTGGCGAGCACCGGCGTCCATTGCGGATCGCCCGTCCCCGTGCCGTCGGCCGGACAGCTCAGGCTTGCCTCGGCCAGCTGTCGCCCGCCGCGCCAGCGCGGCTTCAGGCGGCGCAGGCGCAGCGCGTGCGGCGCCAGTTCGGCGAGCAGGTGGTCACGCCACGAAAGTGACACGGTTGATCTCCTGCAAGGTGGTTTCACCGCGGCGTACCAGTTCCAGCGCGGCTTCGCGCAGATAGCGCGTGCCGTCGCGGCGGGCGGCCTCCTTGACCCGCCGGATCGGTTCGCGGGCGACGATCATTTCGCGGATCTCGTCGGTCAGGTTGAGCATTTCGGCGATCGCCTTGCGCCCGCGGTAGCCCGTGCCGCGGCACTGGCTGCAGCCGTGCCCGGCGCGGAAGCGAAAATCCCGCTCCTGCCCCGGGGCGATGCCCGAGGCACGCAGCAAGGCCTCGTCCGGGCGCTCGTCGACGGCGCAGTGCATACAGCTCAGCCGCACCAGGCGCTGGGCGAGGATGCCGTTCAGGGCCGAGACGAAGGCGTAGGGGTCGACGCCCATGTGCATGAAGCGGCTGATGACGTCGAAGACGTTGTTGGCGTGGACGGTGGTAAACACCATGTGCCCGGTCAGCGCCGCCTGCACCGCGATCTGGGCGGTCTCGGGGTCGCGGATTTCGCCGACCAGGATCTTGTCGGGGTCGTGGCGCAGGATCGAGCGCAG
Organism: Thauera chlorobenzoica; assembly: GCF_001922305.1. Classification (NCBI taxonomy): domain Bacteria; kingdom Pseudomonadati; phylum Pseudomonadota; class Betaproteobacteria; order Rhodocyclales; family Zoogloeaceae; genus Thauera; species Thauera chlorobenzoica. The sequence goes on from NZ_CP018839.1 coordinate 2,507,426, forward strand.
GCCGCGGGCGAAGCTCAGCCCCTTCTTCTCGTTGACCTGGATCTGCAGCACGCCGGCGAGCTGGTATTCGACCGGGTCTTCGATGGTGATGAACTTGTCCTGGCCGCGGTTGATCTCGCACACCGCGGCATAGACGGTGGTGGTCTTGCCGCTGCCGGTCGGACCGGTGACCAGGACCATGCCGTAGGGTTCGCTGATGAGGCGGCGGAAGTTGGCGATCGCGCCGGGGTCGAAGCCGAGGTTGGCGAGCGACAGCCCCTGCACGTGGTCGACCAGCGCGCGCCGGTCGAGAATGCGCAGCACGGCATCCTCGCCGAAGATGCTGGGCATGATCGAGACGCGGAAATCGATCTCGCGCCCCTGCATCGTGACCTTGAAGCGGCCGTCCTGCGGTACGCGCCGTTCGGCGATGTCGAGTTCGGACATGACCTTGATGCGCGAGATCACGCGTTCGGCCAGCTCGACGCCGGGGGTGGTGCCGATCAGGCCGAGCACGCCGTCGATGCGGTACTTGATCACCAGGCCGTTGGCGTCGGTTTCGAGGTGGATGTCGCTGGCCGCGGTCTTGAGTCCGTCGTAGATGATCGAATGCACCAGCCGCACCACCGGGCTGGTGTCTTCGCTGATCATTTTCAGCGACAGGTCTTCGGCGGTGGTGCCGATCGCTCCCGCCTGCGCGCTGCCGGCGAGGACCGCGTCCATCGCCCGCAGCCCTTCTTCCTGCTGCGACAGGTAGGCGGCGAGTTCGCCATGGTGGACCAGCACCCATGCGAACGGGCACTCGATCGAGGCGTCGGCCCAGGCGAGCAGCTCGGTGTCGAACGGGTCGGCCAGGACCAGGCGCAGGCCGCCGGCTCCGTCCTCGAAGGCGAGGCACTCGCGGCGCATCGCCTGGGATAGCGGGAGCACATCGAAAGCCGGCGTCCAGTGCTGCATTTCGGCAAGGCTGGCGACCGGATAGCGGAACATCGCCCCCAGCGCGGCGACGAAGGCATCGGCTGCAAGCCCGGAGCGCTCTTCCAGCCGGCTCAGCCGCGAGCGACCGCGGGTGCCGCTTGCTGCCTGTAGCTCGCGGACGAGTTCGGCGGACAGGCCGGGAGGCGCCGGGGAGGGCGCCGCGGAGCGGCTATCGGCAGGAGAAGGCCGGATGGCCTGCGTGTCGTCGTTCAATTGATGCTCCCGGCCAGCTCGAAGATCGGCAGGTACATGAGGATCACGATGGCGCCGATCACGAGGCCGATGAAGGCCATCAGCAGCGGCTCGAACAGGCGGGTGAACCATTCCACCCAGCGCGCCATCTCGTCTTCGTAGAAGGTGGCGATGCGCTCCATCATCGCGCCCATGCGTCCGGTGTTTTCGCCGACGCGCAGCATGCGCACCGCCACTGAAGTGGTGAGTCCGTGCCGCTCCATCGCCTGCGAGGTCGATTCGCCCTCGCGGATGTCGCGCACAGCCAGGCGAAGCTGTTCGCGCAGGGTGGGCTGGAGCAGTCCGGAAACCATGTCGAGCGCGTTCACGATCGGAATGCCGCCGCTTTGCAACATGCCCAGGGTGCGGTAGAAGCGGGCCAACTGGTAAATGCGCATCCGTTCGCCGATCGCCGGCAGGCGCCACAGCCGGGTGCCGATCGATTGCCATACGCCGGGCCGGGTGGCGCCCCAGCCCAGGGCCGCGACCAGCCCCGCGGCGGTGGTGGCAACGATCGCCGCGTTGGCCTGCAGGAACTGGCCCCAGGCCAGCAGCAGGCTGGAAAAGAACGGCAGATCGTCGCCCAGCCCTTCGTATACGGCGGAAAAGCGCGGCACGACGTAGCCGAGCAGGAAAATCGTCACCAGCCCGCCGACGGCGATCAGCAACACCGGGTAGATCGAGGCGCTGACGATCTTCTTGCGCACCTGCTCCATTTGCGCCTGATAGGCGAGGTAGCGGCCGAGGGCCTTGTCCAGATCGCCGGTGCGCTCACTGGCGCGGACCGTCGCCACGTAGAGCGGGGGGAAGACCGCCGGCTGGCATTGCAGGGCTCCCGACAGCGTCTGGCCCTCGAAGAGGGCCTGGATGATGCGTTCGAGGATTTTCTGCGAATCCGGTCGCTGCTCCTTTTCGGCCAGCGTCTGCATGGCTTCGACCAGCGGCAGGCCGGCCTCGAGCAGGGCCAGCAGTTCGTGGGTGAACAGCAGCAGCTGAAAGCGCATTCCGCCGAGGGTGAACAGCCCGCGAAGCCCGCCGCTGTGCAGCAGGCTGGACAGGCGCGGATGAACGGTAAGGACCGTGTAGCCGAGGGCGCGCGCCTGCCCGGTGGCGTCGGCTTCGTTCGCTGCCTCCAGGTTCAGGGTTGCGATGCCGCCTGCGCCTTTCTGTATGGCCTTGATGTCGAAGCGCATCCCCCCTCCCGTCCGGGTGGCTGTCTTACCAGTTGGTCACGTCAGCGTTCTCGCCGCTCCCGCCGGGCTGCCCGTCCTTGCCGTAGCTGAATAGATCGAAGTCGCTGTATTCGCCAGGCTGCCGGTAGATATATGGATTTCCCCATGGATCGAGGGGAACCTCCTTGCGCAGGTAGGGGCCGCCCCACTTCGGTTCGTCCTGGGGTCTGGCATTGAGGGCTGCGAGCCCCTGCTCGCTGCTCGGGTAATGGCCGGTGTCGAGGCGATACTGATCGAGCGCCTGCTCCAGTGCGACGATCTGGGTCTGCGCTGCCTTCGTCTCGGATTTGCCGACCTGGGCGAAATAGCGCGGGGCGACATAGCCGGCGAGCAGGCCGAGAATGACCATCACCACCAGCAGTTCGAGCAGTGTGAACCCCCCATTTCCGGGGCGCGGGAAGCGCTGGGCAAGGATTCGATGGTGCCGGCTGCACATTTTGTCTTCCAGCCTTGCGGTCAAGATCGCATGTGAAATGAACGGCGGGAGGCAGGCTTTCGGGCTTGCAGGAAGACACCCGGTCCCTCTCCGGGCGATGGCTCCGGCATGGCCGCTGGCCATCGATCGAGCGCAGCCCACTACTCATTTAGTAGTTCAATATGCATCGGGCTGCAAACCCGATGTGCAAGCGGTGCGGGCCGTGGAAATGCGGATTTCATTGATGCGGGCGCCGGCCATGGTGTGGACGGTGGCCGGGGTGGCGTTTTCAGTGGGTCGGTGCGCCGCCGAAAAAGCGCTGCCGCAGCTCGGCGGGCAATTCGACGCCGGTGTGCCGGGCGCGCTGCAGCAGCTCCCAGTAGTAACGGTAGGATGCGCGGTCGTGCAACCGGCCGCCATGCTGGATCGGCCCCCAGGCCTGGTCCTGGGCGGCGCTGAGGATCTGCGCCGCAGCCTCCACCTCGGAAAAGTCCGGCTGCATGGCGGCGAGGATCGGCAGGATCTGGTTGGGATGGATGCTCCACATGCGCAGGTAGCCGAACTCGCGCCGGGCGCGTTCGGCATCGTGGCGGATCACGGCGACGTCGCGCAGCTCGGTGGTGACGTTGTGCGCGGGGACGACGCCGCTGCCGAGCGCGGCGGCGGAAATCTCCGCCTTGGCGCGCACGATCAGCGGATGCTCGAACTGGCCGGGGCTTTTCATCGCGCTGCCGGGGATCGCACCGTGGTGGGCGGAGACGAAATCCATCAGGCCGAAGTCGAGCGACTCGACGCCGTCGAGGGCGGCGATCTGCCACGCTTCGCGCAGCGCACCATGGGTTTCGATCAGGACATGCACGGGGAGTGCGCCGGGCAGCCCGTTTGCGGCTTCGGTGCGGCGCAGCGCGGCGATCTGTGTTGCGGCATCGGCCGCCGAGCGGACCTTGGGCAGGGTCACGAAGGCGAGGCGCCTGCCTGCGCCGCCGATCAGGATCTCGAGGTCGCGCTCCCAGTGCGGGTGGGTGATGTCGTGGATGCGGGCACCGACGCGGCCGAAGTGGTTGCCGGCGCCGCCGATGATTTCCGCCACCATCCGCGCATGCTCGGCCTCCGCCCCGGCGGGGGCGCCATCCTCGCAGTCGCAGGTGAGGTCGAACACCGGGCCGAGCTCCTGCTGCAGGGCCAGCGCCTTCATCATCAGCTTTTCCGTGCCGGCGTAGTGATCGACCGCGGGCAGCGAAGGAAAGGGTTTCTCGCCGGCGAACAGGACGTCTTGCGGATGGAGAGCGGAGGTCATGGCAGCTGCGAGGCTCCGGTGGCAGAAGGGCGCCCAAGCATAGCAGCGGCGCGGTCGACGAAAAAGGCGCGCGGCCCGAGCCGTGCGCCCTGATGAAACCGGCCGGCGGGGTGCCGGCCCGCGCCGGGATCAGCCCAGCAGATCCTTCACGCCTTCGCGCTCTTCGAGCAGTTCGTTGAGCGTGTGGGTCATGCGCTCGCGCGAGAAAGCGTCGATTTCGAGGCCCTGGACGATCTTGTACTCGCCGTTCTCGGTGGTGACCGGGAAGCCGTAGATGATGCCTTCGGGAATGCCGTAGGAGCCGTCCGAGGGGATGCCCATGGTGACCCACTCGCCGTTCGTGCCCAGCACCCAGTCGTGGATGTGGTCGATCGCGGCGTTGGCGGCCGAAGCGGCCGAGGACAGGCCGCGGGCTTCGATGATCGCGGCGCCGCGCTTGCCGACGGTGGGCAGGAACACGTCGCGGTTCCAGGCCTCGTCGTTGATCAGGCCCTTGACGTTGTCGCCGTTGGAGGTCACGAAACGATAGTCGGCGTACATGGTGGGCGAGTGGTTGCCCCACACCACCAGGCTCTTCAGGCTCGAGACGTCACGGCCGGACTTGGCGGCGAGCTGCGACAGCGCGCGGTTGTGGTCCAGGCGCAGCATGCCGGTGAAGTTCTTGGCGGGGACGCGGCCATACTTCTGCGCGACTTCCTTGGCGATGTAGGCATTGGTGTTGCACGGGTTGCCCACCACCAGCACCTTGCAGTCGGGGTCGGCGTACTGGCCGATCGCCGCGCCCTGCACGGTGAAGATCTTGGCGTTTTCGGTGAGCAGGTCCTTGCGTTCCATGCCGGGGCCGCGCGGACGGGCGCCGACCAGCAGCGCCACCTTGGCGTCCTTGAAGGCGACGTTGGGGTCGTCGGTGGCGATCATGCCGGCGAGCAGCGGGAAGGCGCAGTCTTCCAGCTCCATCATGACGCCCTTGACCGCCTTCTGGGCCTGGGGCAGATCGAGCAGTTGCAGGATGACGGGCTGGTCCTTGCCCAGCATTTCGCCGCTGGCGATACGGAACAGCAGGCTGTAGCCGATCTGGCCGGCGGCACCGGTGACGGCAACGCGGACGGGGGCTTTGCTCATGTGGATACTCCCTCAAAAGAAGACGGTCGGTGTGATCGAGAAATCCTGCCCCGGTCGTGCAGCGCGGCTGCAGACGCTGCCGTCTCCGGAGGCGGTGTCGCAAGGAGGCGAGCAGCTGAGGCGCGAGGATACTAATGGGAACGCGGAAGCCTGTCAAACAACGTTTTATATCTTATATAAGATAGAAGACAGGGCATAGACGACTTAAAAATTTTATGCTCAAATGCGCGCATGACACAGGAAGCCCCCACCTTTAGCCCGTTGTACCGCCAGATCAAGGCCTTGATCCTGCAGGCGCTCGAAGCGGGCGAATGGCGCCCCGGGCAGGCCATTCCGAGCGAACAGGAACTCGCTTCGCGTTTCAGTGTATCGCAGGGCACGGTGCGCAAGGCGATCGACGAGATGGCGGCGGAAAATCTTCTCGTGCGCAAGCAGGGCAAGGGAACCTTTGTCGCTTCGCACAACGATCCGCGCGCGCTGTTCCGCTTTCTGCGCCTGGCGCCGATCGATGGTGACCTTTCTCCGCCGCAGAGCGTGCCGCTCGACTGCTGGCGGGCAAAGGCCGGGCAGGAGGCTTCGCGCATGCTCGGTATCGAGCTGGGGGCGCCGATCATCATCGTCCGTCGCTTGCTCAAGTTCACTACCAAGCCGGTGGTGATCGACGAACTCTATCTGCCGGGCGAAATCTTTCAGGGGCTGACGGCTGAAACCCTGAAAGGCTGGAACGGGTCGCTGTACAGCCTGTTCGAGACCCGTTTCGGCTTGCGCATGATCCGCGCACAGGAGCGCATCCGCGCGGTGGCGGCCGATCGTGGCGCGAGCGAGGCGCTCAAGGTCGCCGAGGGTACGCCGCTGCTGTCGGTCGAGCGGGTGACCTACACCTACGGTGACAAGCCGGTGGAGTGGCGCCGGGGTCTGTATTCGACCGCCGACCATTTTTATCTGAACGAACTGAATTGAGGGTGGCAGTTGTGGGCTGGCGCTGTTGACGGGCGCTATAATTTTGCGTTTTTTCGGAGTCCGCGACGGCGGTCGTCGCACATGTAGAGGGGAGTCTTCATGTCAGAAGTGACAGTGCGCAAACCGAGGCCGAAGCATCTGGCCTTGAATCAGATCCGGCTGCCATTGCCGGGTATCGTTTCGATCCTGCACCGGATCAGTGGCGCGGGGCTGTTCCTGCTGCTGCCTTTCCTGTTGTTCCTGCTCGATCGCAGCCTCGGCTCGGCCGAGTCCTTCGAGACGTTCAGCGCCGTGGTCGGCAATCCGCTGGCCAAGCTGCTGCTGCTCGGCCTGCTGTGGGCCTATCTGCATCATTTCTGTGCCGGCATCCGCTTCCTGCTGCTCGATCTGCATATCGGCGGCGATCTGCAGCCCGCGCGCAATTCTTCGCGCATCGTTCTGATCGTGAGCATCGCGCTCACCGTCGTCATCGGGGTGAAACTATGGTGAAACGTATCGTCGTCGGCGCGCACTACGGTTTGAAAGACTGGATCGCACAGCGCGCCACCGCCGTGTTCATGGCGCTGTACACGATCCTGTTCGCGATCTGTGCGCTGGGGCTGTCCGAGTTCAGCTACGAGGCCTGGTCCGAGCTGTTTTCTCGTGGCGTGTTCAAGTTCCTCAGCTTCCTGTTCTTCCTGTCCCTGTTCTATCACGCCTGGGTCGGCGTGCGTGACATCTGGATGGATTACATCAAGCCCGATGGTGTGCGCCTGGCGCTGCATCTGGTCACCCTCTTCCTGCTCGTCGGCTATGCCGGCTGGGCGGTTCAGATTCTTTGGAGGCTGTAAGCGTGAACGTCGCGAAGCGTACCTTTGATGCAGTCATCGTCGGCGCCGGCGGCGCCGGCCTGCGTGCGGCCCTGCAACTGTCCGAGGCCGGCCTGAAGACCGCTGTGCTGACCAAGGTGTTCCCGACCCGTTCGCACACCGTTGCGGCGCAGGGCGGGGTGGCAGCCTCGCTGGGCAACTCCACCGAAGACAACTGGCACTGGCACATGTACGACACCGTCAAGGGGTCGGACTGGCTCGGCGACCAGGACGCCATCGAGTTCATGTGCAAGAAGGCCAACGAAGTGGTCATCGAGCTCGAACACTACGGCATGCCCTTCGACCGCACCGACAACGGCAAGATCTACCAGCGTCCGTTCGGCGGCCATTCGATGAACTATGGCCAGGCCCCGGTGATGCGCTCGTGCGCCGCCGCCGACCGTACCGGCCACGCCATGCTGCACGCGCTGTATCAGCGCAACGTGCGCGCCAACACCCAGTTCTTCGTCGAATGGATGGCGCTCGACCTGATCCGCAACAGCGAAGGCGACGTGCTCGGCGTCACCGCGATGGAAATGGAAACCGGCGAGGTCAGCATCTTCCACGCCAAGGCCACCATCTTCGCCACCGGCGGTTCGGGGCGTATCTACTACAGCTCCACCAACGCCTTCATCAACACCGGCGACGGCGTGGGCATGGCGGCGCGTGCCGGGATCCCGCTCGAAGACATGGAATTCTGGCAGTTCCATCCGACCGGCGTGGCCGGCGCCGGCGTGCTGATCACCGAAGGGGTGCGCGGCGAAGGCGGCATCCTGCGCAACGCCTCGGGCGAGCGCTTCATGGAGCGCTATGCGCCCAACCTCAAGGACCTCGCCTCGCGCGATGTCGTCTCGCGTTCGATGGTGACCGAGATCAACGAAGGCCGCGGCTGCGGGCCGGACAAGGACCACGTCCTGCTCGACATCACCCACCTGTCCCCGGAAACGATCATGAAGCGGCTGCCCGGCATCCGCGAGATCTCGATCCAGTTCGCCGGTGTCGACCCGATCAAGGCGCCGATCCCGGTGGTGCCGACCTGTCATTACCAGATGGGCGGCATTCCGACCAACTACAAGGGCCAGGTGGTGGTGCCCAAGGACGGCAACCCGAATGCCCCGGTGGCCGGCTTCTATGCCGCCGGCGAGTGCGCCTGCGCTTCGGTGCACGGCGCCAATCGCCTGGGCACCAACTCGCTGCTCGACCTGCTGGTGTTCGGCAAGTCCGCCGGCGAAACGGTGGTCGAAGACTTCAAGTCCGGCCAGCTCACGCTCAAGCCGCTGCCGGCCGATGCCGCCGACGCTTCGCTCGCCCGCATCGCCCGCCTCGAAGGGCAGAAGAACGGTGAAAGCGTGTTCGACGTCGGTCTCGAGATGCGCCGCACCATGCAGAAGCATGCCGGCGTGTTCCGCTTCGACAATCTGCTCAAGGAAGGCGTGCAGAAGATCGCCGAAGTGGCCGAGCGTGCCAAGCACACCGAAATCGTCGACAAGTCCAAGGTCTGGAACACCGCCCGCACCGAGGCGCTCGAGCTCGACAACCTGATCGAGGTCGCCCGTGCGACGATGGTCTCCGCCGAGGCCCGGAAGGAGTCGCGCGGCGCCCACGTCCGCGATGACGCGCCCGATACGGCGGAAAACCCGAACGGTCGCGATGACCAGAACTGGCTCAAGCACACCCTGTGGTATTCCGAAGGCAACCGCCTCGACTACAAGCCGGTGAACCTGAAGCCGCTGTCCGACGACGTCGAGCCGATCGCGCTCGCCAAGCGCACCTACTGAGCGCACGGGAGAAATACTGATGAGCAAGCGTACCGTCCATTTCAAGATCTATCGCTACGATCCGGACAAGGACGACAAACCTTATATGCAGGACATCTCGGTCGAGCTCGAGGCTTCCGACAAGAAGCTGCTCGACGCCCTGGTGCGCCTGAAGTCCAAGGACGATTCGATGTCCTTCCGCCGTTCCTGCCGCGAAGGCGTGTGCGGTTCGGACGCGATGAACATCAACGGCAAGAACGGCCTGGCCTGCCTGACCGACATCGACAGCCTGCCGCAGCCGATCACGCTGCGCCCGCTGCCCGGCCTGCCGGTGATCCGCGACCTGATCGTGGACATGACCCAGTTCTTCAAGCAGTACCACTCGATCAAGCCCTACCTGGTGAACGACGATCCGGCGCCCGAGCGCGAGCGCCTGCAGTCGCCGGAAGAGCGCGAGGAGCTCAACGGCCTCTACGAGTGCATCCTGTGCGCGTGCTGCTCGACCTCGTGCCCGTCGTTCTGGTGGAACCCGGACAAGTTCGTCGGCCCCGCCGGCCTGCTCAACGCCTACCGTTTCCTCGCCGACACCCGCGACCAGGACACCAATGCCCGCCTCGACAACCTCGAGGATCCGTACCGTCTGTTCCGTTGCCATTCGATCATGAACTGTGTCGATGTGTGCCCGAAGGGTCTGAATCCGACCCGCGCCATCGGCAAGATCAAGGACATGATGGTCCGGCGCGCGGTATAAGGCGGGGGCATCAGATGAGTATCAATCGGGGGCGCGTGCGCTGGCAGTGTCGTCGGGCTCTGCTCGAGCTCGACCTGGTGTTCGCGCGCTTTCTCGAACGGCATTTCGATCGTCTGAGCGACGATCAACTGGCGGACCTCGACGACCTGCTGCGCTGCGACGACTACGACATCTGGGCGATGGTCAATGGCAGCAAGGCATGCGAGGAGGAGCGCTGGCGGGAGATGCTTGGCCTGCTGAGCGAGCGCTGACGCGCGCAGGCTGCATCCAGACATCAAAAGTAGTTAAACCGGCAAGTAGAAGGGACGATCCATGAGCACTGAACGCACGGCAACCCTCACCGTCGATGGCAAGACCGTCGAATTCCCGGTCATGACCGGCACCCATGGCAACGATGTCATCGACATCCGCACGCTGGGCGCCAAGACCGGTCTGTTTACCTATGATTCCGGCTTCCTGTCGACGGCGAGCTGCAAGTCGCAGATCACTTTCATCGACGGCGACAAGGGCGAACTGCTGTACCGCGGCTACCCGATCGAGCAGCTTGCCGGCAAATGCGACTTCCTCGAAGTCGCCTATCTGCTGAAGAATGGCGAACTGCCCAATACCACGCAGAAGGCCGAGTTCGAAGGCATCATCAAGAACCACACGATGCTGCACGACCAGATCACGAAGTTCTATTCGGGCTTCCGTCGCGACGCGCACCCGATGGCGGTGATGGTCGGCGTGGTGGGTGCCCTGTCGGCGTTCTACCACGACGCGATGGACTTCTCCGACGCCGAGCACCGCAACATCTCGATCAATCGCCTGATCGCGAAGCTGCCGACGATCGTCGCCATGGCCTACAAGTACAACATGGGCCAGCCCTTCATGTACCCGAGGAACGACCTCGGTTACACCGCCAACTTCATGCACATGATGTTCGGTTCGCCGTGCGAGAAGTACGAGCCGAACCCGGTGCTGGTGCGCGCGCTCGACGTCATCTTCACCCTGCATGCCGACCACGAGCAGAACGCCTCGACCTCGACCGTCCGCCTGGCCGGCTCGTCGGGTGCCAACCCCTTCGCCTGCATCTCGGCCGGCATCGCCTGCCTGTGGGGTCCGGCGCACGGTGGTGCGAACGAGGCCTGCCTCAACATGCTCGAGGAAATCGGCGACGTCTCCCGCGTCGGCGAGTACATCAAGCGCGCCAAGGACAAGAACGACAGCTTCAAGCTGATGGGCTTTGGCCACCGCGTGTACAAGAACTTCGACCCGCGCGCCAAGCTGATGGGCCAGGTCTGCAATGATGTGCTGACCGAACTGGGCCTGGAAGACGACCGCCTGTTCAAGCTCGCCAAGGAACTCGAGAAGATCGCGCTGGAGGACGAGTACTTCGTCGAGAAGAAGCTCTACCCGAACGTCGACTTCTACTCGGGCATCGTGCAGAAGGCGCTGGGCATCCCGACCTCCATGTTCACCTGCATCTTCGCGCTCGCGCGCACGGTGGGCTGGATCACCCAGTGGGAAGAGATGATTACCGATCCCGAGTACAAGATCGGTCGTCCGCGCCAGCTCTACATCGGCGCAGCACGCCGTGACGTACCGTCGATCGATCAGCGTTCGTAAGAAACGATGAGCAGGGGAGGGAGGCTTTGCCAGTCCTGACCGGAGCGGGGTGGTTGCTCATGCGCAGCCATCCCGTTTTTCCATTGAGCAGGGCGGCAAGGCAGCAGTGCAATGATCCCCGTCACCCGTACAGGGCAATTAGAACACCATAGGTGTCACACATCATGATGAAGCAACTCGAGCAGACTTCGCACTTGTTCGGTGCCAATGCGCCGTTCATCGAAGAGCAGTACGAAAACTACCTCGCCGACCCCGCTTCGGTTTCCGAAGAGTGGCGCACCTACTTCGACCGGCTGCAGAGCCAGGCCGGAGCAGGCGCGCGCGACGTCGCCCACGGGCCGATCATCGCCGCCTTCGAGCAGATGGCCCGGCGCGGCCCGGTGCGCACCGTGGTCGCCGAAGGCGAGGACAAGCAGCAGGTTTCCGTGCTGCAGCTGATCAACGCCTACCGTTTCCTCGGCACCCGCTGGGCGCAGCTCGACCCGCTCAAGCGCACCGAACGCCCGCAGATCGCCGAGCTCGAGCCGTCGTATTACGGCTTCACCGAGGCCGACCTGTCGAAGAGCTTCAACGTCGGCTCCTTCCACGGCTTCTCGACCGAGCACGCCAGCCTGCGCGAGATCCTCGAGGCCCTGCGCCAGACCTACTGCGGCTCGATCGGTTCGGAGTACATGTACATCTCCGACATCGCCCAGAAGCGCTGGATCCAGAGCCGTCTCGAGAGCGTGCGCGCGACGCCGAAGTTCTCGCTCGAGATGAAGCAGCGCATCCTCGAGCGCACCACCGCGGCCGAGACCCTCGAGCGCTACCTGCACACCAAGTACGTCGGCCAGAAGCGCTTCTCGCTCGAAGGCGGCGAGTCGACCATCGTCGCGATGGACGAGATCATCCGCGTCGCCGGCAGCCTCGGCGTCGCCGAGACCGTGATCGGGATGGCCCACCGCGGCCGCCTCAACGTGCTCGTCAATACCTTGGGCAAGTCGCCGTCGATGCTGTTCTCCGAGTTCGAGGGCAAGGCCGCAGCCGACCTCAGCGCCGGCGACGTCAAGTACCACATGGGGTTCTCCAGCGACGTCATGACCCCGGGCGGGCCGATGCACCTGACCCTGGCGTTCAACCCGTCGCACCTCGAGATCATCAACCCGGTGGTCGAAGGCTCGGTGTACGCGCGCCAGCTGCGCCGCGGCGACGCCGACAAGCGCCAGGTGCTGCCGGTGCTGATCCACGGCGATTCCGCCGTTGCCGGCCAGGGCGTGAACCAGGAGATGCTGAACTTCTCCCAGACCCGCGGCTACGGCACCGGTGGCACCGTGCACATCGTGGTCAACAACCAGATCGGGTTCACCACTTCCGATCCGCGCGACTACCGCTCCTCGCTGTACTGCACCGACATCTTCAAGATGGTCGAGGCGCCGATCTTCCACGTCAATGGCGACGACCCGGAGGCGGTGGCCTTCATCACCGCGCTCGCCACCGAGTTCCGCCAGGAGTTCAAGAAGGACGTGGTGATCGACATCATCTGTTTCCGCAAGCTCGGCCACAACGAGCAGGACGAGCCGATGGTGACCCAGCCGCTGATGTACCGCAGCATCCAGAAGCATCCGGGCACCCGCAAGCACTACGCCGATCGTCTCGTGGCCGAAGGTTCGCTGCAGGCGGACGAGCCGGCGAAGATGATCGCCGAATACCGCGAGCACCTCGACAAGGGCGAACTGCTCTACAACCCGGTGCTGTCCGGGCACAACCGCCAGTTCGCCGTCGACTGGTCGTCCCACCTCAAGCAGCCCTACACCGATGCCGCCGAGACCGCGATCCCGGTGCAGGAAGTCAAGCGCCTGGCCGAGCGCCTGACCACCCTGCCCGAGGGCTTCTCGCTCCATTCGCGGGTCAGGAAGATCGTCGACGACCGCGCCGCGATGGGCCGCGGGGACGTTCCGCTGGACTGGGGCATGGGCGAGAACCTCGCCTATGCCAGCCTGGTCGCCCAGGGCTATGGCGTGCGCATCTCCGGCGAGGACGTCGGCCGCGGCACCTTCTTCCATCGCCACGCCGTGCTCCACGACCAGAAGCGCGAACGCTGGGACGAGGGCATCTACAAGCCGCTGGAGCACATCCAGGACGGCCAGGCGCGATTCCAGTGCTACGACTCGGTGCTCTCGGAAGAAGGCGTGCTCGCCTTCGAATACGGCTACGCCACGACCGAGCCCAACGAACTGGTGGTGTGGGAAGCGCAGTTCGGTGACTTCGTCAATGGCGCCCAGGTGGTGCTCGACCAGTTCATCTGCTCGGGCGAGGCCAAGTGGGGCCGCCTGTGCGGGCTGACGCTGATGCTGCCGCATGGCTATGAAGGCCAGGGCCCGGAGCACTCCTCCGCCCGCCTCGAGCGTTACATGAACAATGCCGCGGAGAACAACTGGCAGATCTGCGTGCCGACCACGCCGGCGCAGATCTTCCACCTGCTGCGCCGGCAGATGGTCCGCAAGGTGCGCAAGCCGTTGATCATCATCACGCCGAAGTCGCTGCTGCGCCACAAGGAAGCGATTTCATCGATCGACGAGCTCGCCAACGGCCGTTTCCAGACCGTGATCCCGGAAGTCGAAGCGCTCGACCCGAAGAAGGTCAAGCGCGTCGTGCTGTGCCAGGGCAAGCTCTATTACGAGCTGCTCGCCCATCGCCGCGAGCACAACATCAAGGACACCGCGCTGGTCCGCATCGAGCAGCTCTATCCCTTCCCGGCGAAGGCGTTCGCGGCGGCGATCGAGCAGTTCCCGAACGCCAGGGAAATCGTGTGGTGCCAGGAAGAGCCCCGCAACCAGGGCGCCTGGTACTGGCTTGCCTCGCGCCAGCACCTGGTCAATGTGCTCGGCACCAAGCGCCGCCTGCTGCTTGTCAGCCGCCCGGCCGCAGCTTCGCCGGCGGTCGGCTACTACGCCAAGCACAACCAGCAGCAAAAAGCCGTGCTCGAGAACGCTTTCGGTCCGATCCAGGACACGACGCCGCAGTCCCCCAACTAAGAAGACATTCCGGGAGAGAAAACCATGCTGATCGAAGTCAAAGTACCGCAGCTGTCCGAATCCGTGTCCGAAGCCACGCTGGTTTCCTGGCACAAGAAGGAAGGCGATGCCGTCTCGCGTGACGAGAACCTGATCGACATCGAGACCGACAAGGTCGTGCTCGAGACGCCGGCACCGGCCGATGGCGTGCTGGTGAAGATCATCAAGCAGGATGGCGACACCGTGAGTTCGGGCGAGCTGATTGCCCAGATCGACACCGAAGCCAGGGCCGCCGCCGGCGCTGCCGCCCCGGTCCAGGCGGTGACACCGCCGCCGGCCGCGCCCGCCGCCGGTGGCGCTGCCGCCGCCAGCCCGGCGGCGCGCAAGATCCTCGACGAGAAGGGCATCGCTGCCGCCGACGTCACCGGTACCGGCCGTGGCGGGCGCGTCACCAAGGAAGACGCCGTCGCCGCCCAGCCCAGGACCGCAGCCGCCGCCGCTCCGGCGGTGGCGATCGCTGCCGGCGAGCGCCCGGAAGAGCGCGTGCCAATGACCCGCCTGCGCGCGCGCATCGCCGAGCGCCTGCTGCAGTCGAAGAACGAGAACGCCATCCTGACCACCTTCAACGAGGTGAACATGGCCCCGGTGATGGCGCTGCGCAAGCAGTACGGCGACAAGTTCGAGAAGGCCCACGGCGTGCGCCTGGGCTTCATGGGCTTCTTCGTCAAGGCCGCGGTGGCCGCGCTGAAGAAGTTCCCCATTCTCAACGCCTCGGTCGATGGCAACGACATCGTCTACCACGGCTACATCGACATCGGCATCGCCGTCGGCTCGCCGCGCGGCCTGGTGGTGCCGATCCTGCGCGACGCCGATCAGATGTCGATCGCCGACATCGAGAAGAAGATCGCCGAGTTCGGCGAGAAGGCCAAGGCCGGCAAGCTGTCGCTGGAGGAACTGTCCGGCGGCACCTTCTCGATCTCCAATGGCGGCGTGTTCGGCTCGATGCTGTCGACGCCGATCATCAACCCGCCGCAGTCGGCGATCCTCGGCATCCACGCCACCAAGGACCGGCCGGTGGTCGAGAACGGCCAGATCGTCATCCGCCCGATCAACTACCTGGCGATGTCCTACGACCACCGCATCATCGACGGGCGCGAGGCGGTGCTCGGCCTGGTGACGATGAAGGAAGCGCTGGAAGATCCGGCCCGCCTGATCCTCGACGTCTGACCGTGATGCCGCGCGGATGTGCCGCGGACTTCGGCCCGCGGCACATCCGCGTTGTCCCTTTTTCCGGAGTGAACAATGGCTGACAAGCAATTCGACGTACTCGTCATCGGCGGCGGCCCCGGCGGTTACGTCGCTGCAATCCGTGCCGCGCAGCTCGGCTTCAAGACCGCGTGCGCGGAATCCAACCCCTATGCCGACCCCAAAGGCGAGCCGCGCCTGGGCGGCACCTGCCTCAACGTGGGTTGCATCCCTTCCAAAGCGCTGCTGCACACTTCGCACCTGTTCGAGGAAGCCGAGCATTCCTTCGAAGGCCAGGGCATCAAGCTCGGTGGCAAGGTCGGCATCGACGTGCCGACGATGATCGCGCGCAAGGACAAGGTCGTCGATCAGCTGACCCAGGGCATCAAGGGCCTGTTCAAGAAGAACAAGGTCGCCTTCCTCGCCGGCCACGGCAGCTTCGAGAGCGCCGGCCCCGGCGGCTACACCGTCCGCGTCGGCAACGAAACGGTCGAGGCCCGCCACGTCATCGTCGCCACCGGTTCCCGCCCGCGCCATCTGCCCGGCATCGCGGTCGACAACAAGACCGTCTGCGACAACGTCGGTGCGCTCGATTTCGATGCGGTGCCGAAGCGGTTGGGGGTGATCGGTGCCGGCGTGATCGGGCTCGAGATGGGCTCGGTGTGGCGCCGCCTCGGCGCGGAGGTGACGGTCCTCGAAGCGCTGCCCGAATTCATGCCTTTCGCCGATGTGGACGTCGCCAAGGAAGCGCTCAAGGTGTTCACCAAGCAGGGCCTGAACATCCAGACCGGCGTCAAGATCGGTGAGGCCAAGGTCGGCAAGAAGGGCGTCTCCCTCGCCTACACCGACAAGGACGGCAACCCGGCCACCTTCGAATGCGACCGCCTGATCGTCTCGGTCGGGCGCGTGCCCAATACCGACGGCCTGAACGCCGCCGCGGTCGGGCTCGGGGTCAACGAGCGCGGCCAGATCGCCGTCGATGGCCACTGCCGGACCAACTTGCCCAACGTCTATGCGGTCGGCGACGTCGTGCGCGGGCCGATGCTGGCGCACAAGGCGATGGAAGAGGGGGTGATGGTCGCCGAGCTGATCGCCGGCCAGGCCGGGCACTGCAACCTCGAGCTGGTGCCGGGGGTGATCTACACTGCGCCGGAAATCGCCTGGGTCGGCAAGAGCGAGCAGCAGCTCAAGGCTGAAGGCGTCGCCTACCGCGTCGGCAAGATCCCGTTCATGGCCAACGGCCGTGCGCTGGGCACGGGCGATCCGACCGGCTTCGTCAAGATGCTGGCCGATGCCAGCACCGACCGCATCCTCGGCGTGCACATCATCGGCGCCAACGCCTCGGAGCTGATCTCCGAAGCGGTGGTAGCGATGGAATTCGCCGGCTGCGCGGAAGACCTGGCGCGCATCTGCCATGCCCACCCGACCTTGTCGGAAGTGGTGCACGAGGCCGCGCTCGCCTGCGACAAGCGCCCGCTGCATTTCTGAGCGTGGCGTGAAGTGAAAGGGGGTGAGTGCGAGGGCCTCCTCGCCGCTCGCCCCCTTTTTTGCTTCCGCCGCCGTGACGGCTTGCCGAATTCTGTTTCTCTGACGTAGCCGGCATCGGGCGCACTTCGCGGCCGGCCGCATTGCGCCGCGCGTGCGCACCGAAGTGCCAACCCAGGTATTCAAGAACTGTCCACCATGCCCCACCGTATTCTCAACGTGGCCGAGCACGGCATGCTCGATGCCTACGAGGCCGAGCTCCAGACCCGCGGCTACACCGCTGACCCGGCGCAACGGGCAGCCGCGACCCGGCTGCAGAAGCTGTATACCGAGCTCGTCGGCTTCAAGGCGGCGCGCCGCGGCACGCTGCGCAAGATGTTCGCCCGCCCGGCGCTGCCGCGCAGCGTGTATTTCTGGGGCGGCGTCGGCCGCGGCAAGAGCTTCCTGATGGACTGCTTCTACGATGCGGTGCCGTACCAGCGCAAGCGCCGGGTGCATTTCCATGCCTTCATGCAGGAAGTGCAGAACGACCTGCGCCAGCACAACCACGAGCCCGACCCGTTGCAGAAGGTGGCCGATCGCATTGCCGCCGCCACCCGGCTGCTGTGCTTCGACGAGTTCCACGTTTCCGACATCGCCGATGCGATGATCCTCGGTCGGCTGCTCGAAGCCTTGTTCGCCCGCGGGGTGATCTTCGTCATGACGTCCAATTACCCGCCGGACGGTCTCTACCCCAACGGCCTGATGCGGGTGAACTTTCTGCCGACGATCGAGTTCATCAAGCAGCGCTTCGACGTGTTCGAGGTCGATCACGGCACCGATTACCGCCTGCGCACCCTGGAAGCGCTGGAAATCTACCTCGTGCCTCACGATGCCGCGGCCGAACGCAAGCTGGAGGACGACTTCCTGCGCCTGGCCGGCAGCGCTGGCGAGGGCGGTGCGATCGTCGTGCTCGAGCGCCAACTGCCGGTGCTGCGCCAGGCGCCGGGCGTGATCTGGTTCGACTTCGACACCCTGTGCAAGGGCGCGCGATCGCAGAACGACTACCTCGAAATCGCCCGCGAACACCACACCTTGATCCTCTCCAGGGTGCCGAAGATGCTCGCCGGCAACGCCTCGGAAGCGCGCCGCTTCACCTGGCTGATCGACGTCCTCTACGACCACCGCGTCAAGCTGATCATGAGCGCCGACGCTCCGGCCTACGAGTTGTACACCGAAGGCCACAACGCCCACGAGTTCGTCCGCACCGTCAGCCGCCTGATCGAGATGCGCACGCGCGACTACCTTGCCGAGCCGCACCGGACCGAATGAGGCCGGCCACAATCTCCCCTTTGGATGCCTATGGAATAATTTGCGGCGTCCCCGGAGGGCGTTCGCCGGCGTAGAATCCCCGTTTTCCCCGTTGTCTTCGCGGCCCGCTCCGATGTCCGACCCTTCCTCGATCTTCGCCCCCGACGGCCCCCTCGCCGCGGCCATCCCCGGCTTTCGCGCCCGGCCGCAGCAGATCGAGATGGCGCGGAAGATCGCCGAGGCCCTGCGCGACAACCGCGTCCTCGTCGCCGAGGCCGGCACCGGCACCGGCAAGACCTTCGCCTATCTGGTGCCGGCGCTGCTCGCCGGCGGCAAGGTGATCCTCTCCACCGGCACCAAGACCTTGCAGGACCAGCTCTACAACCGCGACCTGCCGACCGTGCGTGCGGCGCTGAAAGTGCCGGTGTCGATCGCGCTGCTCAAGGGCAGGGCGAACTACGTCTGCTCCTACCACCTTGAGCGCAACGCCCGCGACGGCCGCTTCCTCAGTGCCCAGGACGCCGCCGATCTGCGCGCCATCGGCCGCTTCGCCCAGATCACCCAGTCCGGCGACAAGGCCGAATGCAGCGACGTGCGCGAGGACTCCGCGGCCTGGATCGCCGCCACCTCCACGCGCGACAACTGCCTCGGCCAGGACTGCCCGCAGGTCAAGGACTGCTTCGTGCTGCAGGCACGGCGCAACGCGATGGAGGCCGACGTGGTGGTGGTCAATCATCACCTGTTCTTCGCCGACGTGATGCTGCGCGACGAAGGCATGGGTGAGCTGCTGCCGGCATGCAACGCGGTGATCTTCGACGAGGCCCACCAGCTGCCCGAAACCGCCAGCCTGTTCTTCGGCGACAGCACCTCCACCGCCCAGGTGCTGGAGCTGGCGCGCGACACCCGCTCGGAGACGGTGGCCGCGGCGCGCGACTGCGTGGCGATGATCGACGAGTCGCGCACGCTGGAGAAGGCCGCGCGCGACCTGCGCCTGGTGTTCGGCAGCGAGCCGGTGCGGCTGGCGGCGGCGCAGGCGGCGGAAAAGGACGGCTTCGCCGCCCAGCTCGAGGCGCTGGAGCGGGCGCTGGCGGCGTTCCATGCCGTGCTCGAGACCCAGGCCGAACGTTCCGAGGGCCTGGCCAACTGCCTGCGGCGCAGCGCCGAGCTGGGCGAGCGTCTGGCGCGCTGGCGCGATCCGGCGGAAAAGGCGCTGATCCGCTGGGTCGAAGTGTTCTCCCAGTCGCTCGCCCTCAACGCCACCCCGCTGCACGTCTCGGAAGTGTTCAAGCGCCAGCTCGAAGGCCATCCCCGGGCCTGGATCTTCACTTCGGCGACGCTCGCCGTGGGCAAGGAGTTCGGCCACTACTGCCGCGAGCTCGGTCTTGCCTGGCTGGAGCCGCCGCCGCTGACGATGGTCTGGGGCAGCCCCTTCGACTACGCCGAGCAGGCGCTGCTGTACGCGCCTGGCGGCATGCCGGACCCGAACTCTCCCGACTACACCGAGCACGTCGCCCGGATCGCGCTGCCCCTGATCCGTGCCGCCCGCGGCCGGGCCTTCGTGCTGTGCACCTCGCTGCGCGCGATGCGCCGCATCCACGAGTTGATCCTCGCCGGTCTGCAGGCCGGCGGTGACGCGCTGCCGGTGCTGCTGCAGGGCGAAGGCTCGCGCACCGAGCTGCTCGAGCGCTTCCGCCGCCTCGGCAATGCCGTGCTGGTGGCGAGCCAGAGCTTCTGGGAAGGGGTGGACGTGCCGGGCGATGCGCTGTCGCTGGTGGTCATCGACAAGCTGCCGTTCGCTCCGCCCGACGACCCGGTGCTGGCGGCGCGGGTCGAGCACATGCAGAAGCAAGGGCTGAGCCCGTTCATCCATCATCAGCTGCCGCGCACCGTGATCAGCATGAAGCAGGGCGCCGGACGCCTGATCCGCAGCGAGCGCGACCGCGGCGTGCTGTGCATCTGCGATCCGCGGATGATCGACAAGTCCTACGGCAAGGTGGTTTGGCGCAGCCTGCCGCCGATGCGGCGGACCCGCGTCGAAGCCGAGGCGGTGGCCTTTCTCGAGGCACTGCCGGCGCCGAAGCAGGGCGGCTGAGCGCGCTCTGTTGTATCCTCTCGGATCGCTCAACCCGATCCTGCGTGCGGCATTTCGATGAAAGTCTTTGGTTTCGCCGGCTGGTCCGGCTCCGGCAAGACCACGCTGGTGGAAAAGCTGATTCCCGAATTCACCGCCCGCGGCCTGCGCGTGTCGGTGATCAAGCATGCCCACCATGGCTTCGACCTCGACAAGCCGGGCAAGGACTCCTGGCGCCATCGCGCCGCCGGTGCCACCCAGGTGCTGATGCTGTCCAGCGACCGCTGGGTGCTGATGCATGAGCTGCGCGGCGACCCGGAGCCGACCCTCGACGAGCAGCTGCGCCTGCTCGAACCCTGCGACCTGGTCCTGATCGAAGGTTACAAGGCCGCCGCCGTGCCCAAGATCGAGATCCACCGCCCTGAGCACGGCAAGCCGCCGCTGTGGCCGGAAAACCCGCACGTGGTGGCGGTCGCCACCAATGCCGGCATCGACTGCCCGCTGCCGTGCCTGGCGCTGGACGATGCGGCCGCGGTGGCCGATTTCATCCTTGATCATCTGAAAAACCAATGAACGGCAACATGCTCTCCTTCGATGACGCCCGCAGCCGGCTGCTCGGTTTCGTTCGCCCGGTGCGCGAGATCGAAACGGTCGACACCTTGTTCGCTGCCGGCCGGGTGCTGGCGGTGACCCAGCGCTCCGCGATCAACCAGCCGCCGATGGACAATTCGGGCATGGACGGCTACGCCCTGCGCGCTGCCGACGTCCCCGCCGCCGGCACCCGGCTGGCGGTGAGCCAGCGCATTCCGGCCGGCAGCGTCGGCCATGAGCTGGCGCCGGGCACCGCCGCGCGCATCTTCACCGGCGCGCCGCTGCCGCCGGGGGCGGATACGGTGGTGATGCAGGAGCTGTGCGAGCACGATGGCGAGCACGTCGTGATCAACGCCGTGCCCCGCCTGGGCGAGGCGGTGCGCCGCATGGGCGAGGACATCGCCGCCGGTGACGAGCTGCTGCCCGCGGGCCTGCGCCTGAGCCCGCAGGCGGTGGCACTGGCCGCTTCGGTAGGGCTGGCGCAGCTGCCGGTGTATCGGCGGGTGAAGGTAGCGATGTTCTCTACCGGCTCCGAGCTGGTGATGCCGGGCGAGCCGCTGCCGCCGGGCGGCATCTACAACTCGAACCGTTTCATGCTGCGTGGCCTGCTTGCCGCGCTCGGCTGCGAGGTCGAAGACTTCGGCATCGTCCCCGACCGCCTCGACGCCACGCGCGACGTGTTGCGCCGGGCGGCCGAGGGCCACGACCTGATCCTCACCAGCGGCGGAGTCTCGGTCGGCGAGGAAGACCACGTCAAGCCCGCGGTCGAGGCCGAGGGCAGCCTCGACATGTGGAAGATCGCGATGAAGCCGGGCAAGCCGCTCGCCTATGGTCGCGTGCATGGGGCGGCCTTCATCGGCCTGCCGGGCAACCCGGTGTCGAGCTTCGTCACCTTCGTGATGCTGGTGCGCCCGTTCCTGCTCGCCACCCAGGGGGTGGGCGAGACCGACCTGGTGGCACTGACGCTGCACGCCGATTTCGACTGGCCGAAGCCGGATCGCCGGCGCGAATTCCTGCGTGCGCGGATCAATGCCCGGGGTGCGGTGGAAATCTTCGCCAATCAGGGCTCGGCGGCGCTCAACTCCACCGTGTGGGCGACCGGGCTGGTCGATATCCCGGCCGGCAGCGTGATCACGCGCGGCGAGCCGGTGCGCTTCCTGCCCTATGGCGAGTTGCTGCACTGAAACCGATCAAGGCGGGCCGATGCCTGCCACCGAGAGACAAACATGACGACGAACGTGAAGATCCTGTATTTCGCCAGCCTGCGCGAAGCCGTCGGGCAGTCGGGCGAGGAGTTCGCCCTACCAGAAGGCGTGGGCTCGGTCGGTGCGCTGCGCGCCCACCTCGCCGCCCGCGGCGAGGCCTGGCAGGCCCTGGCGGCGGGACGCAATGTGCGCGCGGCGGTCAACCAGCGCATGGTGGGGGCCGATGCGCCGCTGGCGGCAGGCGACGAGGTGGCGTTTTTCCCGCCGGTAACCGGGGGCTGAAGCATGGACGTGGGCAATGAAGTGAGCGTTCAGGAAGCCGATTTCGATGTCGGCGCCGAGATCGAACGCCTCGGCGCGGCCCGCCGCGACATCGGTGCGGTGGCGAGCTTCGTCGGCCTGGTGCGTGACGCCAACGACGGCAGCGGTGTATCGGCGATGACGCTGGAGCACTATCCGGGGATGACCGAGCGCGCGCTCGAGGACATCGTCAGCGCCGCACGCCAGCGCTGGTCGCTGCTCGGGGTGCGCGTGATCCATCGCTACGGCCACCTCGAGCCGGCCGACCGTATCGTCTTCGTCGGTGTGGCGAGTGCCCACCGGGGGGACGCCTTCGCCGCCTGCGAATTCATCATGGACTACCTGAAAACGCGGGCGCCGTTCTGGAAGCGGGAGGAAACGCCCGCCGGGGGGCGCTGGGTCGATGCCCGTGACAGCGACGATTCGGCCGCCGCGCGCTGGGAAGGCATCGTCGATGCCGGCACGGTTGGCGCGCTGCCTGTGGGCGACGGCGACGAGGCCGACAAGATGCGGATCGAGGATGTCTGGGACGAAATCGAGCAGCGCCGCTGAGTCGCGCTCAGGCGTGTCGGCTCGAGCGCAGGGCGGACCGGGCACGCCTGCGATGCTGCCCGGATCGAGCCGTTGGGGGGCCGAACCGAGCGGCGCCTGACGGCGCCGTCCGGTGTGCCCTGCCTCGTGCAGGGCGGCGCTCCTGGCGTGTGCGGCCCTTACTTGCGGCCTTTGCTCCCTTGCGCCGCACCGCTGCGGAACGCTTCGGTCGATGCCCGGGTGATCTGCTCGAACGCGGCGCGGGTGGTGTCCATCGCATTCTGGAGCGCGCTCAGCGCATTCTGGTCGGCAATCGGCATGCCCTTGAACATCTTCTGCATCGCCTCGAACATGTCCTGGGAGCCGGTGCTCAGCTGCTCGCCCACCAGCTTGCCGAATTCACTCTGCGTGCGGGCGGTGATTTCGGCGATTTCCCGCGCGCAGGAAAGCATCTTTTCGGTGGTGCTTTGCGCGTAGTGGGCGCGCAGGTCCATGATGCCTTTCGGGTCGTTGGCGGACGACAGCGCCTTCGCGTTCTCGACCCCTTCCTCAAACAGGCTTTTCGCCATCGTCACCTGGATTTCCATGATGCGCTGGGAGTTTTCGATCGACAGTTGCGCCAGACGCATTGCGGTTTCGAGATTTTTTCGCTGAAGTTCGTTGAACTGCTCTTGCTTGCTGGCCATGAATTGTTCTCCACTCGCGCACAAAGGGGTCGCCCGAAGATTGCAGGAGGAACATCCTTGATGTGTCCGCGAACCCGGCTGGGCGCATTCGGCCTGGCTGCATTTCCCCTGCTCCTCGATGACAACAATATCACAGGCGTTCGGTGCGGGCGGTCGGGCCGCTCCCGGGTTTCTTGTTTTTCCTCAAGGCGTCTTTGGCCGCGCCTGGATTAGCATTCCCCTCGCTGCGAGTCCGGCCGCATGTCAAGTCCGGTTCCCTACCCGATGGAAGAATTCGCCATGTCCCAGAACGATGTCCACCCCTTTGATGCGCGCGGCGTTGCCAAGCGTTTCCGCCATGCGGCCATTTTCGGCGCGCTCGAGTCGCTCGATGACGGCGAAGTGATGCGTTTCGTCAACGACCACGACCCGCTGCCGCTGCTCGGCCAGATCCAGCAGCGCTATGGCAACCAGGTCGGGATCAGCTATGTTGCGCGCGAGCCGGGCAACATCGTCATCGACTTCACCATCCAGCTCGGCGCCCCGGCGACGGCAGGGGCGCCCGCCGCGGCCGCCGCGGCCGGAAGCTGCAGTGGCGGCACGAGCGGCCAGGGCTGCGGCTGCTCGGGCGGCTAAGCCTTCCCGTAGTTGCGGAACACTGCGCGCGCGTCGGCCTGCGCGCGCTCCAGCGTGCATATCGACGGATCATCGTCGTGCGCGCTGAAAAAGTCGTCCGCCTGGGCGGCCATCACCAGCTTGATGGCCGCCTTTTCGCTTTGCTCGTAGCGCTCGTAGATCAGCGTGGTGACTTCGTCCAGATATTGCTCGTAGGTCATGGGCATCGACGTTGCTCCTGCAGGTCCGGGTAGTTCGATCATCCGCGCAGCGTGACCAACTCTTCCGCGCTGGTGGGGTGAATGGCGACGGTGTTGTCGAAGTCGGCCTTGGTGGCGCCCATCTTGAGCGCTACGGCAAAGCCCTGCAGCATTTCGTCGGCGCCGTCGCCGATGACGTGGAGGCCGACGACGCGCTGCTCGGGGCCGGTGCAGACCAGCTTCATTGCCGTTTTCGGGCGATGTTCGGTGAGCGCGTGGGCCATCGCGGTAAAGCGGGTGGAGAACACCTCGACGCGGTCGAAGCGGCTGCGGGCTTGGTCCTCGGTCAGGCCCACGGTGCCGATCGGCGGGTGGCTGAAGACCACGGTCGGGATGTCGTCGTAGTCGAGGCGGCTGTCGGCCTGGCCACGGAACAGGCGGGCGGCGAGCTTGCGCCCGGCGGCGATCGCTACCGGCGTGAGCTCGGCGCGGCCGGTGATGTCGCCGATGGCGTAGATTCCCTCGACCGCGGTGTTCTGAAAATCATCGGTGGCGATCACGCCGCCGGCTTCGGCATGGACCCCGGCGGTCGCCAGGTTCAGGCCGTCGGTGTTGGCGCGGCGCCCGGTGGCCCAGATCAGGGCATCGACTTCCAGGGTGCTGCCATCGTCGCATTCGATCGTCAACGCACCGCCAGCCTCGCGGGAGAGTGCGCGCACCTTGGTGCCGAAGCGTAGCACGACCCCGTCTTCCTCCATTTGCGCCCGCAGTTCGGTGCGCACCATGGCGTCGAAATTGCGCAGCAGTTGAGGGCCGCGCACCAGCATGGTGACTTCGCTGCCGAGGCCGTTGAGCACGCCGGCCAGTTCCACCGCGATGTAGCCTGCACCCACCACCGCCACGCGCCGCGGCTGATGGCCGAGGGCGAAGAAACCATCGGAGTCGATGCCCAGTTCCGCGCCTGGAATATCGGGGATCACCGGCGTTCCGCCGGTGGCGATGACGATGTGCCGGGCGGTGAACCGCCGCCCGTCGACTTCGATGGCATGCGGTTCGACGAAGCGGGCGAAACCGTGCACCGTGTCGACCCCGGCCTTGTCCAGCATTCCGGCGTAGATGCCGTTGAGGCGGCTGATGTAGGCGTCGCGGCGCGCCTTCAGGCTGGCCCAGTCGACGGTGCTGGCGGCCGCACTGAAGCCGTAGCCGGGCGCATCGCGCATCGCCTGGGCGATACCCGATGCGTACCACATGAGTTTTTTCGGGACGCAGCCCACATTGACGCAGGTGCCGCCGAGGCGCGCGCCTTCGACCAGCAGCACCCGTGCGCCGTATTCGGCCGCACGGCGTGCCGTTGCCACGCCGCCACTGCCACCGCCGATGGCGATGTAGTCGTAATGCTTCATCATCCGCTCCGTTCTGGTTTGCGATTCGAGGCGGGCGCGCTGGCGGCGCGCCGTCGTCATGGGCATTTTCGCCCGTATCCGGGTTTCGGTGCGGGGCGATCGGGAGACACGGGAAAGAAGGGAAGAGAAACCGTTGTTTTTGAATAAAGAGATAACCTTATATTCTTTTGAGGTCTTTCAAGAGTGCGCTAGTGTGCCGCTCATCCTGATTTCACCCTGTACTGTCCGACCATGCCTCTTCCCGAAAGCGCTTCCGCACTGATCGTCGGACTTGTATTGGTCGGACTGTTCCTCAGCTTCGTGCGCGAATGGGTCAAGCCGGACGTCGCCGTGATCGGTGCGGTGGCGCTGCTGCTCGCCCTCGGCGTGCTGACACCGGCGAAGGTGCTGAGCGTGTTCGGCAACAGTGCGCCGATCACCATCGTCTGCCTGTTCATCATCAGCGGTGCGCTCGGTCGTACCGGCTGCGTGGATCGGCTCGGCGAATGGATCGGCAACCTCGCCGGACAGAGCGAGCGCCGTCTGCTGCTTGCGATGTTGCTGGTGGGCGTCGCAGTCTCGCCGTTCATCAACAACACGCCGGTGGTGATGGTCATGATTCCGGCGGTGATCGCCATCGCCGGACGCTTTGCTGTCGCCCCTTCGCGCCTTCTGATCCCGCTGTCCTATGCCACGATCCTCGGCGGGGTGGTCACCATGGTCGGCACCTCGACCAACATCCTGGTCGATGGGGTCGCCCGTGACATGGGGCTGGCGCCATTCACGATGTTCGAGATTTCCGCCCCGGCGATCGTCATGGCAGTGCTTGGCTGCGTGTTCATGTTCGTTTTCGCGCAGCGTCTGCTGCCGGTCAGGGAGACGCTCAGTCAGCAGTTCTCGGGCAGCGGTGAGCGCCTGTTCATGACCGAACTGTTCGTCCCGCAACACTCCCGTCTCGCCGGGCGGACACTGAAGGAGGCGCGCCTGTCGAACGGCGTGATCAAGGTGCTCAAGCTGTTCCGCGGCGACGATGAATTTTCCACGCCCTCCGCGGATACCCAGCTGCAGGTCGGCGATCGTCTCGTCGTTCATACCCGCAGCAGCGCGATGGTCGATCTGCGCAGCACCGATCTCGTCGGCCTGCGCCTGCAAGCGCCGCTGGCGGCCGATCCGCACGACCTGGAAACCCTGCGCCGGCGCGACGTGGTGATCGTCGAGGCGCTCGTGGGCCAGAGCTCGCGCTACGTGCAGCGGCCGATCCGCGACCTCGACCTGGCTGTGCGCTACGGCATCCACCTGATCGCGGTGCATCGCAAGAATGCGTCGATCGCGGAGGTCAGCGACGATTTCCAGCTGCAGTTCGGCGACGTACTGCTGGTCGAAGGCACGCCGGCACAGATCAAGCGCTTCTGCGACAACGGCGACCTGTTCGCCATCACCGAAGGCAAGCTCAGCGCCACCCGCAGCGCCAAGGCACCAATCGCACTCGCGACCATCGTCGGCGTGATGACGCTGGCGGCGTTGAACGTGATGCCGATCGAGGGCCTGGCGATCATCGGTGCCGCCGCGGTCCTGGTGAGCGGCTGCATCCGTGCCGACGAGGCCTACAAGGCGATCGAGTGGCCGGTCGTGGTAGTCATCTTCGGCATGCTTGCGGTGAGCATCGCGATGCGCGACTCGGGGCTGGCGACGATGCTCGCCGACGGCCTGGTCGTGGCCGGCGAAGGCCTTTCGCCCTGGTTGATGCTGTCGATGGTGATCCTGATGACTTCGATCGCCACCGAGTTCATCAGCAACAATGCGGTTGCCGTGCTGCTTACCCCGGTGGTGATCGGCGTCGCCCAGCAGCTGGGCGTGGATCCGCGGCCTTTCGTGGTCGGGGTGATGTTCGCCGCCAGCGCCAGTTTCGCCACGCCGATCGGCTACCAGACCAATACCCTTGTCTACAGCGCGGGCAATTACCGCTTTTCCGACTTCGCGCGCCTCGGCGTGCCGCTCAACCTGATCGTCTGGGCGACAGCCAGCGTGCTGATCCCGCTGTTCTGGCCCTTGCGTCCGCTGTAGCGCGCACCGCGGCGGTTCGGGCGCAGAGCCTACATCCGGTTCAGATCCTCGAGGGCGTCGACCACCATGCCGGTGCCGACCGCGATCAGCAGGATGTCGGCCGCCACGCGCACGAAGCGGTGTCCCTCGGGCGGCGCCCCGAGCCGGATCATGATGTCGTAGGGCGGGTCGTAATACACCACGTCGCGCGGCAGCGGACGGCCGATGTGCCACTGCTTGGCCAGACCGGGCGGCATGCAGCCGTTGCGTTTCTTCGCCAGCCCGGGCGGGCAGCGCCCGGCGTGGAAGCGGTCGGTGTAGTAGGTGCGCACCGCCTCCCGGTGGTGGTCGGTGAAATAGGTGTTGACGTGAACAGACGTGCGGCGCTCGTCGTGATCGCCGCGGCGTGCGCGGTCGCGGTCTTCCCGGCGCTCGCTGCCGCGGCTTTCGCTGCGCGCATCATCGCGCCGCGTGTCGCGCCTTCCGGCTTCATCGCGCTGCGCCTGCCTGCGGTTCGGGCTCTCCGCCTTGCCGCGCTCGGCGGGGGCCGCCTGCTTGCGTTCGGGCTTGCCATCGCCGGCCCAGTCGGGTTTTTCCGCCGCAGCCGGCGTCGCCAGTAAGGCGCCGGTCAGGGCCAGCGCGAGCGCGGTGAAAAGTTTCGAGCGGGTTTTCACGCGAGATATCGTCATGTCGGTTCTCCCGAGTGGTTCGATGCATGCGTCGTGGATCCGACACCAGTGTAGTGGAAACGGTTCGGGGCGCAGCGGCCGCTTACCACTTGTCACCGTGGGTACAGATTGATGCCAAAACCGGCGTCGATCTCCGAACTGCGCCGCCTTGCTCCGGAAGGCCGGCCCAGCGGCTAGAATCCGGCGTCCGATCCCTGTTCCGCTCCGTATCCGATGCCGCTCACTCCCGCAGCCCGATCTCTCCTCGACATGGTCTACCGTGTCGGTGCCCCGCGTTTCCATGAACTGTCCGTGGCCCAGGCCCGGCGCTCCTTCGAGAAGCTGCAGTTCGCTTTCCGCGCGGACGCCCCCGCGGTGGCGTCGACGGTCGAGGTGCCGATCCGCCGCCCCGACGGCAGCGTCTTGCTCGCCCGCCTGTACCGGCCGCGCTCGAGCCCCCCGGCCGAGCGCCTGCCGGTGCTGGTCTACTTCCATGGTGGAGGATGGTGTGTCGGTGACGTGCCGAGCTACGACGTGCTGTGCCGGGAACTGGCCAATGCCGCGGCCTGTGCGGTGCTGTCGGTGGACTATCGGCTCGCCCCCGAGCACCCCTTCCCGGCGGCGGTCGATGATGCGCGCCTCGCCTTCGACTGGGTCGCCGGGCATGCCGAAACGCTCGGCCTCGACGCCGCGCGCATCGCGCTTGGCGGCGACAGTGCGGGGGGCAACCTCGCCATCGTCACCGCGCTTGCCCGGCGCGAGGCCGGCGGGTTGCAGCCGCGCTTCCTGCTGCTGATCTACCCGAGCACCGAGATCGTCAGCGCACGCGCGTCGCGCGCGCGCTATGCCGAGGGCTTCTTCCTCGATCGTGAAAGCCTGCGCTGGTTCTTCGAGCGCTATCTGCCGCAAGGCAACAGCGAGGATTGGCGGGCATCGCCGATGCGGGCGTCTTCGCTCGCCGGGCTGCCGCCGATGCTGCTGATCGGGGCCGAGTTCGATCCCCTGATCGACGACTGCGCGGCGTTCGCCGCGCGGGTGAATGCCGAGGGAGGGGCAGTGGACTTCGTCGAAACGGCGGGCATGGTGCACGGCTTCATCACCCTCGGCAAGCTGTTTCCCGAAGCCGGCGAGGCGCTGCAACGGGCCGCGGCCGCTCTGCGCCGCCACCTGCTGGAGACGGATTGAGCGCGCGTGGGGGCGCGCTCGGCGATGGTGGACGACGTGCCGCAGCGCAGCGTCACCGTGGCCGGCACCCGGCGCGGGCTGCTCCGTTAGAATCCGGCCTATCGATTTCGCCTGCCGCCGGCTGCGTGCGGCGCGGCGGGTTGCCCACGGACAAGAGCTTGCGATGAACGACGAAGACTACATGCGTGCCGCTCTGGAGCAGGCGCGCCAGGCCGGGGCCTGCGACGAAGTGCCGGTGGGTGCGGTGGTGGTGCTCGACGGCGAGATCGTCGGGCGCGGCTTCAATCAGCCAATCGGCCGCCACGACCCCACTGCCCACGCCGAAGTGATGGCGCTGCGGGATGCCGGCGCGCGCCTGGGCAACTACCGCCTGCCCGGCGCCACGCTGTACGTGACGCTGGAACCGTGCGCGATGTGCAGCGGCGCGATCATGCACGCGCGCCTCGCCCGCGTGGTGTTCGGCGCCCGCGATCCCAAGACCGGGGTCGCCGGCAGCGTGCTCGACCTGTTCGCCGAGGCGCGCCTGAACCACCATGCCCGTATCGAGGGCGGGCTGCTCGCCGACGAATGCGCACGCCTGCTGTCAGGCTTCTTCGCCGCCCGCCGTGGCCGCACGCTGGTGGCCTAAGGTGTTGCGGCCCCTGCACCCACTGCGTTCGCTGCCTGCCGCGCCGGCCCGGCGCGCGCGCCGGGCGGCCTGAAGGAGGGCGGCATGCACATCCGGATCGAGATCGGCGCGCAGTGCCTGTCGCTGTACGGCGACGATGGCGCCTGCATCCGCCGCTACCCGGTGTCGACTGCAGCGAAGGGGGCGGGGGAGGCGATGGGCAGCGAATGCACGCCGCGCGGCCGCCACCGCATCCGCGCCCGGATCGGCGCCGGTGCGCCAGCGGGGGCGGTGTTCCGCGGCCGGCGCAGGACCGGCGAGGTGTGGACGCCGGCCTTCGCCGCGCGCCATCCGGGGCGCGACTGGATTCTCAGCCGCATCCTCTGGCTGTGCGGCGAGGAGCCGGGACGCAACCGCGGCGGCACGGTCGATTCGATGCGGCGCTACATCTACATCCACGGCACCGGCGACGACCAGCCGATGGGCGAGCCGCGCTCGCACGGCTGTGTGCGCATGCGCAACCGCGACCTCATCGAGCTGTTCGAGCTGGTCGCGGCCGGCACGGTGGTGGAGATCAGCGAGTGAAGCCGTGCGTCACTTCACTGCGCAACTCGCCGTGGGTGTCCCAGCTCCACTCGCGCAAGCGGACCCGGCCGTCGCTGCCGAACAGCACCACGCTGCTGCAGCGCGTGCCGTAGCCCGGCGCGCGGATGAAGGCGGGAGAGAGCCAGCGCTCCCATTCGAGGCTGATGCCGGTGTCGGGCAGATGGGGGTCGGGCGCGGGCGTGGGGTCGCGCAGCAGCGCGAGCAGCGCGTCGAACAGCGCCTCTTCGGCGATGGGACGTGGCTCGGCGGCGGCCGGGGTGAAGGCGCCGAGCCGCTGGGCGAGGCCGGCGCGCGCCTTCACCAGCTTCGGCCAGGGGCTGTCGACGAGGTGGTTGGACAGGCCGTACACCCCGGGCTCGAGGAGATGCACCGCGCCGGTGGTGCTTTCGAGCACGCCCAGGGTCCGGCCGTCGCTCAGCAGCAGATTGAAGGCGGCGTAGCGGGCGCGCTCGGCGGCGAAGGCATGCAGGCTCGCCGCCGCGTCGCGGCCGTCTTCCAGCGCCTGGCGCACCAGGGCGCCGCGCGAAGGCGCGCCGCTGACGCGGCGGCTGGGGTCGCGGTAGTTGGTCAGGGCGGCGAAGCGGCCGCTGCGCGTCAGCCCCATCCACGTCCCGCCGGCTTCGAGGTCGCGCCCGGCGAGCAGCTCGGGGGCGTCGGTCCACCAGTGTGCCGGCGCCGCCGGGCGCTCGAAGTACTCGTCGCGATTGGCCGCGACCACCAGCGGATAGTCGGGGTGGGCGCGCCAGGCGAAGACGATCAGGCACATCGGCTCGGCTACACCCCCTCAGGACAGGGCGTAGGGCAGCGCCAGCAGCTGTAGCGCCGGGCCGGCGGGGGCGCCGAGATGGATCTCGCCGGCTTCGGTGCTGCTGCTCTGAAGGACGGCGAGGGCTTCGAGGCCGCCGTCGGGGGAGGGCGCCACATTCACCAGCTTGCCGGCGGACTGTTCGCCGAAATCGGGGGCGTAGAGATCCATCCCCGGCGCTGCGTCGATGCCGGCGGCGATCGCCACGCGGTACATGCGCTTCTTGAGCTTGCCCAGGTACTGGGTGCGGGCGACGATTTCCTGCCCCGGGTAGCAGCCCTTGTTGAAGCTGACTCCGCCGATGAGCTCGTAGTTGAGCATCTGGGCGACGAATTCCTCCTGCGTCGGCGCGGTGATCAGCGGCAGCCCGGCGCGGACCATGACCAGCTGCCAGGCGGCGGTGCCGGCCTTGATCGCGCCCGCGGCGAGCAGGGCGTCGAACAAGGGGCCGGCGCCATCGGCCGGCGCTGCGATGATGAAGCATTGCGCGCCGAGGCGGATGCAGCGCACGCCGGCCTCATCGACCGCCTGCTTCATGTCGGCCGCCGGCAGGGGGATACCGGCCGCCTGCAGGATGGTCGCGGCAGCGGGGCCGGCGAGGCCGACCAGCGCCAGCTCGGCGCCGGCGTTGGCGAGCTTGACCTTGCTGCGCAGCACGTACATCGACAGCTTCTTCAGGACGGCGGGCAGGATGTCGGCCGACAGTGCCAGGGCGTGGCCTTCGGCTTCGGGCCACATCAGGAAGCTGGCGATCATCCGCCCTTTGGGCGAATTGAAACTGTTCCAGACCGCGGCATCGGGCTCCAGCTTGTTGACTTCGTTGGAGACCAGGTTGTGCAGGAAGGCCGCGGAATCCGGGCCGGTCGAGCGGATCAGGCCCAGATGCAGCAGCGGCACGGCGATGGTGGCTGTGCTGGCAGCGTGCGCTTCGGTTGCCGGTTCGGCGAAAGTCACGGCGTGCTCACCCAGGGTGGCGCCCAGGTGGGCGAGGTGTTCGGTCCAGGCTGTCATGGTTGGCGTGTCGGCAGTTCGGGCTGGTGTTGGTCGGGGAACGGCGCGCAAGGCCGTTCGGAATCCGCTTTAGCGGCGGGGCGGGCCCGGTCCTGGCGGAAGCGGGGCGCGGCGCCGCCGATGGCGGCTGTGCAATGCAGTATTATAAGCGCCCGCCGCATGGCGGTCGTCCCTGCGGGCGACAGGGGTTTTCGCCGGCAGGGTCTTCGTCACAACGAATTTCGATGATGCGCTTCGCTTTCCGTGTTTTCACCTTGCTGCTGGTGCTCGCCGCGGTGCTTGCCGCCGGCGGCGGGTGGTATGCCCATCGCCCGTTGGCGCTGCAGGCCGACAGGGTCGATTTCACCGTGCCGCGCGGCGTCGGCATGCGCCAGGCGGCGACGCTGATCGAGCGCGCCGGAGTCGGCGTCGATGCCCGCCTGTTGACCTTGCTCGCGCGCGTCAGCGGCCGGGCGCACAGTATCAAGGCCGGCAGCTACGAGGTGCATGCCGGGATCACCCCGTGGCAGCTGATCCTGAAACTGTCGAACGGTGACGTCTCGCAGGGCGAGCTGCTGCTGGTCGAAGGCTGGACTTTCCGCCAGGTGCGCCAGGCACTGGAGAGCCATCCCGACCTCGAGCCGGACAGCGCGGGGCTGGCGGAGGCGGAGATCCTCGCCCGCATCGGCGCGCCGGAGCGCCACCTCGAAGGCCTGTTCTTCCCCGACACCTATCTGTTCGACAAGCGCTCGAGCGCGCTCGAAGTGCTGCAGCGCGCCTACCGGGCGATGCAGGCCCGGCTCGCGCGCCTGTGGGACGAACGCGATTCCGCGCTGCCGCTGTCTTCGCCCTACGAACTCTTGATCCTCGCCTCGATCGTCGAAAAGGAGACCGGACGCCCCGAAGACCGGCCCCTGATCGCGTCGGTGTTCGCCAACCGCCTGCGCATCGGCATGCGCCTGCAGACCGACCCGACGGTGATCTACGGCCTGGGAGCCGAATTCGATGGCCGCCTGCGCCGGGCGCACATGGATACCGACCATCCGTGGAACACCTACACCCGCGCCGGCCTGCCGCCGACGCCGATCGCGATTCCCGGAGAAGCGGCGCTGCGTGCCGCGGTGCGTCCGGAAAAGAGCGATTTTCTCTATTTCGTCGCCCGCGGCGATGGCAGCAGCGAGTTTTCACGCAGCCTCGACGAGCACAACCGTGCGGTGAACCGGTTCATTCGCAACGGAGCGAAACCATGAGCACGGTGCCGCCGCGCCCCCCGGCCGCGTCCCCGGAGCCGGGGCCCGCAGACGCGCTGGCGCCGCTTGCCGGCGCCGCCGTTCCGCGCGGACGCTTCATCACCTTCGAAGGCATCGACGGCGCCGGCAAGAGCAGCCAGATCGCCGCCACCGTGGCGCTGCTGCGCGCGCGCGGGCTTGTCGTCGAGCAGACCCGCGAACCCGGCGGCACGGCGCTGGGCGAGCGCCTGCGCGAGCTGCTGCTGCATGAAGCGATGCACCTCGAAACCGAAGCCATGCTGATGTTCGCCGCCCGCCGCGAGCACCTTGCCGCGCGTATCGAGCCGGCGCTCGCCGCCGGATGCTGGGTGGTGTGCGACCGCTTCTCGGATGCCACTTTCGCCTACCAGGTCGGCGGGCGCGGACTGGCGCGGGACAAATTCGAGGCCCTCGAAGCCTGGGTCCATCCCGGGCTGCAGCCCGATCTCACCCTGGTGTTCGACCTGGCGCCGGAGATCGCCGCGGCGCGGGTCGCCTCCAGCGGCGCCGATCCCGACCGCTTCGAGCGCGAGCAGCGCGATTTCTTCGTGCGCGTGCGCGAGGCCTACCTCGAGCGCGCACGGCTGGCACCGCAGCGCATCTGCGTGGTCGACGCCGATCGTGCGCCGGACGCCATCCGTGCCGAGATCGAGCGCCTGCTGGGCGAGCGTTTCTTCCGATGATCCACCCCTGGCTGCAGCCCGCCTGGGGCCGCCTCGTCGAACTCGGCGCGCGCCTGCCGCATGCGCTGCTCTTCGTCGGCGCCGCCGGGCTGGGCAAGCGCGAGCTGGCCGAGGCGCTCGCCGCGCGCCTGCTGTGCGACGCGCCGCAGGCCGACGGCCATGCCTGCGGCGGCTGCGGCCCCTGCCAGTGGCGGATCGCCGGCAACCACCCGGATCTGCATCACGTGGTGCCGGCTGCCGAGGCGGCCGAGGCCGAAGGGAGCGAGGCCGCCGCGCGCGAGGCCGGCGGCAAGGCCGCTTCTGCCCAGATCGTGATCGAGCAGATCCGCGAGCTGCAGGCGGCGCTGAACGTCACCGGCCATCACAGCGCGCGCCGGGTGGTGGTGCTCGATCCGGCCGAGGCGATGAACCCGTTCACCGCCAATGCGCTGCTCAAGCTCCTCGAAGAGCCGCCCGCGGGCTGCGTCTTCCTGCTCGTGTCCTCGGCGCCGCGGCGCCTGCTGCCGACGATTCGCAGCCGCTGCCAGCAGTGGCCGTTCGGGCCTCCGGACGAAGCCGGGCTGAAGCGCTGGAAGGCGCAGGCCGATCCCGATGCGCGCGCCCTGCTGGCCCTGAGCGGGGGCATGCCGCTGGCCGCCGAGCGGCTCGCCCGGGCCGGGGGGGCGGCCCTGCTCGCCCGCTTCGTCCGCGACCTGGGGAGCGTGCAGGCGAGCGGGGTGCTGCCGCTGGCCGGGCAGTGGGAGGCGTGGCTGAAGTCGAAGGAAGCGCAGGCCGCCGGTTTCGGCCTGCCCGAGCTGAGCGGCTGGATGCAGCGCTGGGTCAGCGACCTGGCGGCGTTGCGCCTGGGCGGGCGGGTGCGCTTCTTCCCGGCGCAGGAGGCGGTGCTCGCCGCGCTTGCCAGTCGCAGCAGCGTTGCTGCCGCGAGCGCCTGCTACAATGAGCTGGCGCAGATCCACAAGGTTTCCCGCCACCCCTTGAGCCTGCGCCTGGTGCTCGAAGACATGTTGATGCGCTACGCCCGCGCTGTCGCCGGATCCCGTCGATGAGTGAAACCCCTCCCGCCGCTGCACGCCCCGGCGTGCTCTCGGTCAATATCAGCTCGAAGTCCGCGCTTTATGCCGCTTACATGCCGTTCCTGAAAAACGGCGGCATTTTCGTGCCCACCCCGAAGACCTACAAGCTCGGCGCCGAAATCTTCATGCTGCTGCAGCTGATCGACGACCCGACGCGCCACCCGGTGGCCGGTACGGTGGTGTGGATCACCCCCTATGGCGCCCAGGGCGGACGCACGCAGGGGGTTGGCGTGCATTTTTCCGACGACGATGCGGGCAAGGTGTTGCGCGGGCGCATCGAGCAGATCCTCGCCGGGCACCTCGGCTCGAGCCGGCCCACGCATACGCTGTGATCTCGCCGCCGGGGGCGGGCGGGATCGGCGCCGCGCCGGTCCGTCCGATCCCGGTTTTTCGCCATGCAAACGGATACATGATGTACGTCGATTCGCACTGCCACCTCGATTTCCCCGATCTTGCCTGCCGCGAGGACGAGATCCTCACCACCATGGCCGCCAACCGCGTCGGCGCTGCGCTGTGCGTCGGCGTCAAGCTGGAGGATTTCCCGCGCGTGCTCGGACTGGCCGAGCGCCATCCCCGGTTGTGGGCCTCGGTCGGGGTGCACCCCGACAACGCCGACTGCGAGGAGCCGACCGTCGAGCGCCTGTGCGAGCTCGCCGCCCATCCCAGGGTGGTGGCGATCGGCGAGACCGGGCTCGACTACCACTGGCACCAGGACGCCCCGGAATGGCAGCGGGCGCGTTTTCGCACCCACATCCGCGCCGCCCGCGCCGCCGCCAAGCCGTTGATCATCCATACCCGCAGCGCCGCCGAAGACACCCTGCGCCTGATGCGGGAAGAACACGCCGCCGAGGCCGGTGGCGTCATGCACTGCTTCACCGAGAGCCGGGAAGTGGCCGAGGTCGCGCTGGCGCTCGGCTTCTACATCTCGTTTTCGGGTATCGTCACCTTCCGCAATGCCAGGGAACTGAAGGAGGTGGCGAAGATCGTCCCGCTCGAACGCCTGCTGATCGAGACTGACGCCCCTTATCTCGCTCCGGTGCCGCACCGCGGCAAGACCAACGAACCCGGCTGGGTCGTGCATGTCGCCGAGGAACTCGCCCGCCTGCGCGGCGAGCCGCTCGAACGCATCGAACAGGCCACCACCGACAACTTCTACCGTCTCTTCCGCCATGCTCAAGGTCCTCACTCCGGCTCCGCTTCTGCCCCGCAGGGCACCTGATTCCGGGTCTTTCCAGGCCGTCGCCGGCGTGCGCCGCGCGGCGCTGGTGGCGCTCGCCGCCGCCGCCCTGGCGGCGGGCGGAGCGCACGCCGGCAGCTACGACGACGCCCTCGCCGCGGCCCGCTTCGGCGATGCGCGCGCCCTCGCCAGCCTGCTCGATCGCGGCATCGATCCCGACACCGTCGATGCCCAGGGCAACACCTTGCTGATCCTCGCCGCCCGCGAAGGGCAGGGCGCCGCGGTCGACACCCTGCTGAAGCGGCGGGTGCGGATCGATTACCGCAACCTCGCCGGGGATTCGGCGCTGATGCTGGCCGTGCTCCGCGGCCACGACGACGTCGCCCGCGCCTTGCTGAAAGCCGGCGCGAAGGTCAATCACGAGGGCTGGGCGCCGCTGCATTACGCCGCCTTCGAAGGGCGCGAGACCCTCGTCGATGCGCTCGTCGCCGCCGGGGCCGAAGTCAACGCCCCGGCGCCCAACCAGGCCACCGCGTTGTCGCTGGCGGCGCGCAACGGCCACCTCGGCGTCGTCCGCCGCCTGCTCGCGCTGGCGCAGACCGACCTCAACGCGCTCACCGACACCGGCCTGTCGGCCGACGTCTGGGCCGAACGGCAAGGCAACACCGACATCGCCGCGCTGATCCGCGCCGAGCGCCAGCGCCGCGGCCTGCCCGCGCCGGCGCTGCGGCTCAGGATCGAGTAGGGGGGGGCGGCCGCCCCGTCCGTGGTGGCCGGCCCTGCCACTGGCGGGCGAGCGCCATGATCTGCGCTGCCGGGCGCTGCTGGCGCAGCAGCTCGGCCATTTTCCGCATGTAGGGGTCGATGTGGCGGAAAAAGTGGCGGTAGCCCGCGCACAGGTAATTGAGCCCTGGTTCGCCGTCTGGGGTGTCCAGGAAGCGATGTTTCGGGCATTCGCCGTGGCAGGCGAAGCGGAACTCGCAGCGTCGGCAATAGGCGGGCAGGGTGTCGCTCTTGTCGGCGCCGAATTTACGCTGCGCCGGTGAATCGACCATGTTGGCCAGAGTGCGCTCGCCCAGCCTGCCCAGGCGGTACTGCGGATAGACGTAGTGATCGCAGGCATAGACGCTGCCGTCGTGCTCGATGGCGATCGCCCGCCCGCAGGTTTCGGCAAATACGCACAGCGACGAGCCGTGTCCGAGCCAGCTTCCGAGCGCATTGTCGAACAGCTGGACGAAAGTCGAGCCGACGTCTTCCCGCACCCATTCATCGAATATCGCGGTAAGGAAGTTCCCGTAGGCGACCGGCATCACGCTCCAGGGGGCCGGCCTGGTCCGGGTGCGCTCGCCGGGGCAGGGGGGAGAGGCGAGACCTCCGCCGCGGTTTGCGTCTACCTCGCGCTCGACGAGGGGGATGAACTGGATGAAGCGCGCGCCGATGTCCTTCAGGAATCGATATACCTTGAGCGGATGCTTGACGTTGCGGCGATTGACTACGGTCAGGGTATTGAACTCGACGCGATGCTGCTTGAGCTTTTCGATCCCCTGCCGCACGCGGGCAAAGCTGGGGCCGCCACGCGGGTCGATGCGGTAACTGTCATGGAGCTCGGCGGGCCCGTCGATGCTGACACCGACCAGAAAACCGTGCTCGGCGAGAAACTCGCCCCATGCGTCGTCAATCAGGGTGGCGTTGGTCTGCAGCGCATTGGTGATCGGGCGCCCATCGGCGAAGCGCTGCTGCAAGGTGAGCACTTTGCGAAAGAAGTCGACGCCGAGCAAGGTCGGCTCGCCACCTTGCCAGGCAAAGGAAATTTCGGCGGCGTCCTGCAGGCGGATGTAGTCGCGGATGAAGTTTTCCAGCACGTCATCGGGCATCCGCAAGCTGGCCGACGACGGAAAGAGCGCGCTCTTGTCCAAATAGAAGCAGTAGGTGCAGCGCAGATTGCACGCCGGCCCGATCGGTTTGGCGAGGGTATGGAAGGGGCGGGTGCGCGCTTGTGCCGGGGGCGGGAGGGGGGCGGCGTACGCGGCGGGCGGGGAAAGTGCGTCGGTCATGACTTGTCCGATTTCCTGTGGGAGAAGGCGGTCTCGGGCACCGTCTGGTCTCGTTCTCGCCCGCTGGCGGAGCCCGCCTGAAGGCTCGATGCAAGCGCCCGCGCGGCTTCGAGCAGATCGGGCAGATAGTCGTGGGCGATGGCGTCGGTGCTTGCCGCGCTGGACAGCCACACCAGGTTGAGCACAGCCAGCACCTTGTCGTCGGCCGCCAGCACCGGGACCGCGATCGCATCGAGCGGCTCGGGCGGGGAGTCGTGGCTGAGCCAGTAGCGCGCCATCCGGGTCCCATAGCCGTGCTCGCGGACTTCGCGCAAGGTCCGCTCGACCCAGCCGGGGGCGGTGACGATGCGGTCCCGCGGGTCGCTCGAACGTGCCAGGGCCTCGAGTAACTCTGCGCGCTCGTCGTCCGGACAATAGGCGAGGTAGGCGCGCCCGAAGGCCGACCACGGGATGTGGACACGAAAGCCGATGACGCGGTAGTTGAGCTGCAGGCTCAGCGCGCGCGAGGTTGATTCGAGGATGTGCATCCGGTACTGGTCGCGAACCGCGATCGAGGACGGCCAGCCGGTCTGCTGCTGCAAGCGCTCCAGGATGGGACCGGCGCGTTCGATCAGGTGCTCGTGCCGGCCGGGGATGTGGCTGCGGATGCGCAATTCGGCACGCAGGCGGTAGCGGTGGTCTCCCAGCCCACGAAAGACCCAGCCCTGTTCGACGAGGGTTCTCAGAATGCGCAGCAAGGTGGCCTTGGCAAGACCGGTGCGCTCCTGCAGTTCGGCGAGTGCGACGGGTCCGGTTTCCTGGAGGGTTTCGATCACCACCAGT
Organism: Thauera chlorobenzoica; assembly: GCF_001922305.1. NCBI lineage: Bacteria > Pseudomonadati > Pseudomonadota > Betaproteobacteria > Rhodocyclales > Zoogloeaceae > Thauera > Thauera chlorobenzoica. The sequence goes on from NZ_CP018839.1 coordinate 2,547,158, forward strand.
CCGCGGGCGAGTGCAGCAATGTTTTTCACCATGACCATGGCCCAAGAGTGTGTCCGGTCTGAAGACTAATGAAGTGGTGCCGTTTCACCAAGTGAACCTTCCCCCTATTGCGATCGCGGCCATTGCGGTTTCATTCGGATCAAATCGGTGGCCAGAAACCGATACCAAAGGAGCGAGACATGAACGAACCGGAAAACTGCACCCCCTGGGGGCGCAGGTTATCTTCAGCAGCGATTTTCGTCCTCGCGGCGGCAATCGTGCTCGGGGCCCTGCATACCGCGTTTTATGGGGTCTATGACGACACCCTGGTCCGCGTCGGCGGCCTGTCGCTGGCGGTCTTTCTGCTGCTGCTGCGGATGTCCGCCGCGCACCCGCGCCCGAAGCTGCGGCAGGGGGTCGATGTGGGGCTCGGCCTGGTGTTTGCGGCATCAATGCTGCACTACGCCAGCATCGCCGAACTGCTCGAGACCGGGCTGTGGTTTCCCGAACACATCGACCTCGTGTATGGCCTGGCCGGGCTGGCGGTGCTGCTCGAGCTGGCGCGGCGCACGGTCGGTTTTCCATTGTTGCTGGTGTGCCTGCTGACCATCGCCTACGGTCTGTACGGCGCCAGCCTGGGCGAAACCCTCGGTCATGCCGGGATGGATCTGGAGAACCTGACGCTCACCCTGTGGTACAGCTTCGAAGGCGTGTTCGGGCGCCCGCTCGCGGTCGTCGTCGATACCATCGTGGTCTTCATCATCTTCGGCGCGCTGATGGAAGGGTTGGGAATCGGCGATGCCCTGCTCAAGCTCGCGGTCCGCAGCCTGGGCTGGCTGCGCGGCGGCGCCGCCCATGCGGCGGTGCTGGCGAGCGCGCTGTTCGGCACGGTGTCGGGCAGCGCGGTGGCCAACGTCGTCGCCACCGGTGTGGTGACGATCCCGATGATCCGGCGCAGCGGGTTCTCGGCACGCTTTGCCGGTGCGGTCGAGGCGGCAGCGTCGAGCGGAGGGCAGATCACGCCACCGATCATGGGCGCGGTGGCGTTCATCATGGCCGACCTCACCGGCATCCCCTACCTGTCGATCTGCGTGGCGGCGCTGCTGCCGGCCTTGCTCTATTACCTCAGCCTGTTCGCGTGTATCGCGGTCGAGGCGCAGCGGGCCGGCATCGAACGCCCGGATCGCGCCAGCCTGCCGAGCCTGAACCGCAGCGACTGGGCGATGATCGCGGTGTTCTCGGTCAGCCTGTTGATCGTCGTGGTCCAGCTCGTGCGCGGGGTGTCGCCCGCGCTTGCCGGCTTCTGGGCGGTGCTCGTCGCGCTCGTCTTCGGCCTCGCGGCCAATCCGCAGGCGCGCTCGCTGCGGGTGTTTTCCCGTGCCGTGCGCGGTGCCGGGGACGCCAGCGCAACCGTGATCATCGCCGTCGCCGCGGTGGGGGTGATCGTCGGCGTGATGAACTACACCGGCATCGGCCTGCGCTTTGCCGGCGCGGCGTTGTCGTTCGCCGACGGTTCGCTGTTCCTGTCCCTGCTGGTGATGGCGGCGGCCTGCCTGGTGCTGGGAATGGGCATGCCGACCGTGCCGGCCTATCTGGTGATCATTCTGGTGATGGGGCCGGCGGTCGAGGCGCTCGGCGTGCCGACGGTGGCAGCGCACCTGTTCGTGATCTATTTCGCGGTGATGTCGGCGATCACTCCGCCGGTGTCGCTGGCCGCCTTCGCCGCCGCGCCGATCGCCAACGCCAACCCGCTTGGGATCAGCCTGGTGGCGATGCGGATCTCGCTGCTCGGTTTCGTTGTGCCTTTCGTGTTTGCCTACAGTCCCTCGCTGCTACTGATCACCGATTTCAGCTGGACCGAGCTGCTGTGGGCGCTCGCCCGCCTGGGACTGGCGTCGTGGCTGCTGGCGACGGTGTTTACCTGCGGGATCGTGGGCATGGTGGCCGGCCTGCTCGCGCTGTTCGCCCTGGTGTCGCCGCTGCTTGGCCTTCAGCTTGGTGGCGCGGTGCTTGGTGTGGCTGCGCTCATCGCTCGACACAAAGGGTTCATCCGCGCCACAAGTCCTTGTGGCGGGGTCACGCCGGCGCCCTGCGCCTGATCAACGGGAAAGGAGACGGAACATGCAATTCCTGCAGCGGAAAAAATGGTTTTGCCGGGGCGTTCTCGCCTTGAGCGCGGCCGCGTTGAGCTTCGGCGCGGGTTTGAGCCACGGCGCGCAGAACCTGCGCCTGTCTACGCTGGGGCCGGGCTCGGCGCCGTATGTGGTGATGACCACCTTCGCCAACATCGTCAACGAGCATGTCCCCGACTATCGCATCCAGGTCAATGCCACCGGCGCGGCGACCCGGCATGCGGTCGAAACCGCCCAGGGACGCTCCGAGTTCTGCCTGAACACACCCCATCAATATGACATGATGGTCAAGGGGGGCGGTCCTTATGCGAATGTTCCGAAGAGCGGGGAGTTGTCGAAAAATCTGCGGTCGGTGTTCAGTTTTCCGATCGGGGTCTATCACATCCTGACCTTTGGCGACTCGGGCATTCATTCCCTCGACCAGATTCGCGGCAAGCGTGTCTATCTGGGGCCGCCGGGATCGGTCGCGTTCGATACCACCCAGCGCATTGTCGCCCTGATGACCGGTCTGAAGGCCGATCAGGATTACACCGCGATCAAGCTGGGCTGGGATGCGGCAGCGCAGAGTTTCCAGGATGGACATATCGACGTCTACTTCAACCCGACGCTGGCGCCGAGCCCGGTTGTTGCCCAGCTCGCCCTGGTACGCAAACTGCGGTGGATCGGCATCGATCCGGCCCGCCTTTCGGAACTGCTTGCACGCCCGGGGTACCGCGCCGTACGGATCGAGCCGGCCGTCTATGGCGATGGGCTGGCAAACGAGGCGCCGGTGACCGCTCTGCGGATGACGGCCAGCATGGGAACCAATAACGCCCTTTCCGAAGAGGCGGTCTACGCGATGACTTCGGCGTTCTGGAAGCATCTCGATACCTATGCCGCAAGTACACCAGTGCTGCGCAACGTCCGCCTCGAGGAAGCGCTTGCCGATGCCAATACCCCGCTCCACCCGGGCGCCGCACGCTTTTACCGTGAGCAGGGGATGACGATCCCGGCGGCGCTACTGGCGCAGTGAAAGGACAGGGGCGCGTCCCGCTGCGGGCGCAGGCACGATTGACGGATCAGGGACCGATCGAAATGAAACCGAACATCCTCTTCATCATGGCCGACCAGCTGCGCGCCGACTACCTGTCGTGTGCGGGGCATCCGAGCGTAAAGACGCCGACGCTCGACCGCCTCGCCGCGGAGGGGGTGCGCTTCGAACGGGCCTTCTGCAATGCGCCGGTGTGCGGACCGTCGCGGATGTCGTTCTACACCGGACGCTACCCGGCCAGCCATGGCGCGACCTACAACAACGTGCCACTGCGGGTCGATGAGCTGACCCTCGGCGACTACCTGCGCCCGCTCGGCTACCGGGTCGGGCTGGTCGGCAAGACCCACATGCGCGCCGATATCGAGGGCATGCGGCGGCTCGGCGTCGACCCCGAATCGAGCCGCGGCGTGTATGCGCGCGAATGCGGATTCGAGCCGTTCGAGCGTGACGACGGCCTGCATCCGGATGGAGCGGTCGATTCCGACCTGCCTTACAACCGCTACCTGCGCCAGCACGGTTTCGGTGGCGACAACCCCTGGCACGAGTGGGCCAACAGCGCGCTCGACGACAATGGTGAGCGGGTCAGCGGCTGGTATCTGCGCAATGCACACCTGCCGGCGCGGGTGCCGGAGCCGCATTCGGAAACGGCTTACATGACCGATCGCGCGATGGACTTCATTCGCGAAACCGGCGATGCGCCATGGTGCCTGCACCTGTCCTACATCAAGCCGCACTGGCCATACATGGCGCCGGCGCCCTATCACGCGATGTATGGCGCTGCCGATGTGTCGCCGCCCAATCGCAGTGTCGCGGAACGGGGCAATGCCCATCCGGTCGTGCGCGCCTTCCGTCAGCACGAGGAAAGCGTCAATTTTTCCCGCGACGAAGTGCGCGCGCGCGTGATCCCGACTTACATGGGCCTGATCAGCCAGCTCGACCACCACCTCGGGCGGCTGTTCGATTTTCTGCGCGAACAGGGGCAGTATGAAAATACCCTGATCGTGTTTACCAGCGATCATGGCGACTTCCTCGGTGACCACTGGCTGGGGGAGAAAGAAGTGATGTATGAGGAGGCGCTGCGCATTCCGATGATCGCCCGCCTGCCCGGTGGAGTCCGCGGCCGGATATTCGAGCAGATGGTCGAGTCGGTCGATCTGGTCCCGACTTTTCTCGAACTGGCCGGCGGTGACCGCCACGACCATGTGCTCGAGGGGCGCTCCCTGCTGCCCTTGCTGAAGGGCGCGCGGCCGCCGTGGCGCGATGCCGTTTTCGCCGAAATGGATTACGCCTGGCGCCCGGCCCGCGCTGAGCTCGATGCGGCGGCCGACGGCGCCCGTGCCTGGATGGTGCGTACCGAGCGCTGGAAATACATCGAGTACCAGGGGTTTGCGCCCCAACTGTACGATCTCGAGAGTGATCCCGTCGAGCAGCATGATCTGGGTACGGCAGCGGCCTACGAAGCGGTGCGCCGGATGCTGGCCGACCGCCTGCACGACTGGTTGCGCACCCGGCGGATGCGCAAGACGATCTCCAACGAGACGGTCTCCGCGCTGACCGGCAGCGCGCGCCGGCGCGGGTATATCTTCGGGGCATGGTAGTCTCGTCGCCCCCGTTATTGGCACGTTCGATGAACGCTTCTCATCCGACCCGGGCAGAGCGCGTGTTCCCGTTCCTCGGCTGGCCGCGCCTGTGGCGCCAGCACGGGGTGCGCGGCGACCTCGTCGCCGGCGTCACCGTCGCCCTGGTGCTGGTACCGCAGGCGCTGGCCTATGCGCAGCTCGCCGGCCTGCCTCCCCATCTCGGCCTCTATGCGGCCTTGCTGCCGGCGTTGGTGGGGGCCTTGTTCGGCTCCTGCGGGGCGCTGTCGACCGGGCCGGTGGCGCTCACCTCGCTGCTCTCGGGGGCGAGCCTGCTGTCGCTGGCGCAGCCCGATACGCCCGAATTCATCGCGCTCGCGGTCGTGCTCGCGCTGCTGTCCGGGCTGATCCAGCTGGCGCTGGGTCTGCTGCGCGCCGGCTGGCTGCTGAACCTGCTGTCGCGCCCGGTGATGGCCGGCTTCATCAATGCCTCGGCGCTGCTGATCGGCTTGTCCCAGCTGCCTGCGCTGCTCGGCCTGTCGCTGCCCCGGTCCGGGCATTTCCTGCTCGATCTGTGGCATATGCTTGCAGGCTCGGGTGCGCCACACCTGGCGTCCGCGCTGTATGGCGGCCTGGCCCTGTTCGCGCTGGTCGCGCTGCGTCGGCTCGTGCCCCGCTTGCCTGGAGTGCTCCTGGTGGTCGCGTCGGCGACCGCGGTCTCGGCGCTCACCGGGTTCGCCGCACAAGGCGGCGCCGTGGTCGGTGCGCTACCGTCCGGCCTGCCTTCCCTCGGCCTGCCGGTGATCGACGGGAACATGCTGGTGACCCTGTTCCCGGCTGCGTTCGTGATCGCGCTGGTGAGCTTCATGGAGGCAGCCTCGAGTGCGACCGTGATCACCGCCCGTACCGGCATGTCGTGGAACCAGAACCAGGAGCTGATCGGCCAGGGGCTGGCCAAGCTGGCCGCCGCCGCGAGCGGTGCGATGCCGGTCAGCGCGTCGTTTTCGCGCTCGGCGCTCAACCATGCCAGCGGCGCGCGTAGCGGATTGTCGTCGCTGCTCACCGCCGCCGGCGTGCTGCTGAGCCTGCAGTACCTCACCCCGCTGCTGTGGCACCTGCCGATCGCGGTGCTCGCCGCGGTGATCCTGGTGGTGGTGGCCAGCCTCGTCGACTTTCGCGCGCTGACGGGGGCATGGAAGGCCGGGCGCGACGACGGTCTGGCGGCGGTGGTGACCTTTTGCGCGACCCTCGTGTTCGCCCCCGACATCCAGAACGGCATCCTTACCGGACTGATGCTGTCGCTGGCGCTGATGCTCTACCGCGACATGCAGCCGCGGGCGGCCCTGCTCGGCATGCACCCGGATGGCACTTACCGGGACTTGACGCGTTTCGGTCTCGAACACCCCCATCCCAATCTGGTCATCCTGCGCTTCGACAGCCCGTTGACCTTCGTCACCGCGAAGGCTTTCGAAGAGGCGGCGGCGCGCGCCGCCCAGGCCCAGTCCGAAGTCAAGGTCCTGCTGGTTTCCGCGGCCGGGATCAACGCCATCGATGCCACCGGTCAGCATGCGATTTCCACCCTCCACGAGCGCCTGCGCCTGAACGGCCAGGTGCTGGCCTTCTGCGGGCTGAAGAAGCAGGCCGTCGACGCCCTCGAGCGCACCGGGCTATGGGCGCGCTTGAGCGAGCACGGGCAGTACCGCACCGAACATCACGCGCTCGACACCCTGCTGCCCCGTCTTTCCCGACCCTCCGGCTAGGGGCGGGCCGCCGTCGGCGCGAAAGCCGGCAAAGAACGTCATCGATCCCGCCCCACCGGCCGCCTACCGTTCATCCTGCGTCAGCGATGCCAGATATTTCCCCGGGGGCCGGCCAAGGGCCTTCTTGAACATGGTGATGAAGGCGGTGACCGATTCGTAGCCCAGTTCGGCGGAGACTTGCTGCACGCTGGCGCCAGCGGCCAGCCGGCGCAGGGCGACCAGGAGCTGCAATTGCTGGCGCCAGCGCCCGAAGCTGAGGCCGGTTTCGCGCAGCATCAGGCGGGCGAGGGTGCGCTCGCTGGTGGCGACGCGGGCCGCCCATTCGGGCAGGGTGGCGCGGTCGGCCGGGTTGCGGGTCAGGGCGTCGGCAATGTGGCGGATGTGCGGCTCGTCCGAGATCGGCAGATGAAGCTGTTCGACCGGCATGTTCGGCAACTCGTCGAGCAGCACGCGGGCGACGCGGCCGGTGGCGCTGTCGGCAGCGTACTCGTGCGGCTGGTCGGCAAGGTGCTGGATCAGCTCGCGCACGAGGGGCGAAATCGCCAGCGTGCAGCAGCGGTGCGGCAGCGCGGTGGCGCCCGGCGCGACGAACAGCAGGCAGATGCGGGCGTTGGGCGTGACCCGGTTGCTGTGTGGCATCGCACCGGGCACCCATACCGCACAGTTGGGCGGCACCATCCACAGCGCATGGGGCACCTCGCAGCTGATGGCGCCGCGCAGCGCGAGCACGAGTTGCCCCTTGCGGTGCCGGTGCACTGGAGTTTCGTTGTCGTTCCTGGTCGTTTCGACCCGCAGGGCGATCGCCGGGCTGGTGATGCGGTCGGGGTCGAAGTGGCGCAAGGAGGCATCGAGGAGCATCGGCGTGGCTGTTTTTGGAGATTAATTGGCAATCTATCCAGATACTCCCGGCCGGTAAATCCGTAAGCTTGGCGACATCGCAAGTTTTTCCGGATTCCCCCATGCGTCAGGCCCGCCCCGTCCTCTCCGCCGCTCCGCGCACGGTGCTGCTGCTGATCGGCATCGTGCTGGTTGCCGCCAACCTGCGTGCGCCGATCACCGGGCTGGCGCCGGTGCTGGGCATGATCCAGGAGACCTTTGCGCTGAGCACCGCGCACGCCGGCCTGCTTACCACCTTGCCGTTGCTGGCCTTCGCCCTGGTGTCGCCGGTGGCACCCTGGCTGGCGCGCCGCTTCGGCCTGGCGCGTGCGCTGTTCGCGGCCCTGGTGCTGCTCGCCGCCGGCGTGGTGCTGCGCTCGGCGGGGCCGGCGTGGAGCCTTTTTGTCGGCACCGCGGTGATCGGCGCCGGGATCGCGGTGGGCAACGTGTTGCTGCCGGCGCTGCTCAAGCGCGACTTCCCCACCCGGATCGCCAGCGTCACCGGCGCGTACGCGCTGGCGATGGGCGCCGCCGCCGCAGTGGCTTCGGCAACGGCGTTCCCGCTCGCGACCGGCTTCGGGCTCGGCTGGTCGGGGGCGCTGCTGGCGATGCTGGTACTGCCGGTGGTGGCGATGCTGCTGTGGTGGCCGCAGCTCGGCGAGCGGGCCGCGGTGGCCCAGAGCGGTGGCGGGGCGCCGGCTGCGAGCCCGATCTGGCGTCATCCCCTGGCCTGGCAGGTGACGCTGTTCATGGGGCTCAACTCGTTCATTTATTACGTGATGATCGGCTGGTTGCCCGCGATCCTCGCCAGCCGCGGCTATTCGGCGGCCGAGGCCGGGTCGCTGCATGGCCTGATGCAGCTCGCCTCGGCGATCCCCGGCCTGGTGCTGGGGCCGCTGATCCAGCGCCTGAACGACCAGCGGAGGGTCGCGCTGGCGACCTCGCTACTGGTCGCCGGCGCGCTGCTCGGCCTCCAGTGGCTGCCGCAGCTGGCCGGCCTGTGGGTGGCGTGCTTCGGCTTCGGCACTGGGGCCTGCATCATCCTGGCGCTGATGTTCATGGGGCTGCGCACCGAAAACCCGCGCCAGGCGGCCGCCCTGTCGGGAATGGCGCAGTGCGTCGGCTACCTGCTGGCGGCCTGCGGGCCGCCCCTCATCGGCGGGCTGCACGACCGGTCGCAGGACTGGAACCTGGCGCTGACGGTGTGCCTGGCGCTGTCGCTGGCGATGGCCGCAGTCGGCATGCTGGCCGGGCGCAACCGCCGTATCCGCAGTGCGAGTACGGCGGCGAGCACTCCGGCCGCCGGCTGAGGACGCTCCTGCCGTGCGTGCCCTTAGCGGGCTTCCCACAGCTGATCGACCACCTTGCGGGAGATGGCGAGCAGGACCCGGCGGCGATATTTGACTCCGGTGATGGTGGTCCTGAGCACGTTGGAGGTCTTGCGCACCAGCTGGGCCAGGGTCTCGGCTGCTGCGTCGTCCCAGTTGCCGCCCACCAGCGCGTCGACCGGCACCATCAGGGGGGCGGAGTTGGAGCCGGTGATGGCCACTCGCAGGCCGGCGATCCGGTCCCCGTCACGATGCAGGGCGGCGGCGACGCCGGCCAGCGGAAAGTCGACGGCATCGCGGATGCGCACCTTGGAGTAGGCGGCTTTCCAGGCACCGGTGGGCGGAACCTCGATCGCCGCGAGCAGTTCGCCCTTCTCCAGGGTCAGGTGCTCGGCGCCGCTTTCGCGGAACAGCTGCGCCACCGGCACGGTGCGTTTGCCGGCGGGGCCGACGATCTCGGCGCGGGCGTCGAGCACCATCAGCGCGGGGGCGACGTCGCCGTGATAGGTCGCGTAGCAGCGATCGCTCTTGACGATCACGTGGCACTTGTCGCCCTTGTACTTGAGGCAATAGCTGTTGCCGGAGCGCCACCATTCGCTCTGGTTGTAGAAGGTGCAGCGCGTGTCCTGGCACAGGTTGCCGCCGAGGGTGGCGGCGGCGCGGTGGGTCGGCCCGGCGACCGATTCGGCGGCCTGGGCCAGGGCCGGCCAGCTCGTCCGGATGGCGTCGTGCTCGGCGATGGCCTCCAGGGTGGCGCCGGCGCCGAGGCGCAGGCTGCCGTCGGCCAGCGTCGAGATGACGCCGAGGCCGTCGATGCCGGTCAGGTCGACCAGCGCGGCGGGGTGGCCCAGGCCACGGCGCAGGTTGGGCAGCAGGTCGGTGCCGGCGCCCAGGGGAACGGTAGCGTCGGCGGCCAGGGCGTTGACTGCGTCGGCCAGGGTGGCGGGACGGTGGGTGCGGAAATCGGTGAGGATGTTCATGCTGCGGCTTCCTTGGCGTCGAGCAGTTCAGTGATGCGGTCGGGGCTGAGCGGGAAATCGGTGGCGCGCACGCCCACCGCTTCGTACACCGCTTCGTGGATCGCGGGAAGGAATCCGGCGAGCATCCCTTCCGAGGCCTCCTTGGCGCCGAACGGGCCGTTGGGGTCCATGCTCTCGACGATGATCACCTCGATGTCGGGGCTCTCCACGATCGTCGGCACCCGGTAATCCAGGATGTTGCCATGGACCATGCGGCCGTTGTCATAGACCGTCTCTTCCGACAGCGCCTGCCCCATGCCCATCCACACGCCGCCTTGCGTCTGGCCTTCGACCGCCAGCGGATTGAGGGCTTTGCCCACGTCGACCGCCACCCACACCTTGTGCGCGGTGACCTTGCCGGTGATCTCGTCGACCGAGGCCTCCACCACCTGGGCGGCGTAGCAAAAGCCCATGGTGGCGCCGATCGCGCTGCCGCGGATCTTCTTGTCGCCCTGGAATTCGGTCGGGCAGGTGTAGGTGCCCTTCACCGTGATGGTGCCGGAGTCGATCATCGCGGCCTTGACCACTTCCTGGAAAGTCAGCCCCGGGTCCTGGCTGCCCGAGACCATGAATATCTCGTCGATGACTTCGATGTCTTCCTCGCGGGCGTCGAGCTTCTTCGCCGCGGCCTTGACCAGGACGCCTTTCAGCTCTTCGGCGGCGGAAATGGAGGCGTTGCCGACCATGAAGGTGACGCGCGACGAATAGGAGCCGTTGTCCTTGGGGGTCAGCGCGCTGTCGGCGGAGATCACCCGGATGCGGTCGAGGCGCACGCCCAGCACTTCGGCGGCGACCTGCGAGGCCATGGTGTTGGAACCCTGGCCGATGTCGGCGGCGCCGGTGAGCAAGGTGATGCCGCCGTCGAAGTCGAGCTTCAGGTTGACGGTGGCGTGGGGCTCGCCGGTCCAGTGCTTCGGCGTCGAGGTGCCCGACACGAAGTGCGACAGCGCGATGCCGAGGCCGCGCCCTTTGGGCAGCTTGCCCTTGCGTTCTTCCCACCCCGAGGCAGCCTTGACCTTCTCCAGGCACTCCGGCACGCCGTAGCTCATCACCCGCTGGGCGTACATGGTGACGTAGGGGATCTGCGGCAGCATGTTGATCTGGCGGATCTTGAGCGAGTCGATGCCCAGCTCCTCGCCCATTTCGGTGAGCAGCGCCTCGAACGCGGCGCGGGTATCGACCGTGCCATGGCCGCGCATCGCGCCGCAGGGCGGGGTGTTGGTGTAGACGCGCCAGGCGTCGTGCTTGATCGCCGGGATATGGTAGAGCCCGTGCATCAGCGCGCCGGTGTAGAGGATGGTGATGATGCCGTAGCCGGCATAGGCGCCGCCGGCCTGGGTGGCTTCCAGCGCGAGGGCGGCGATCTTGCCGTCCTTCTTCAGGCCGATCTTCATCTTCACTTCGGTCCACGGCCGGCCGCGGTGGGCGATGAAGGTTTCCTCGCGCGTCTGCAGCAGGCGCACCGTGCCCTTGGCCTTGCGTGCCAGCAGCCCGGCGATGATCTCGAAGTGCAGGGCCTCGGTGCGGGCGCCGAAGCCACCGCCGAGGAAGGGCTTGATCACGCGGATGCGCGCCGAGTCCATCTGCAGGCAGGCCGCCACCTTGAGATGCACGTAGTAGGGCACCTGGGTGGTGGTGTTCAGCGTGAGCATGTCGCGCACCGGGTCGTACTCGGCCAGGGTGGCGTTCAGCTCCATATGAACGTGGTTGACTTCGGCGAAGGTGTAGGTCTTTTCGCGGACCAGGTCGGCTTCGGCGAAGGCGGCGGCGACGTCGCCGAACTCGGCGTGGACTTCGCGCAGCACGTTGTTGGGCTTGTCGTCGTGAAGGGCGACCGCGCCTGCCTTCATCGCCGCCTTGGGCGTCATGTAGGCGGGCAGGACCTCGTAGTCGACCTTGATCAGGCCGAGCGCCTTCTCGGCGGTCACTTCGTCGATGGCGGCGACGGCCGCCACCGGGTCGCCGCGGTAGCGCACCTTGTCGCGGGCGAGCGGGTACTCGTTCTCGGCGATCGGCAGCACGCCGAACGGCACCGGGGTCTCGGCGCCGGTGCATACGGCGATGACGCCTTCCAGGGCTTCGGCGGCCGAAGTGTCGATGGCGAGGATGCGGGCGTGGGCATGGGGCGAGCGCAGGATGCGCCCCACCAGGGCATCGGGAGCGGCGATGTCGGCCGTGTACTTGGCCTTGCCGGTGACCTTCTCGACGCCGTCCACCAGCGGGGTGCGGACGCCGACGGTGCCGTGCTTGGGGAGTTTCGGGTTCATCGCGCACCCTCCTCGCACAACCGGGCCGCGGCTGCGGTTTCGACCGATTCAATGATCTTCACATAGCCGGTGCAGCGGCAGAGGTTGCCGGCGAGCGCGGCCTTGATCTCGTCGCGCGACGGGGAGGGGTTCTTCCGCAGCAGCGCCTCCGACGCCATGATCATGCCCGGGGTACAGAAGCCGCACTGGGTGCCGAGCTTTTCGTGGAAGGCGGCCTGGAGCTTGGACAGCGTGCCCTGGGTGGCCAGGGATTCGACCGTTTCCACCTTCTTGCCGGCGACCTGATGGGCGAGGGTGGAACAGGCCAGGCGGGGCCGGTCGTCCACGAGGACGGTGCAGGCGCCGCACTCGCCGCCGTCGCAGCCCTGCTTGGTACCGGTCAGGCCGACGGTTTCGCGCAGGTAATCCAGCAGCAGCATGTTGTCGGGAACAAGGTCCTCACGGGCGCGCCCGTTGAGGGTCAGACGAAGGATGTTTTTCAAGGTTGACTCCTATTCCCGCACACTGGCCGGGGTTTCACTGTCTTGTTGGTAAAGCCGTTTCAGCAGCTCAATCAGTGTGCCGCGCTCGGCATCGCTGAGTCGGGCGGAAAAATCCTGATCCTGTCGCATTACGGCCTGCTCGATGCGTGCCAGCGCCTGAACACCGGGTGTCGTCATGTGCAGGCAGTAGCGTCGACGGTCGGTCGGGGAGGCATCCCGGACGATCAGTCCTTTCTCCTCGAGCTGGTTCACGACCTTGACGATCGAGGAACGATCTACGTCCATCGCCACCGCGAGGGCGCTCTGGCTCATCCCGGGGTTGTTGGCGATCACCTGCAGCATCCCGTAAAGGCCTGGCGTGATGCCCTCGGGGGTGGTGATGGCCCGGGCGAACTGCCTGAATGCGGCGATCTGCCCGCGACGCAGATGAAAACCCAGCTCACCGGCCATGGGGCCGTGGAAAACCTCCGCCAGATCGCTGTTGGCTGGTTTGCCCTGGTGTTTGCGCATGAAATCCTCTCGATGACTCTGCGCGGATTGTTAACCAGGGCAACAAAATTGGCAATTGAATTGTTTGTGTAGGCAACAATTTTATTGCCCTCTTTTCAAACCGGCGGGATGATCGGAAAATCCGCAGGGCGGGTTACCATCGATGTCCGTCCCATCCGGACGCGGCCGGACGCCCAGCCTGGGCGAGAGGCCGCCTGAATTCGCCACCGGATGAATCCTGCCGCCGGCCGCCCCCCGCCAACCGGAACAGACCCATGACCGAGACCGAGCGCCAGGCTTCCGACTACCTTCCGACCCTGCCCGACTGCGAACTGTCGGTGCGCCAGGTTTTCGGGCTGGACACCGACATGGTGGTGCCGGCCTTCAGCCAGGGCAGCGAGCATGTGCCGCAACTCGACGACACCTACCGCTTCGATCGCGACACCACGCTGGCCATCCTCGCCGGCTTCGCCTACAACCGGCGGGTCATGATCCAGGGCTATCACGGCACCGGAAAATCGACCCATATCGAGCAGGTCGCGGCGCGCCTGAACTGGCCGTGCGTGCGCATCAATCTCGACAGCCACGTCAGCCGCATCGACCTGATCGGCAAGGACGCGATCGTCCTGCGCGACGGCAAGCAGGTGACCGAGTTCCGCGAAGGCATCCTGCCGTGGGCGCTGCAGCATCCCTGCGCCCTGGTGTTCGACGAATACGATGCCGGCCGCCCCGACGTGATGTTCGTGATCCAGCGCGTGCTCGAAGTCGAGGGTCGGCTCACCTTGCTCGACCAGTCGCGGGTGATCCATCCGCATCCCGCCTTCCGCCTGTTCGCCACCGCCAACACCATCGGCCTGGGCGATACCACCGGCCTCTACCATGGCACCCAGCAGATCAACCAGGCGCAGATGGATCGCTGGAACATCGTCGCCACCCTGAACTATCTCGAGCATGACGCCGAAGTCGAGATCGTCCTCGCCAAGATGCCCGCCTACGACACCCGGGAAGGGCGGGAGCGGGTCGGCGCGATGGTGATGCTGGCCGATCTCACCCGCAGCGGCTTCATCAACGGCGACCTCTCCACCGTCATGTCGCCGCGCACGGTGCTGACCTGGGCCGAAAACACGCTGATCTTCAAGGATATCCGCTTTGCTTTCCGGGTCACGTTCCTGAACAAGTGCGACGATGTCGAGCGCGCCGCGGTGGCCGAATATTACCAGCGCTGTTTCGGTGAAGAGCTGATCGATCCGCGGACGCCCTCGGCCGCGGCCTAGCGTCCATGGCGTACCAGCGCACCCGCCCGGAACCCGCGCCCGAAGCGCCGCCGGGCGTCCTTGCAAGGGCAGTTGTCAGTGCCTTTCGCGCCATGGCCGGACCGGCCGCCGCCGATCCGGCGGGCACCCGCGCCCGCCTGGCCGATCTTGCACAGCACTGCGTGACTGCGGAGGACATCGCGCGCCTGCGCGGGCAGGCCGATGCGCAGGCATTGCGTCTGCGCTATCACGATGCGTGTCTCCATGAGCGGGCGATGCCGGCGGGCGAGGAGGCGCGCGCCGTCTATGACGCCATCGAGCAGGCACGCGTCGAAGCCCTGGGCGGCCGCCGGATGGCCGGCGTCTCGGCCAACCTCTCCGCCCTGATCGAGCAGCACTGCCGGGCGAGGAAATTCGACCGGGCGACGCGCCGGGCGCAGGTGCCGCTGGCCGAAGCGCTGTACGTTCTGGCCCGCGAACGCTTCTGCGGCACGCCGCCGCCGCCCGCGGCGCGGACCATGGCCGAGCTGTGGCGCCCCTTTGTCGAAGCCAGGGCCGGGCGCAACCTCGAGGCGCTCGGCGGGCGCCTGCACGATGAGGAGGCTTTCGCCGCGGGCTTGAATGCGCTGGTTGCGGCGCTGGAACTGGAAGGCGGCAGCGGCGAACCGGAGGACGAGCGCAAGCTCGGCCAGCGCCAGGACGAGACGCACACCGAAGAGGCCCCGGAGCAGCGCCACGGCGCGGGGGAGGCTGCACAGAATGCCGACAGCCCGCACCGCCGGGAGAGCGCCGGGCGGGCCGCGGGCCTGCCGGGCGCGGCCCGCCCGGCGCTGGTTTCACCCGAGCGCGGGACCGGAGAGGCCGGCGCGTCCGCTTCGCGCCGGCCGGTGCCGTCGTTGCCGGGGGGCCAGGCCTATCATCCCTACACCACCGCCTTCGACCAGACCGTGGATGCCGAAGACCTGTGCGAAGCCGGCGAGCTGCACCGGCTGCGCAGCCGGCTCGACCGCGAGCTGGTGCATTTCCAGCACCTCGTCGGCCGCCTCGCCAACCGCCTGCAACGCCGCCTGCTGGCGAGGCAGATGCGGGACTGGGTGTTCGACCTCGAAGAAGGCTTGCTCGACACCGGCCGCCTCGACCGCATCGTCGTCAGCCCGGATCACGGCCTGTCCTTCAAGCTCGAAAAGGATGCCGATTTCCGCGACACCGCGGTCAGCCTGCTGATCGACAACTCCGCCTCGATGCGCGGCCGCCCGATCACGGTGGCGGCGATGAGTGCCGATATTCTGGCGCGCACCCTCGAGCGCTGCGCCATCAAGGTCGAAATCCTCGGGTTCACGACGCGCACCTGGAAGGGGGGGCAGGCGCGCGCGCAATGGCAGCGCGACGGCGAGCCGGCCGACCCGGGGCGGCTCAACGATCTTCGCCACATCCTCTACAAGGCGGCCGACACCCCCTGGCGGCGGGCGCGCAAGAACCTCGGCCTGATGCTGCGCGAAGGCCTGCCGAAAGAGAACATCGACGGCGAGGCCCTGCTCTGGGCGCATCGCCGCCTGATTGCCCGCCCCGAGCGCCGGCGCATCCTGGTGGTGATTTCGGACGGGGAACCGGCCGACGATTCGACCTTGTCGGCCAACCCGGGGCACTATCTGGCGCAGCACCTGCGCGACGTGATCGCCTGGATCGAGCAGCGCTCCCCGGTCGAACTGGTCGCGATCGGCATCGGCCACGACGTAAGCCGTTATTATCGCCGCGCCGTCACCATCGACGATGTCGACGCGCTGGCGGGCGTCATGCTCGAACAGCTGTCGGCGCTGTTCGGGGAAGAGCTGCGGCGCCCGCGGCCGTCCGCGCCCGCGAGTGGCCGGACGGTGCGGTGAAGCCGTGACCGGCCCGATTCACGAAACCACAAGGAAACCCGATGAGCAGTTTGCCGAAATGCCCCGCGTGCAGTTCCGAATACACCTACGAGGACGGCGCGATGTACGTCTGCCCCGAATGCGCGCACGAATGGCCGAAAGCCGCGGCCGAAGACCCAGAGGAAGACGGACACGAGGCCGGGCGCGAGTTCCGTGATGCCAACGGCAACGTGCTGGAGGACGGCGACAGCGTCACCGTGATCAAGGACCTGAAAGTCAAAGGCTCGTCGCTGGTGGTGAAGGTGGGCACCAAGGTCAGGAACATCCGCCTGGTCGACGGCGATCACGACATCGACTGCAAGATCGACGGCATCGGCGCGATGAAGCTGAAGTCGGCGTTCGTGAAGAAGAGCTGAAGGCGAAGCCGCTTCCCGGCCGAGCGCGCGCCTCCGCCGGGAAAGGGGGGCGGCGCGGGCAGGCGGCGCCGCAAAGCGCCGGCCCCGCCGCGCCGGGCGGGAACTTCGGGTGGAGCGGGGCTTTCACACCGGCAGCAGCCCATCGGTGCGGGTAAGGCACGAGCCGGCTGCCGTCCGTGTCCGCCCCTGTAATACACTCGACCCCCCGAACCGAACCCGACCACACGGTGCAGCCATGAGCGTCCTCGAAGCCGTCCGGCCCCTGCACGGCAAACTCACCGCCATCCGGCGCGACCTCCATGCCCATCCCGAGCTGGCGTTCAAGGAGCATCGCACTGCCGAGCTCGTCGCCCGCCATCTGCAGCAACTGGGGATCGAGACCCACTGCGGCATCGGCGGCACCGGCGTGATCGGTGTCGTTCGCGGCGGACGCGGCCTGCGCGCGATCGGCCTGCGCGCCGACATGGACGCGCTGCCGATCACCGAGCGCAACACCTTCGCCCACGCGTCCACCGTCCCCGGCTGCATGCACGCCTGCGGCCACGACGGCCACACCACGATGCTGCTCGGTGCCGCCGAGGCGTTGGCGGCACGGCGTGATTTCGACGGCACCGTGTATCTGATCTTCCAGCCTGCCGAGGAGGGCGAGGGCGGGGCGGCGGCGATGATCGCCGACGGCCTGTTCGAGCGCTTCCCGATGGAGGCGGTGTTCGGCATGCACAACTGGCCGGGCATGGAAGCCGGCAGCTTCGCCGTGCACAGCGGTCCGGTGATGGCCAGCGCCGACCGTTTCGATGTCTGCTTCCTGGGGGTGGGGGCGCATGCGGCGATGCCCCACCTGGGCGCGGACCCGCTGCTGGCGGGGGCGGCCTTCGTGCAGGCAGTGCAGGCCCTGGTCAGCCGCCGCGTGGACCCGATCGATGCGGCGGTGGTGTCGGTGACCCGCTTTCATGCCGGCGAGGCCTATAACGCGATTTCCGACCGTGCCGAGCTGTGCGGCACGGTGCGCACCTTCTCCGCCGAAGTGCGCGACATGCTGGAGCAGGGGCTGCGCCAGGTCGCCGAAGGGGTCGCCGCGAGCCACGGCGTGCAGCTCGAGTTTGCCTACCGCCGTGGCTATCCGCCGACGCTCAACAGCGCCGCCGAAGCGATTCGTTGCGCCGATGCGGCGCGGGGAGTGGTGGGCGCGGAGCGGGTGTTCACCGATCGCCGCCCGAGCATGGGTGCGGAGGACTTCGCCTACTTCCTCGAGCGCCGGCCGGGCGCCTACGTGTGGATCGGCAACGGCCCGGGAGCGGGCGGGTGCACGCTGCACAATCCGAACTACGACTTCAACGACGAAGTCCTGAGCATTGGCGTGGCTTACTGGTGCGAACTCGTGCGCAACCTGCTTGCCACGGTGAAGTGAGGGTGGTGGAATGATGCGGAACCTGCGCCTGGCCTTGCGGATGATGCTGCGCGACCTGCGCGCGGGCGAACTGCACCTGCTCGGTCTGGCGATCGTCATTGCGGTGGCGAGCCTGACCAGCGTCGGCTTTCTTGCCGACCGCGTCGGCCGTGCGCTCGACCGCGAGGCCAACCAGCTGCTCGGGGGCGACTTGCTGCTGCGCGCCGACCGTCCGTGGCCGGCGCAGTTTATCGACGAGGCGCGCGCGCGTGCGCTGCAGAGCGCGACCACGGTGTTATTCACCAGCATGGCGAGCACCGGGTCGACAGCCGCGCTGACGGGCGTCAAAGTGGTGCAGGAAGGCTATCCGCTGCGGGGCGCGATCCGCATCGCGCCGGGGCCGAACCAGGCCGATGCGGTGGCTGGGCGGGTGCCCGAGCCGGGTGAATTGTGGCTCGACGAGCGCCTGTTCGCCGAGCTGGGCGTCGATATCGGGGAGTCCGTCGGGCTGGGCGAGCTCGAGTTCCGCGTCGGCGCAATGGTCAGCTTCGAGTCCGACCGCGGGGCCAACTTCTTCAGCCTGTTGCCAAGGGCGATTTTCAACCTCGAGGATCTGGAGGCCACCGGCTTGCTCGCCCAGGGCAGCCGCGCCACCTGGCGGCTGCATGTGGCCGGGCCGGCGGCGGCGGTGGCGGCCTACGAACAGTGGGCGCGGGCCCGCCTCGAACGGGGGCAGGCGGTGGAGAGCATCGACAGCACCCGCCCCGAAGTGCGCGCCGCGCTCGACCAGGCGCAGCGCTTCCTGCGCCTGGCGGCGCTGCTCGCGGTGATCCTCGCCGCGGTTGCGGTGGGGCTGTCGGCGCGCCGCTTCATGGCCCGCCACCTCGACGGCTGCGCGGTGATGCGTGTGCTCGGCGCAGGCCAGGCCCAGGTGCTGGGAATCGTGATCGGCGAATTCGCCCTCTTCGGTCTGGCTGCGGCTGCAGCCGGCTCCGCGCTGGGCTGGGCGGTGCAGTGGGGGCTGGCAGCTGGGCTGCGCGAACTCCTCGCCACCGAGCTGCCCGCACCCTCGCTGCTGCCGCTGGCCCATGGGCTGGTGGTGGGGATGGCCTTGCTGGCCGGGTTCGTGCTGCCGCAGCTGCTGCGCCTGGGGCGGGTCAGTACGCTGCGTGTGCTGCGCCGTGAACTCGCGTTTGCCGAGCCGGTCTCGGGCGCGGCCTGGGCGCTGGGGCTGGCGGCCCTGCTTGCGCTGGTGTTCTGGATCGCCGCCGATGCGCGCCTGGGAGCGATGGTCGCCGCCGGCTTCGCCGTGGCCCTCGGGCTGTTCGCGCTCGCGGCCTGGGGCGTGCTGTGGCTGGCGGTGCGCTTCAAGGGCGCAGGCAGCCTGCGCGGCGGCGGCTGGCGCTACGGCGTGGCTGCGCTCGGCCGCCGGATGGGGGCCAGCGTCATCCAGACGGTGGCGCTCGGGGTGGGCATGACCGCCCTGCTGCTGTTGACCCTGGTCCGGGCCGACCTGCTCGACAACTGGCGGCGGCTGGCGCCGGCGGATGCGCCCAACCGCTTCGTCATCAATATCCAGCCCGACCAGCGTGCCGGACTCGATGCGCTGTTCGCCGCCGAAGGGCTGCCGGTGCCGCAAATCCAGCCGATGATCCGCGGGCGCATGGTGGCGATCAACGACCGCGCGGTCGCCCCCGAGGACTTCGACAACCCCCGTACCCGCCGGCTGGCGCAGCGTGAATTCAACCTTTCCTACACCGCCGAGCTGCCCGCCGGGAACGCGGTGGAGGCGGGGCGCTGGCACGGTGGCGAGCGTGTGCCGCAGTTCTCGGTGGAAAAGGGGCTGGCGCAGACCTTCGGCCTGCAGGTGGGGGACCGGGTCGCCTTCGAGGTCGGCGGGGAACGGGTCGAGGCGCCGATCAGCAGCGTGCGCCGGCTCGACTGGGATTCGATGCGGGTGAATTTCTTCTTCATCGCCGCGCCGGGCCTGCTCGAAACCTATCCGGCGAGCCTGATCACCAGTTTCCACCTGCCGCCCTCGGCGCACGGCTTCACCACCAAGCTGATCGAGCGCTTTCCCAACCTCACCGTGATCGACGTTGCCGCGGTGCTGGCACAAGTGCAGGCGATGACCGACAAGCTGATCGTGATCGTCCAGTTCGTGTTCGGCTTTGCCGTGCTCGCCGGCCTGGTGGTGCTGTACGCTGCGCTGCAGGCCACCCACGACGAGCGCGGATACGAGTTCGCCATGCTGCGCACGCTCGGTGCGCGCAACCGCCAGGTGCGCCAGGCCGTGCTTGCCGAGTTCCTCGTGCTCGGTTGCGTCGCCGGGGGGCTGGCCGGCCTCGGTGCGAGCGCGATCGGTTGGGTGCTGGCCGGGCAGGTGTTCGGGATGCCTTATGCTCCCGCTCTCGCTCCGGTGCTGGCCGGGGCGCTGCTCGGTGCCGCGGGCGTGGTCGGTGGCGGCTGGCTGGGCATGCGCGGGCTTCTGTCGCGTCCGCCCCTGGTGAGCCTGCGGGCGCTCGGTTGAGGTCCGCGCCGAACATGCCCTTCGACCGTATGCCGTTCATCCGCGGCTCCCGCAACCCTGGACTCCGCTTCGATGACCCAGACTGAAACGATTTTCGCTCTCCTCGGCGCCGCCGTGCTGCTGTCGGCCTGGCTGTTGCTGCGCAGCTTCGCCCACGAGCGCGGCCTGCAGCGCCGGCTGGCGGAGGCGCTGTCCGAGCAGCTCGATGACCGCCTGGCGGCGCAGCACCGTGAAATCCTCCGCGACCTGCACGAAGGCCTGGCACGCCAGACCGATCGTATCGGCGAACACGCGCGCGCCGACCGCGATCTGCTGCAGCGTGGGCTGAGCGCGGCGTCGCTGCAGCTGTCGCGCGGCATGCAGGCGCTGACCCAGAGCGTGGACGGGCGCCTGGACACGCTGTCCGGGCAGGTGAGCCAGCGCCTCGACGAGGGGTTTCGCAAGACCAACGAAACTTTCGCCAGCGTGATGGCGCGGCTGGCGACGATCGACGAGGCGCAGAAGAAGATCGACGGGCTCACGACCAACGTCGTCAGCCTGCAGGAGCTGCTCGGCGACAAGCGCGCGCGCGGGGCTTTCGGCGAAGTCCAGCTCGAGGCCCTGGTGCAGAATGCGCTGCCGCCCGACGCCTACGCTTTCCAGCAGGTGCTGCCCAACGGCACCCGCGTCGATTGCCTGCTGACGCTGCCGGCGCCGACCGGCAAGGTGGCGGTGGATGCGAAGTTCCCGCTGGAGAACTACCACCGCATGTTCGACGCCGATGCCGCCGAGCTCGACCGCCGCGCCGCGCAGCAGGCGTTCCGCACCGACGTCAAGCGCCACGTCGATGCGATCGCGGGCAAGTACATTCTCCCCGGCACGACCTCCGACGGTGCGGTGCTGTTCCTGCCGGCCGAGGCGGTGTTCGCCGAAATCCACGCCTACCACCCGGAGGTCGTCGCCTACGCCCAGCACAAGCGGGTGTGGATCGTGTCGCCGACGACGCTGATGGCGGTGCTCAACACCGCGCGCGCGGTGCTCAAGGACGTCGAGACGCGCAAGCAGATCCACGTCATCCAGGATGCCCTCGCCAAGCTGGCGAAGGATTTCCAGCGTTTCGACGAACGCATGGCTGCGCTTGCGCGCCATATCGAGCAGGCCAGCCGCGACGTGCAGGACGTGCACACCTCCAGCCGCAAGATCAGCGCCCACTTCCACAAGATCGAGTCGGCGCAGCTCGACGAGCTGGCCGACGAGGCCGGGGCGCAAACTTGATTGCGGACAGGGCGCGGGCGGCCGTCTCCCCGTATCGTTCGAACCACTCAGACTCTCGAACCAGGCTTCTGCCCCATGTCCTCGATTCCCTTCCCGATCCTCTTCATCATGCTGGTGTTTTTCACCATGTGGATGATCCTGCGCAAGTTCAACCGGATCGAGCAGCAGAAGCGGGACCTTCCTGAACTCGGCGCTTACCTCGCGGCCCATGGGCAGGCCGCGCCGCGCTGCGTCGCCTGTGGCGCGGCCGAACTCAAGGATGAAGGCCTGACCCACGGCAAGGACGAGCGCCGGATCGTATCCTGCGGCACGTGCCGGACGCTGCTCTACCGTTTCGTCCGCCCGGCCGAGGAGCAGTAGCAGCGCCCTGCGCCAGCAGCCCGGGCGATGCTCCGGGGCGGGGGTCAGGCGCCTCCGGCGGCGCCCGGTGCCGGCAGACGCTCGGGCTCGGCTGACGCCGGTTCGTCCTGCTCGTTGAGCAGGTCGTGCAGCCAGTGGCCGTGGCGGTTGGCCTTGGTGTGCAGGTAGCGCTGGTTCTGCGCCGTCACTTCGCCGTAGATCGCCTGGCGGGCGACGACGTTGATGCCGGCGCGCTGGAGTGCCTCGACCTTGCCCGGGTTGTTGGTCAGCAGCAGCACCCTGGAGACGTCGAGCTGCTCGAGCATCTCGTGGGCGACGCGGAAATTGCGCTCGTCCTTGGAAAAGCCGATCACCTGGTCGGCGTCGATGGTGTCCAGCCCTTCGTCCTGCAGGCCGTAGGCGCGCAGCTTGTTGGCGAGCCCGATGCCGCGCCCTTCCTGGGTCAGGTACAGCAGGACGCCGCCGCCCTGGGCGCGGATCGCGGCCACTCCACGGCGCAGCTGTTCGCCGCAGTCGCAGCGCAGGCTGCCGAAGAGATCGCCGGTCAGGCAGGACGAATGCAGGCGCACCGGCACCGCCTCCGGCCATCGTGCGCGCTCGCCGATGAGGATGGCGACATGCTCGTGCATGCCGTCGGCTTCGCGAAAGAGAATGAAGCGGCTGTCGTCCGCTTCCGACAGTGGTACGCGCGCCTCGCTCACCCGGGTGAGCTGGCCGGAGCCGCTGTGGCACAGGCGCAAGGCTTCGTCTGCATCGACCGCCAGCAGCATGCCGCTGGCGACTTCCGCCGCCACCGCCGCCGCCTGTGCCGGCGAGACCGGACAGACGATCGCCGCCGGCACCAGCTGGGCGCGGGCGAGCAGGCGGACTGCGGCATCCTCGCAGCGCTCGGCCGGCTTCGCCGTGCATTGTGCAGGCAGCCGGACGCCGCGCGTCCACGCCAGCTCGCGCAACCCCTGGCAGGCGGGCAGGGACTCGAAGGCGAGTTCCTGGGCGTCGCCGTCCACCGTCTGCCCGAGGGCGGCCATGCGGTGGCGGCTGAGCACCAGCCGTGCGGCCGATCCGGCGAGCGCCTGGGCCGCGGCGAGGGTATCGTCGTTGAGACCTTCGACCGCCTGGATCAGGACGTTGCGGCCGGCGTCGCGCAACAGGATGGGGAGGCCGCGTCGCAGGTCGAAAATTGCACGCTCGGCTTGGCGCATTGCTTGTTCTCCGTTCGGATGTTCGGGCTTGCCGCGTGAGCGGGGCGGGGCGAGCCGGATCGGGTGGAATGGGGCGGGAGTTCGATGTCGATGGGAAGACTTGTAGCAGATTGGGGCGGAAACCGTATTCTGCAAGCGGCCGGGTTCGTGGGCCGCGGGTGTCCTGGGGGCACGCGCAAGGGGAGCCGGGCGGGGACGCCGGGTGCCGGTGGCGGGACGGGACCGGCGCTGTGCGCGGGCGGCGGTCCTGCCGGGCACCTCAGCCGCCGATGTAGGACATCTCGATCTTGCGCAGGGCGGCGGTTTGCGCGGTGCGGATTTCCGAATAGCGGTCCTCGCGCTGCTGCCACACGCTGGCGATCGCCGCGTCGAGCAGGGCGTCGTCGGCGCCTTTGCGCAGCAGGGCGCGCAGGTCGTGGCCGGCCTGGGCGAACAAACAGGTGTACAGCTTGCCTTCGGTGGACAGGCGGATGCGGGTGCAGCTCGAGCAGAAGGCCTGGGTTACCGAGGAGATCACGCCGATTTCGCCGCCGCCGTCCTTGTAACGCCAGCGTTCGGCGACTTCGCCTTCGTAGTTGGGGTCGATCGCTTCGAGCGGGAACAGGCGGTCGATGCGGGCGATCACTTCGCGCGAGGGCAGGACCTCGTCCATCTTCCAGCCGTTGGAGGCGCCCACGTCCATGAACTCGATGAAGCGCAGGATGTGGCCGCTGTGGCGGAAGTGTCCGGCCATCGCCTCGATGTCGCTGTCGTTGGTGCCGCGTTTGACCACCATGTTGATCTTGATCGGCCCCAGCCCGGCGCTGCGCGCCGCCTCGATGCCCTCGAGCACTTTTTCCACCGGGTAGTCGGCATCGTTCATGCGCCGGAACAAGGCGTCGTCGAGTGCGTCCAGGCTTACCGTGACCCGGTGCAGGCCGGCGTTTTTGAGGCGCTGGGCGAGTCTGGGCAGCAGCACGCCGTTGGTGGTGAGGGTGACTTCGACGCCGTCGAGCCTTGCCAGCATGCCGATCAGGCGCTCGATGTCCTTGCGCAGCAGCGGCTCGCCGCCGGTGATGCGGATCTTCCTGACGCCGTGGGCGACGAACAGGCGCGCCACGCGGAGGATTTCCTCGAAGCTCAGCAGTTCGCGACGGGGCAGGAAGGCGTGGTCGTCGCCGAACACTTCGCGCGGCATGCAGTAGATGCAGCGGAAGTTGCAGCGGTCCGTGACCGAGATGCGCAGGTCGCGCACATGACGCCCGCGGCGGTCGGACAGGAGCTCGCCCGCAGCGGGGGGCTGGCCGGTGGCGGGCGCGAGGGCGGGTGCTGCAGCCTCATGGATGGGGATGACTTTCATGATGGGCACTGGAAACGGACGCCTCGATTATCGGTACAGGGGCACAACGGCGCAAGACGGGCATCGTCGCCGGGGACTCGGGCGCTGGGCGAGGGGGGCAAGAGGGAGGCATCGGCGGGCGGTGTATGATTGCGCTCCGGACCGATCCGGCACCAGGAGAAAAAACGAATATGGCCGAACTCGTGCCGCTGCCGGCGACGGCACTGCGTACCCGCTGCAACCCCGCCTGCTTCAGCTTCGATACCACCGAATCCCTTGCCGACCATGCCGGCGACCTGGGGCAGGAGCGCGCCGTCGAGGCGATCCGCTTCGGCCTGGCGATGGGCCACAGCGGCTATCACGTGTTCGTCCTCGGTGAGACCGGCAGCGGCAAGCATGCGACCACCTTCCGCCTGCTGCGCGAGCGCGCCGCGACCGAGCCGGTGCCGCCCGATCTGTGCTACCTGCACAATTTCGACGAGGCGCTCAAGCCTTGCCTGCTGACCTTGCCCGCCGGCCGCGGCGCAGCGCTGCGCGCGCACATGCAGACCTTCATCCGCGAACTGGGGCCGGCGCTGGGGGCGGCGCTCGACAGCGACGCCCACACCGAGCGCGTCGAGGCGCTGCAAAGCGCGCACAAGGCACGCGAGGAAGGCGCGCTGCGCGAACTGGGCCAGGCCTGTGGTGCTGAAGGCATCTCCCTGCTGCAGACACCCGAAGGCTTCGTGTTCGCGCCCACGCGCGAGGGCGAGGTGATCTCGCCGGAAGCGTTCGAGGCCCTGCCGGAGGCCGAGCGCCACGAGATCGAAGGCCGGGTCACCGCCTGGAGCGAGAAGCTGGAAGACCTGCTCAACGAGTTTCCCGGTTGGCGCAAGGCGGTGCGCGAGTCGATCGAGCGCGCCGAGCATGAGGTGCTGGAGCCGGCGGTGTCGCACCTGCTGCGCAGCGTGCGCGAGGCCCACGTCGACCTGCCCGAGGTGCTGACGTTTGTCGATGCGGTGGCGCTCGACGTGCTCGACAGCGCGATCAAGGGCACGATGCTCGACGAAGAAGAAGATGAGGTCGCCGAGCCCGAGGAAAACACCCGCTACCATCGCTACCAGGTCAAGCTGCTGGTCGATCATTCCGCCTCGCGGGGCGCGCCGGTGGTGTTCGAGAACAATCCCGGCTACGGCAACCTGATCGGGCGCATCGAGCACATCGTGCAGCAGGGCAACCAGGTCAGCCATTTCAACCTGATCCGCGCCGGGGCGCTGCACCGCGCCAACGGCGGCTACCTGGTGCTCGATGCCGAGCGCCTGCTGGCCCAGCCGTTCGCCTGGGAAGGGCTCAAGCGCTGCCTGCGCGCGGGCGAGATCCGCATCGAGCCGCCGGCCGAAGCTCAGGGCTGGAGCGGGGCGCTGACGCTGGAGCCGCAGGCGCTGCCGAGCGCGTTGAAGGTGGTGCTGGTGGGCGACCGGGACGTCTATTACCTGCTGATGGAGCACGATCCGGAGTTCGCCGACCTGTTCAAGGTTGCGGCCGACTTCAACGACGATCTGCCGCGCACGCCGGAAAACGAGTGCGAATACGCCCGCCTGATGGCCTTGCTGGCGCGCGGGGCGAAGCTGCTGCCGATCGAGCGCAGCGGCGTCGCCCGCCTGGTGGAGGAGGCGTCGCGGCTGGCCGAGGATGCCGGTCGGCTGTCGCTGAACACCCGCGCGCTGTCCGACCTGATGCGCGAGGCCGACTACCACGCCCGCCTGAAGGGGCTCGCCGCCACCGGCCGTGCCGAAGTCGAGGATGCGCTGGCGGCACGTGCGCGGCGTTGCAACCGCTACCCCACCCGGGTGCGCGAATCGATTCTCGACGGGACGACGCTGATTTCCACCGACGGCGAGCGCGCCGGCCAGATCAACGGCCTGGTGGTGGTGGAGCTGGCCGCCGAGCGCTTCGGCCATCCGGTGCGGATCACCGCCACCGTGCGGATGGGCGAAGGCGACGTCGTCGACATCGAGCGCGAGACCGAACTCGGCGGCGCCATCCATTCCAAGGGGGTGCTGATCCTGTCGGCCTTCCTCGCCGCGCGCTATGCCCGGCATCAGCCGCTGTCGCTGTCGGCGAGCCTGGTGTTCGAACAGTCCTACGCCCCGGTCGAGGGCGACTCTGCGTCGCTGGCCGAGCTGTGCGCACTGCTCTCGGCGCTGACCCAGATCCCGATCCAGCAGCGCTTTGCGATCACCGGTTCGGTGAACCAGTTCGGCGAGGTGCAGGTGATCGGCGGCGTCAACGAGAAGATCGAGGGCTTCTTCGACCTGTGTGCCGTGCGTGGGCTGGATGGCACGCACGGGGTGGTCATTCCGGCGGCGAGCGTGCGCCACCTGATGTTGCGTGAAGACGTGGTGCAGGCGGCAGGCGAAGGGCGTTTCCATATTCATGCGGTGAAGACCGTGGATGAGGCGATGACCGTGCTCACCGGGGTCGAGGCCGGCGAACCCGACGCGAAGGGCGTGATTCCGAAAGGCACGCTCAATCACAAGATCGCCACCGTGCTCGCCGAGATGACGGCGGCACGGCACGCCTATTCCGAAACCGAAGGTGCGGCGGGCGCGCGCCAGCATCGCCGGCGGCACGGGGTCTGACGCGGCGCGCGCGCTCCCGTTGCGCAGTCTTCACCTCAGGCCGACGATCATGCTCAGCAGCAGGGCGAGCACCGCCATCAGCGCGAGCCACGCGGCCACCCCGGTGGCGAGCACGAAGCTGCCCAGCACGCGCGACTTGGCATGGTCGTCGAGCTTGAACAGCGGCTCGATGCCGTGGTAGATGAGCGCCGCCGAAGCCACCCAGGCGGCGGCGAGCGCGATCCCGGCTACCCACCCCGAGGGGATGAAGAGCACCAGCGCGCAGAGCCACAACGGCGTCGGCGCCACCGCGGCGAGCATGAATGCGTCGTGGAAGTCCGGGCGCGCGCCGATGACGTCGCCCATCTGCTGGATCAGGCTCGCCATCAGCGGCACCATCAGCAGCTGCGCGGCAAAAAAGGCGACGAACACGGCGCCGGCCTCGAATGCGCTGATTTCCGGGACTGCGGCGGGAAACACCGCGCCGGGGGTCACGAACATCGAGTACAGCAGCATCGCCGGCGGAATCAGCGACATCGGCACCACGTACATCAGGAAGACCCGCATCACCGAAGGGTGGATGCGGACCAGATCCGACCATCCTTCGGAATACGAATACAGCATCTTCGGAAAATCATGGACATGCATGATCGTCTCCTCGGCCATCGGTTCCCCTCGAGGCCTCCCCTGCGCTGCGTGAGCGAACTTGGGCAGTAGACCATGTTCCGGAGCATTCGTGCCGGCAGGGCAGGACTCGACGACCGAGTCGCGTTTGAAGGTCGCCGACTTGCAGACGGGCAGACGCAGCACCCTCTTCTACATCCCGGCTCAGCGTTCCAGAAAGTCCCGTGGCAGGACAACCGGAATTCGGCGATAGGGGTTGAGCGTCAGCAAGTCCTCATCGCTGCTGACGACGACATCGGCCGAGCAGGCAAGGGCCAAGGCCAGGAACTTGTTGTCGCGCGGGTCGCGGCAAGGCTCCTGAAGCATCGTCTCGTCGGCCTCGGAAACGTGGAACAGCCGTGCGTGCCGGCGGTAGAGCTCGACGAACTGCTGGCGTAGATCGCGGTCGAGGTAGCGGTCGAACTTCTCTCGCGACATGACCTCAGCGAGTTCGGCAAGCGTCGAATCGGAAACGCACAATTCGGCTTGCGCGATCGCCTTCAGAAAAGCCTGGCGCGGGATCGATGTGGGCCGAAGGGCTGCGCTGACGAGCGTGCTGGTGTCGAAGACAACCCGCTTAACGAAGTTCATTCACCATCCGCTGCACATCACTGTCGGACAGGTCGAGCGCCTCGGGTTTGAGGCGCGCATCCGCGGAGCGGAAGAAGGCCTCGAAATCGCTGACAACGCGTTCGCGCTGCTCACGGACAGCCAGCAACTCCTTCATGTCTGCGGGCGACAGGACAAAAGCCACCGGGCGACCGCGACGGGTGATGGTGACCGGTTCGCGCTGGGCGCTGTCGATCAACTCGCCGAAGCGATTCTGGGCCTCGACGGAGGTCACGGTACGCATGATCAGTCTCCTGGCTGAAATAGCTAACATGGAGATTATAGGCAAAACAGGGGGATCTTGGCGAAAGGATACGGTGGGAGCAGTGCGCGGCAGGCCTCGAAGGAGAGCCGCACGTGGGTCGGGCGCCCGCGCCCGGTGATGATGACCGGTCCGGCCATCGCCGCCTTCTTGGTGCGTCCGGGCTGGCGGCTAAACGCCCGGCTCACAGGGTGGTGGTTGGCATGATCGGATCGGTGATCAGGAGCGTGAGGCAGCTCGCCTGCGGTGGTAGTGGCTGTGTAGTTCGGTCGCGGAGCGAGACCCAAGATCGGAGGGTGCAGGGCGACCAAAAACGGCGCTGATGCCCGCTCTGAGATCCCGTGAACGAAAAATGCCATCCCGAAGGATGGCATTCTCGTTTGAAGCTGGCTCCCCGACCTGGGCTCGAACCAGGGACCTACGGATTAACAGTCCGGCGCTCTACCGACTGAGCTATCGGGGAATTACTTTTTTGCAGCTTTTGCCGCGACTTGCTGTTCCTTGGAGAAGCACCAAGTCCTGAAACTTGGCTCCCCGACCTGGGCTCGAACCAGGGACCTACGGATTAACAGTCCGGCGCTCTACCGACTGAGCTATCGGGGAACAGAGGCGCGCATTCTAGGCAACGGATGCGCGCTCGTCAAGGCTGGGGTGGCAGATTTTGCGAGCCTGCCGCCCTGGCCGGGTTGGGTCAGTCCTTGACGACCTGGGCGATCGCTTTGGCGACGTAGCCGATGTTCTTCGAGTTCAGTGCGGCGAGGCAGATGCGGCCGGTGGATACGGCATAGATGCCGAAGTCGGCCTTCAGCTTCTCGACCTGGGCGGCGGTGAGCCCGGTGTAGGAGAACATGCCGCGCTGCTTGATCACGAAGGAGAAGTCCTGCGCCACGCCTTCGGCCTTGAGCTGCTCGACGAGGCCGGTGCGCATGGCGCGGATGCGCTCGCGCATGCCGGCCAGTTCGTCCTCCCACATCTGACGCAGTTCGGGCGAGTTCAGCACCGCGGCGACGACGGCGCCGCCGTGGGTGGGCGGGTTGGAGTAGTTGGTGCGGACCACGCGCTTGACCTGCGACAGCACGCGGCCGGCCTCTTCCTTGCTGGCGGTGACGATCGACAGCGCGCCGACGCGCTCGCCGTAGAGCGAGAAGCTCTTCGAGAACGAGCTCGAGACGAAGAACTGCAGGCCGCTGGCGGAGAAGGCGCGCACCGCGACGGCGTCGGCGGCGATGCCGTCGGCGAAGCCCTGGTAGGCCATGTCGAGGAAGGGGATCAGGCCGCGGTTGCGGCACACGGCGACGACTTCGTCCCACTGCGCGTCGGAGAGGTCGGCACCGGTCGGGTTGTGGCAGCAGGCGTGGAGGACGATGACCGAGCCCGGCTGCAGGCTGTCGAGCTTGGCCTTCATGCCGGCGAAGTCCACGCCGCGGGTGGCGGCGTCGTAGTAGGGGTAGTTCTCGACCGGGAAGCCGGCGGACTCGAACAGCGCGCGGTGATTTTCCCAGCTCGGATCGGAGATGTAGACGGTGGCCCCGGGCAGCAGGCGCTTCAGGTAGTCGGCGCCGACCTTCAGCGCGCCGGTGCCGCCGAGCGCTTCGACGGTGACGACCTGGCCGCTGCTGGCGAGGGCGGAGTCCTTGCCGAACAGCAGGTTCTGCACGGCGCTGTTGTAGGCGCCGAGACCTTCGATCGGCTGGTAGCCGCGCGGCGGCATGGCTTCGAGGCGGGCCTTCTCGGCGGCGCGCACTGCGGCCAGCAGCGGGATCTTGCCGTTGTCGTCGTAGTACACGCCGACGCCGAGGTTGACCTTCTCGGCGCGGGTGTCGGCGGCGAAGGCCTCGTTCAGGCCAAGGATCGGGTCACGGGGCGCCATCTCGACGGCGGCGAAGATCGAAGCGGACATGGAAACTCCAGTTGTTGCGGTTGTGCGGGCAGATCGGCCGCGGCTCGGGGGACGGCATTGCGTGCCTCGAGGCGCGATTTGGGAAATAATCGACGCTTTGGCGTGTGCGCCCCACTCCGGGGCGAACCGCTGAAAAACAAACGGAAATTCTAGCATGACGCGTCGAGGCAAGAACGTGGGAGAGGGGGCGGCGGCAGGAAATCCGGCCGCGGCGGGAGAAGCTGCGGTGCTGGGCTTCGAGGGCAGCCCCTTCCGCCTGCACCAGCCCTTTGCGCCCGCCGGCGACCAGCCCGAGGCGATCCGCCTGCTGTGCGAAGGGGTCGAAGACGGTCTGCTGTTCCAGACCCTGCTCGGCGTCACCGGCTCGGGCAAGACCTATACCATGGCCAACGTCATCGCCCGCATGGGGCGACCGGCGCTGGTGCTGGCGCCGAACAAGACCCTGGCGGCGCAGCTCTACGCCGAGTTCAAGGAGTTCCTGCCCGAGAACGCGGTCGAGTACTTCGTCAGCTATTACGACTACTACCAGCCCGAAGCCTACGTGCCCTCGCGCGACCTCTTCATCGAGAAGGACTCGTCGATCAACGAGCACATCGAGCAGATGCGGCTGTCGGCGACGAAGAGCCTGATGGAGCGCCGCGACGTCGTCATCGTCGCCACCGTGTCGTGCATCTACGGCATCGGCGACCCGGTCGACTATCACGCGATGATCCTGCACCTGCGCGAAGGCGAGCGCATGGCGCATCGCGACCTGATCCAGCGCCTGGTGGCGATGCAGTACACCCGCGCCGACATCGACTTTCGCCGCGGCACCTTCCGCGTGCGCGGCGACGTGATCGACGTCTTTCCGGCGGAAAACGCCGAACTCGCGGTGCGCATCGAGATGTTCGACGACGAGATCGAGCACCTGACCCTGTTCGATCCGCTAACCGGCCACCTCAAGCACAAGCTGGCGCGCTTCACCGTCTATCCGTCCAGTCACTACGTGACGCCGCGCGCCACCGTGCTGCAGGCGATCGAGGCGATCAAGGCGGAGCTGGCCGAGCGCGTGGCCCTGTTCCAGCGCGAGGGCAAGCTGGTGGAAGCGCAGCGCATCGAGCAGCGCACCCGCTTCGACCTCGAGATGTTGAACGAGATGGGCTTCTGCAAGGGCATCGAGAACTACTCGCGCCATCTCTCCGGGCGCGCGCCGGGCGAGCCGCCGCCGACCCTGATCGACTACCTGCCGGCCGATGCGCTGCTCTTCGTGGATGAGTCGCACGTCGCCATCGGCCAGGTCGGCGGCATGTACAAGGGCGACCGCTCGCGCAAGGAGAACCTGGTCGGTTACGGCTTTCGCCTGCCCTCGGCGCTCGACAACCGGCCGCTCAAATTCGACGAGTTCGAGCGCCTGATGCCGCAGACGATCTTCGTCTCCGCCACGCCGGCGGCCTACGAGGAGCAGCACCAGGGCCAGGTCGTGGAGCAGGTGGTGCGCCCGACCGGGCTCATCGACCCGGTGGTGGAGGTGCGCCCGGCGCTGACCCAGGTGGACGACCTGCTCGGCGAGATCAAGAAGCGCCTCACGGTGAACGAGCGCGTGCTGGTCACGGTGCTGACCAAGCGCATGGCCGAGGATCTCACCGACTACCTCGCCGACAACGGCATCCGCGTGCGCTACCTGCACTCGGACATCGACACCGTGGAGCGCGTCGAGATCATCCGCGACCTGCGCCTGGGCGAGTTTGACGTGCTGGTGGGGATCAACCTGCTGCGCGAAGGCATCGACATCCCCGAGGTATCGCTGGTGGCGATCCTCGACGCCGACAAGGAGGGCTTCCTGCGCTCCGCGCGTTCGCTGATCCAGACCATCGGCCGCGCCGCGCGCCACATCCACGGCACCGCCATCCTCTACGCCGACCGGATCACCGATTCAATGAAGGCGGCAATCGGCGAGACCGAGCGCCGCCGGCAGAAGCAGGTCGCCTTCAATACGGCCAACGGCATCGTGCCGAAGACGGTCACCAAGCGGATCAAGGACATCATCGACGGCGTCTATGATGCCGATGGCGCCAGGCGCGACGTCGCCCGCATCGCCGGGAAGGCCGCCGACTATGCGCTGATGGACGAAAAGGCGCTGGCGAAGGCGATCAAGCGCCTCGAGAAGGAGATGCAGGAGCACGCGCGCAATCTCGAGTTCGAGAAGGCCGCCGCGGCTCGTGACGAACTGTTCAAGCTGCGCCGGCGCGCGTTCGGCGCCGACCAGCACGGCAGCGTCTGACAGGGAGAGGGGAAAATGCTGAAAATCCTGTTCGTGTGTTCCGGAAACATCTGCAGGTCACCCACCGCCGAAGGCGTCGCCCGCGATCTGCTCGCGGCTGCAGGTTTGGCAGGGACGGTGACGGTCGATTCGGCGGGCACGCTCGATTACCACGTCGGCGAGGCGCCGGACCGGCGTGCCCAACGCGCGGCAGCGCAGCGCGGCTACGATCTGTCGGCGCTCCGGGCGCGGGCGCTGGTGGCGGAGGATTTCGAGCGTTTCGACCTGCTGCTGGCGATGGATCGTGGCCATCTCGAGATCATGCAAGACCGCTGTCCCGAGCCGTATCGGCCGCGCCTGGGATTGTTCATGCAGTTCGCCGCGGATTCGGGTCTCGCGGATGAAGTGCCGGACCCGTATCACGGTGGGGCGGAGGACTTCGAGCGCGTGCTCGATATGTGCGAATACGGCGTGCGCCGGCTGCTGGAGTCGGTCGGCACGCGCGCCTGAGCGGCAGGAGGCCGTCTCTTGCGAGACGGCCTCCTGCCGCAGGGGGCGGGCTTACTTGTGGGTTTCCACCTGCTGCAGCGGCTCATCGACGACGACCGGAGCCGTGCGCGGTTTGCGGCCAAGACGCACCGGAGGTTCGACCGCGCCGCTGCCGAACTGTACGATCTTGGACGGATCGGTTTCGATCTTGATCAGTCCGTTGTCGTCCGCAACCGGGGCCGGCGCGTTCGGGGCGAGCTCGGGTCGGCCTGCCGCCGGCTCGGCTTCATCGGCCGGCAAGGGCGCTTCGATCGGCGCTTCGGCAGCGGTCTCCGGTACGGGCTCGGCTTCGATTGCGGTGCTGCCGCTGGGCGCGGCCGGTTCGGCGTGTTCGACGATTGCCGCTGCGGCGATGGCCGGCGCCGGTGCGGTCGCTGCGACCTCGATGCCCGGCTCGGACGCAAACGGTGCCTCGGCCGCCGGGCTGGCGGCTGCATCCGGCGCGGGGGGCACCGGGGCAACGATGCGGACCGGGGCCGGCGGTGCTTCGGCCGGCGTTTGCGGTGCAGGCTCGATGCTCACTGCGGCGGACACGGCGACCGGGAGTTCCGGTTCGGCTTGCGCGGGCGTATCCGCCGCCGTGCTGTGCTCGAGCGGCTGGGGAGTCAGCGTTGCTTCGGCAACTGGTGCCGCGTTGCTGCCGACGCGCTCCTCGCTCGGAGCCGAGGGGGGAATGGACGCAAGCGCATCGTCCGCCTCGGAGTCCGGGGTGGGAGCTGGCACGGGCGCGCTATCTTCGCCCTGGGCTTCGGCGCTGTCCTCGCCGGAGACCGCCGCGCTGGCTTGCGCTTCACCGGAACGGCGGCCGCGACCACGACCGCGACGGCGGCGCTTCTCGGTCGGGGCGCCTTCTTCAGTGGCGATTTCGGCGGCTGGCGTTTCGCTGGCTGCGGCTTCCGGGGCGAGCGTCTCGGCAGTGGCCGCGGCCGCAAGGACGCCTGCGGTGCCTGCTGTCAGCCGGTCCTCGTCGACGATCGCGCTGCGAAGCTCGGTCGTCCTTTCGTTGCGCTCGACCGCTTCTTCGTCGCGGTTGACGCGCTGACCGCGGCCGCGGCGACCGCCTTCGGCGCGCTCAGCCTTTTCCGTGCGTTCGGCGCGCTCGCTGCGCTCGGGCCGCTCTGCAGGAGCCGCGTTGCGTTGCGGGCGCTCGGTGTTTTCGCCGCGCTCGGTGCGGGGGCTGCGTCCGCCCTGGGGGTCGCCGTCACGCTCGTTGCGGCGGCCACGGCTGCCGTTGCCACGGCGGCCTTCGCCACTGCGCTCGCTGCGGCCGCGGCCCTCCCGCTTCGGCGCGGCTTCAGTCGCAGTGGTGAGTGCCGACGGCGGCGGCGCTTCGGCCTTCTTGCCGGTGAACAGGCCGATGATGCGGGCGAACAAGCCCTTCGACGGAGGCTGGGGCGCCGCCGCGGGAGGCGCATCGGCCGGCGCGGCGGCTGCGATCGGTGCCGGCTGGGCCGGGGCGATGCCCTTGACCGCGGCTTCCTGGCGCGGCGGGCGCTCGTTGGCCTTCGACGGCAGGCGCTGCTGCTCTTCGTCCGGCTTCTGCACCATCTGGTAGCTGGCCAGGGCGATGTCTTCGGCGTTGAGCTGGTCGTGGCGCAGGCGGATGATCTCGTGCGCCGGCGTCTCCAGATGGCGGTTCGGGACGATGATCAGCTGCACCTTGTGGCGCATCTCGATGCGGGCGATATCGACGCGCTTCTCGTTGAGGAGGAAGGTTGCGACGTCGACCGGCACCTGCAGGTGCACCGCGCCGGTGTTCTCCTTCATCGCTTCCTCTTCGAGGATGCGCACGATGTGCAGCGCCGACGATTCGGTGCTGCGGATATGGCCGGTGCCGTTGCAGCGCGGGCAGGTGATGTAGCTGGTTTCGGCGAGCGCCGGACGCAGGCGCTGGCGGGAGAGCTCGAGCAGGCCGAAGCGGCTGATCTTGCCGGTCTGTACCCGTGCGCGGTCGTGGCGCAGGGCGTCGCGCAGGCGGCTTTCGACTTCGCGCTGGTTCTTCGCCGACTCCATGTCGATGAAGTCGATCACGATCAGGCCGCCGAGGTCGCGCAGGCGCAGCTGGCGGGCAAGCTCGTCGGCGGCTTCGAGGTTGGTGCGCAGCGCGGTTTCCTCGATGTCGGCGCCCTTGGTGGCGCGGCCCGAGTTGACGTCGACCGACACCAGCGCCTCGGTATGGTCGATCACGACCGCGCCGCCCGAGGGCAGGTTCACCTGGCGCGAATAGGCCGATTCGATCTGGTGCTCGATCTGGAAGCGCGAGAACAGCGGCACGTCGTCGCTGTAGCGCTTCACCCGGGAGACGTTCGCAGGCATGACGTGGGCCATGAACTGGCACGCCTGGTCGAAGATGTCGTCGGTGTCGATCAGGATCTCGCCGATGTCGGGCTGGAAGTAGTCGCGGATCGCGCGGATCACCAGGCTGCCTTCCTGGTAGATCAGGAACGCGCCGGACTGGCCCTGCGCCGCGCCTTCGATCGCGGTCCACAGCTGCAGCAGGTAGTTGAGGTCCCACTGCAGCTCTTCGGCGGAGCGGCCGATCGCCGCGGTGCGCGCGATCAGGCTCATCCCCGAGGGGACTTCGAGCTGGTCCATCGCCTCGCGCAGTTCGGCGCGCTCGTCGCCCTCGACGCGGCGCGAGACGCCGCCGCCGCGCGGGTTGTTGGGCATCAGCACCAGATAGCGGCCGGCGAGCGAGATGTAGGTGGTGAGCGCCGCGCCCTTGTTGCCGCGCTCGTCCTTTTCCACCTGGACGATGAGTTCCTGGCCTTCTCTGAGGGCTTCCTTGATCGAGGCCTTGCCGGCATCGACGCCGGGCTGGAAGTAGGTGCGCGAGATTTCCTTGAACGGCAGGAAGCCGTGGCGCTCGGCGCCGTAGTCGACGAAGGCCGCTTCGAGGCTGGGCTCGATGCGGGTGATGACCGCCTTGTAGATGTTGCTCTTGCGTTCTTCTTTTGCGGCCGATTCGATATCGAGATCGATCAGTTTCTGACCGTCCACGATTGCGACGCGTAGTTCTTCGGCCTG
This sequence comes from Thauera chlorobenzoica, assembly GCF_001922305.1. Lineage (NCBI taxonomy): Bacteria > Pseudomonadati > Pseudomonadota > Betaproteobacteria > Rhodocyclales > Zoogloeaceae > Thauera > Thauera chlorobenzoica. Next base: position 2,583,525 of record NZ_CP018839.1, read on the forward strand.
CGTCGCGTTGAAAAGCATGCGCTTCATTTGGATCGTTCTCCCGCGCAAAGCACACGGGCAGGACGAGCGGCGCGCACCATCGCGCTTTCCGGGATCAGGAGCGACTGGACATGACTGCTGCTTTCATCCGGTGGGTTTGTCGGGCTGTGATGGGTCGGCTGGTCGATATTCTCTTGCTCCCGCCGGTTGTGGGGCCGGGCCGGAGCATTTGATCCTGCTGTGCGGTTTGTGCGTCAAAATCCAACCCGCGGGCTGGATGGGTATGTCGAAGTGGGACGGTTGCGTTACCATCGGCGCCTTTTCGGCCTTGGATGGCGGGCAACGGTCGAGCCGGGAGCGCTCTTCAGGGCTCATTGCCAGCAGTCTGCGCACGCCTCCGATGCAGATGTTTCGACCTGCAGGGAAAATTAGACGTGTCGCACTTGGTTGGCAGCGACCGGGTCGACCGCCCGGAAGTATATTTCATGACGACGATTGAAGGCAAAGCGATCGCGGTTCGCCACGAGCGCATCGATGAGGAGGCTGCGGGGCAGCGCATCGACAACTACCTGTTGCGCATCGCCAAGGGGGTGCCGAAAAGTCACGTCTATCGCATCCTGCGCAGCGGCGAAGTCCGCGTCAATGGACGCCGGGTGCAGCAGACCTACCGCCTGGCGGAAGGGGACGAGGTGCGTATTCCGCCGATCCGTATCGCCGAGCCGGCACGCACTGCGCCGGCGCCGGCGGGCAAGCCGTTGCCGGTGGTGTACGAGGACGACGCGCTGCTCGTCATCGACAAGCCTTCGGGCAAGGCGGTGCATGGCGGCAGCGGGGTGAGCTACGGCGTCATCGAGCAGTTGCGCGCGCAGCGCCCCGACGTGCGCCTGCTCGAGCTGGCGCACCGGCTCGACCGGGAAACCTCGGGTCTCTTGATCGTCGCCAAGAAGCGCTCCGCGCTCACCGCCCTGCACGACATGCTGCGCGAAGGCCGGGTGGAAAAGCGCTACCTGACCCTGGTGCCGGGGCGCTGGGCGAATTCGCTGCAGCATGTGAGGGCGCCGCTCTACAAGTACCTGACCGCCGAGGGCGAGCGCCGCGTGCGGGTGAGCGACGAGGGCAAGCCGGCGCACAGCGTGATGCGGCTGGTCAGGCGCTGGGGCGGCTACAGCCTGCTCGAGGTGGAGCTGAAGACCGGGCGCACGCATCAGATCCGGGTGCATCTGGCACACCTCGGCTTTCCGCTGTGCGGTGACGACAAATACGGCGATTTCGCCCTCAACAAGCGGCTCGAAGGCGAGGGGCTCAAGCGCATGTTCCTGCACGCCGCGCAGCTGAGCTTCCGCCATCCGCTGACGGGCGAGGCGCTTGCCTTCGAGTCGCCGTTGCCCGGCGACCTGCAATCCTTCATCGAGCGGCTCGATGCCGCGGAGAAAAAACATGGCTGAGCGCTTCGATCTGATCGTCTTCGACTGGGACGGCACGCTGATGGATTCGGCCGCGGCGATCGTGCGTGCGATGCAGGCGGCGGCGTGCGACCTTGCCCTGCCGGCGCCGTCGGACGAGCGTGCGCGCTACGTCATCGGCCTGGGGCTGGGGGACGCGTTGCGCCATGCGGTGCCGGAACTGGCGGAAGCCGATTATCCGCGCATGGTCGAGCGCTACCGTCACCACTACCTGTCGCGCGACCATGAGCTGGTGCTGTTTGAAGGTGTTGCCGAAATGCTCGCCGGCCTCGCTGGGCGCGGGCGGATGCTCGGCGTGGCGACCGGCAAGAGCCGGGTCGGGCTCGACCGTGCGCTCGGCCATACCGGGCTCGGCACTTATTTCCACAGCACGCGCTGCGCGGACGAGTGTTTTTCCAAACCCCATCCGGCGATGCTCGAGCAGCTGATGGACGAACTGGGCGTGCCCCCCGAGCGCACGCTGATGGTTGGCGACACCACGCACGATCTGCAGATGGCGAAGAATGCCGGCACGGCCGCGCTCGCGGTCAGCTTCGGCGCGCATCCGGTGGCGGCGCTGGAGGCCGAGTCGCCGCTGGCCTGCGTGCATCGGCCGCACGAGCTGGCGCGCTGGCTGTTCGAGCACGCCTGAGCGCGAGGATGCCCGGGCGGATGTGTCCGCCGGGGCGGTTGGGCGTGCGCAGCTTGCGGTGGCCGGTGGCGCCGCCGGCTGCGGCCATGGATGTCAGGCCAGGAGCAGGAACAGCGCCGGGCGTTTGGCGAGTGCCGGGTGTGGCGCTTTCTTCCAGTCGCGGATGCTGCGGGTGAGGAGGAGCTCGCTTGCGGTGTTGAGTTCGCAGGCGACGCACAGGCGGGTTTCGGGCCGAAGCAGCTTGAGCAGGGCGTCGAACATGCGCTCGTTGCGATACGGCGTCTCGATGAAGATCTGGGTGCGGCCGAGCTGGCGCGATTCGCTCTCGAGCGCGCGCAGGGCGGTGTCGCGCCCGGCTTCATCGACAGGCAGGTAACCGTGAAAGGCGAAGCTCTGGCCGTTCAGCCCGGAGCCCATCAGGCCGAGCAGGATGGAGGAGGGGCCGACCAGCGGTACGACGCGAATACCCCGTGCGTGGGCGCGGGCGACCAGGCGGGCGCCGGGGTCGGCGACCGCCGGGCAGCCGGCGTCCGACATCAGGCCGAGGTCGGTGCCGTTCAGCGCGGGAGCGAGGAGGGCGTCGAGCAGGGCGGGGTCGGCGGCCTGTGGATCGGCGGGCAGTTCCCGGATGTCGGTTTCGCGCAGCGGGTGCGGGTAGTCGAGCTGCTTCAGGTGGGCGCGTGCGGCGCGCGCGGTTTCGACCACGAAGTGGCGCAGGCTGGCGGCGATGGCCTGCGCCTGCGCCGGCAGGAACGCCGCCCAGGGGGTTTCGCCGAGGGCGACCGGGATGAGGTAAAGCGTCCCTGTCGGGGGGGCGGGCGGGGTGACTCGAGCCTGGCTCACGGCAGCTCCAGGCCTTCGGCGCGCAGCATGCGGGCGAGGGCGATCAGCGGCAGGCCGATCAGCGCGGTGGGGTCGTCGCCGGGCATGGCGTCGAGCAGGGTGATCCCCAATCCTTCCGATTTGGCGCTGCCGGCGCAATCGAGCGGGCGTTCCTTGGCGACATAGCGGCGGATCTCGTCGTCGCTCAGCGGACGGAAGCGGACCTGCGTCGGCACGCCTTCGACCTGCAGCCGGCCACTGCGGGTGTTGAGTACGGCGAGGGCGGTATGGAAGGTGACCGTCTGCCCGCGCATGCGCTGCAACTGGGCGATGGCGCGTTCTTCGGTGCCGGGTTTGCCGAAGATCTCGTCGCCGAGGCAGGCGACCTGGTCGCTGCCGATGATGAGGGCGTCGGGCCAGCGCACGGCGACGGCCCGCGCCTTCTCGGCCGCCAGCCGCTCCGCGGTCGTTGCGGGGTACTCGCCGGGCAGCGGCGTCTCGTCGGTTTCAGGACGGTCGGTCGAGAACGGCAGCTGCAGCCGCTCGAGCAGCATCCGGCGGTAGGCGGAAGTCGAGGCGAGGACGAGGTTCATGGATGGTGCGGGGTGCGAAGTGGGATGGCAGCGAAGGGAAAGGGGCGAAGAAGGGGCAGTGCCGCGCGGGACGTGAACGACGGTCGGCTTTGTGTTGCCGGCAGCTCGCCCGGTCAGGCGGGCTGATGCGGGATGGCTTTACACAAAGCTCGAAAAAATAATATCATGCGCGGCTTATGTCGCAACAAGGCATCCCGTCGAGAGTCATCTCCGACCCTTTCAGGTTTGCCGCAGAGGCGCGCTCGATTCAGGGCGAGGTCGCTGTGGCGGATTTGCTGCGCTTGAGCGATGTCCTTGCCTCGACCGAAGGCGTGGTGCGCTGGAAGCTGGAAGGTTCGCTGGTCGGGGAAGTGGCCCGGCGAGAGCCGCGGTTGCGCCTGACCGCGAGCGGGCAGCTCGATCTGTGTTGCCAGCGCTGTCTGGGCGGCCTTGCGTGGGTGCTCAAGCTCGATACGCAGTTGCAACTGGTCAGGGCTGGGCAGCCGATCCCGGAAGAAGAGCTTGAAAACGACGAGTTCGATGCGATCGAGGTCGGTGACGAGTTCGATGCGCTGGCGCTTCTCGAAGACGAGATCCTGCTGGCGCTGCCGGTCGCACCGCGGCACGAAAATTGTGACGCGCCCCGCCCGGTGGGGGGGGCGTCAAAAGAATCGCCTTTCGCTGCGCTGGCGTCGCTGCGAGGCAGTCCCAGCGCGAAATAGGCGCGATATTTGTTTTAGGAGCATTTCTCATGGCCGTTCAGCAGAACAAGAAGTCCCCGTCCAAGCGTGGCATGCATCGTGCGCACGATTTCCTTACCGGCCCGGCGCTGGCCGTGGAACCGACCACCGGTGAAGTGCATCTGCGCCACCACATCAGCCCCAATGGCTTTTACCGCGGCAAGAAGGTCCTGAAGGTCAAGGGCGAGTAATCCCGCTGCCCGCACGCATGAGGGCGGCGCAGTGCGCTTTGCGCCTGCGCCGCTTTTTTTCCGACTTTACCGACTGAATCACGCGAGATGCCGATGGGTGTCACCATTGCGGTCGATTGCATGGGTGGCGATCACGGCCCGGTCGTGACCGTGCCTGCTGCGCTGTCCTTCCTGCGCAGCCATTCCGAAGCCAATGCAATCCTGGTGGGGCGGGAGGAGGCGATCCGGCCCCTGCTCGGCACGGCAGCGGCCGACTTCGGTTCGCGCCTGCAGCTGCGGCCCGCTTCCGAAGTCGTGGCGATGGACGATCCGCCCGCGATCGCCATGCGCACGAAGAAGGATTCTTCGATGCGGGTGGCGATCGATCTGGTCAAGGCGGGCAATGCCGATGCCGCCGTGTCGGCCGGGAATACTGGCGCGCTGATGGCGATTTCGCGCTTTGTGTTGAAGACGCTGGCGGGCATCGACCGGCCGGCGATCGCCACCATCCTTCCTTCGCTGAAGGGCCACACCTACATGCTCGACCTCGGCGCCAACGTGGACTGCTCGGCCGAGCATCTGCTCCAGTTCGGCATCATGGGGGCGATGCTGGTGGCGGCCATCGAGCACAAGGAACGCCCCAGTGTCGGCCTGTTGAACATCGGCGAGGAAGCGATCAAGGGCAACGACGTGGTCAAGGAGGCGGGCGAACTGCTGCGCGGCAGCGGCCTGAATTTCCATGGCAACGTCGAGGGCAACGACATCTACGAGGGGACGGTCGATGTGGTCGTCTGCGACGGCTTCGTCGGCAACGTCGCGCTGAAAACCTCGGAGGGGCTAGCCCAGATGCTGGGCGCCTTCCTCAAGGAAGAGTTCGGCCGCTCCCTGCCGGCCAAGCTGATGGGGCTGGTCGCGCTGCCGGTGCTCAAGCGCTTCAAGCGCCGGGTGGACCATCGCCTGTACAACGGTGCCCCGCTCCTCGGTTTGCGCGGCGTCGTTCTCAAAAGCCACGGCTCGGCCGATGCGCTCGCTTTTGCGAACGCGCTGTCGCGTGCAGCCGAGGCCGCATCCAACCGGCTCATCGAGCGCATTTCCGAGCGCATGGCGAGCATGAATGAGGTGAAGGCATGATCTACGCACGGATCGCCGGCACCGGCAGCTGTCTGCCGGGCAACCCGGTGAGCAACGAGGACTTGGTCGCGCGCGGCATCGACACGTCGGACGAGTGGATCGTCAGCCGCTCGGGGATCCGCAGCCGTTACCTCGCCGCTGCCGATGTCGGAGCGAGCGATCTGGCGCGTGTCGCCGCCGAGCACGCGATCGAAGCCGCCGGTTGCGAGGCCGACGACATCGACCTGATCATCGTCGCCACGTCGACGCCCGACTATATCTTTCCGAGTACCGCCGCCTTGGTGCAGTCCAAGCTCGGGATCCGCAACGGCGGCCCCGCGTTCGACGTCCAGGCCGTGTGCAGCGGCTTCGTCTATGCGCTGACGGTGGCGGAGAAGTTCATCCGCTCGGGTAGCCACACGCGTGCCCTGGTGATCGGTGCCGAAGTGTTCTCGCGCATCCTCGACTGGTCGGACCGGGCCACCTGCGTGCTGTTCGGCGACGGCGCCGGCGCGGTCGTGCTCGAGGCCTCGACGCAGCCCGGGATCCGCGCCAGCGCGCTGCACGCCGACGGCAGCCACCATCCGATCCTGTGCGTGCCCGGCGGCGTCGCTTCGGGTCAGGTGATCGGCGATCCTTTCCTGCGCATGGACGGGCAGGCAGTGTTCAAATTCGCGGTCAAGGTGCTCGGCGATGTCGCCCAGGAAGTGCTGGAGCAGGCCGGTGCGCCGGCCGACAGCGTCGACTGGCTGATTCCCCACCAGGCCAACATCCGCATCATCCAGGCGACCGCCAGGCGCCTTGGCCTGCCGATGGAGCGCGTCGTCACCACCGTTGATCACCACGGCAATACTTCGGCGGCCTCGATCCCGCTCGCGCTCGACGAAGCGGTGCGCAGCGGCCAGGTCCGCCGCGGCCAGCGCCTGGTGGTGGAAGGCGTGGGCGGCGGTTTCACCTGGGGCGCGGCCCTGATCGATTTCTGATTTTTCACCAGCATTTCTGACAAGCGGAGAGCAGGCATGGCATTTGCGCTGGTTTTTCCCGGCCAGGGGTCGCAGTCCGTCGGCATGATGGCTGCGTATGGGGATTCGACCGTGATTCGTGACACCTTCGCCGAGGCGTCGGATGCCCTCGGCGAGGATCTGTGGGCGATGGTCTGCGACGGCCCGGCCGAGCGCCTGGCCCTGACCGTCAACACCCAGCCGCTGATGCTGACCGCAGGGGTGGCGACCTGGCGCGCCTGGCGGGCGGGCGGTGGGGCGAAGCCGGCGATGGTCGCGGGGCACAGCCTGGGTGAATACTCCGCACTGGTCGCGGCCGGGGCGATGGCGTTCAAGGACGCGGTGCCGCTGGTGCGCTTTCGCGCCCAGGCGATGCAGGAAGCGGTGCCGGCGGGCGAAGGCGCGATGGCTGCGGTGATGGGCCTGGAAGCCGATGCGGTGCGCGAAGCTTGTGCGGAAGCGGCGCAGGGGGAGGTGGTCGAGGCCGCGAACCTGAACGCGCCCGGCCAGATCGTGATCGCCGGTGCCCGGGCCGCGGTCGAGCGTGCGAGCGGGATTGCCAAGGCCAAGGGTGCCAAGCGTGCCGTGCTGCTGCCGGTGTCCGCGCCGTTCCACTGTGCGCTGATGCGTCCGGCGGCCGAGCGCCTGGCCGGGCGCCTGGCCGGCGTGACGATTTCGAAGCCGGAAATCGACGTCATCAACAACGCCGATGTGGCCATCTATGATGAGCCGGAGAAGATCCGCGATGCCTTGGTGCGCCAGGCCTTCTCGCCGGTGCGCTGGATCGAGCTGGTGCAGGCGATGGCCGCGCGCGGCATGAGCCACGTCATCGAGTGCGGCCCGGGCAAGGTGCTGGCGGGGATGACCAAGCGCATCGCCAAGGAAGTGGAGGGCGGCTCGGCGCACGACGCGGCGAGCCTGGAAGAATCGATTGCGGCAACGAGGTAAGGGATGAGTTTTTCACTCGAAGGGCAGATCGCCCTGGTCACCGGCGCATCGCGCGGCATCGGCCGTGCCGTGGCGCTCGAACTGGCCCGCCTGGGGGCGACCGTGATCGGCACTGCGACGTCCGGGTCCGGCGCTGCCGAAATCGAAAAGGCCGTCACCGAGGCGGGTCTGAAGGGTGCCGGGATGGCGCTCGACGTCACCGACGCCGCAGCCTGCGAGGCGCTCGTCGGCGAGGTCGAAAAGCGTTTCGGCCCGATTGCCATCCTGGTCAATAACGCCGGCATCACCCGCGACAACCTCGCGATGCGGATGAAGGACGAGGAGTGGGATGCGGTGCTCGACACCAACCTGCGCGCCGTCTTCCGCATGAGCAAGCTGGTGATGCGCGGGATGATGAAGGCGCGCAGCGGACGCATCATCAACATCACCTCGGTGGTGGCGAGCGCGGGCAACCCCGGCCAGGCCAACTATGCCGCGGCCAAGGCCGGGGTGGCAGGCATGAGCCGTGCGCTGGCGCGCGAACTGGGCAGCCGCAACATCACGGTCAATTGCGTGGCGCCGGGATTCATCGACACTGACATGACGCGCGCGCTGCCCGACGCGGCGCGCGACGCGCTCCTGGGTAATATCGCCCTGGGGCGCCTCGGGCGCCCGGAAGAGATCGCCGGCGCGGTCGCATTTCTCGCATCACCTGCCGCTGCTTACGTGACGGGGACCACCCTGCACGTCAATGGCGGTATGTACATGTCCTGATCAAGGTTCAGGATAGCGGTTCCCCGGCGTTTTGGTAGAATACGCCGGCTTTTTTCAAATACACCTGTCACCCTCAGGAAGGAGTTGGTTCATGGAGAACATCGAACAGCGCGTCAAGAAGATCGTCGCTGAGCAACTTGGCGTGAACGAATCGGAGATCAAGATCGAATCTTCGTTCGTCGATGATCTGGGCGCGGATTCGCTGGACACCGTGGAACTGGTCATGGCCCTGGAAGAGGAGTTCGAGTGCGAGATTCCGGACGAAGAGGCCGAGAAGATCACCACCGTCCAGCAGGCGATCGACTACGTCAACGCCCACCTCAAGAAGTAAGCAGTACACGCGCTGTTCCAGCGTCTCCTGTCCGGTAACTGCAGTCTCCGCGGTTCCGGGCAGGCTCTAATTCTTCCTTATTGATTCCAACGGAGTTGCCCGTGTCGCGTCGTAGAGTCGTCGTCACCGGTCTAGGCGTGATCTCGCCGGTCGGCAATACTGTTCCCGAGGCCTGGGAAAACCTGACTGCCGGCAAGAGCGGTGTCGGCCCGATCACGCGTTTCGATGCCAGCAGTTTCGCGTCGCGCATCGCGGGTGAAGTGAAGGACTTCGACGTCGCCGCCTATCTTTCCCCCAAGGAGGCACGCCGGATGGATGTCTTCATCCATTACGGCATGGCTGCGGGGATCCAGGCGATCCGCGATTCAGGCATCGAGGTCGATGAGTCCAACGCCGATCGCATCGGTGTCAACATCGGTTCGGGTATCGGCGGCCTGCCGATGATCGAGGATACCCACAACGATTTCCTCGGCGGCGGCCCGCGCAAGATTTCCCCCTTCTTCATTCCCGGCACGATCATCAACATGATCTCGGGGAACCTCTCGATCATGTTCGGCCTGAAGGGGCCGAACCTTGCGGTGGTGACCGCATGCACCACCGGGCTTCATGCAATAGGCATGGGCGCGCGGATGATCGAATACGGCGATGCCGACGTGATGGTGTGCGGCGGCGCGGAATCCACCGTCACCGAACTGGCGATCGGCGGCTTCGCCTCGGCCAAGGCCTTGTCCACGCGCAATGATGATCCTGCCACCGCCAGCCGTCCCTGGGACAAGGGGCGCGACGGTTTCGTGCTCGGCGAAGGCGCCGGCGTGCTGGTGCTCGAGGAATACGAGCATGCAATCAAGCGCGGGGCGAAAATCTACGCTGAAGTTGCCGGCTTCGGCATGAGCGGCGATGCCTTCCACATGACCGCGCCGGACACCGATGGCCCGCGCCGCAGCATGATCAACGCGATGCGGAATGCCGGGGTCAATCCGGACGAAGTGGACTACCTCAACGCCCATGGCACCTCGACGCCGCTCGGCGACAAGAACGAGACCGATGCCATCAAGCTCGCGTTCGGCGCGGATGTGGCGAAGAAGCTCGTGGTCAACTCGACCAAGTCGATGACCGGCCACCTTCTCGGTGGGGCCGGCGGCCTGGAATCGGTGTTTACCGTGCTGGCGGTGCATCACCAGATTTCGCCGCCGACGATCAACATCTTCGACCAGGACCCGGAGTGCGATCTCGATTACTGTGCCAACGTGGCGCGGCGGATGAAGATCGATGTGGCCCTGAAGAACAACTTCGGCTTCGGTGGCACCAACGGGACACTCGTCTTCCGCCGCGTCTGAAGCGCCGATGCATGTGGCGCCCGCTCCATGCATCGGCCGCTGAGCATCGAACTCTCTCCTTCGCGAGGGGTGCTGGCGTCAGTGCTGGCCGTGCATGTCGCGGCTGCACTGGCGCTTTTTCATGCCCTGTTCCCGATGCCGACGGGAGGTCCCGAGGGGCAGGTGGTCCTGGCCGCAGTGGCCTGGGGGCTGCTCATCGCCTCTTTGCTGCGCGCCATCCGCGCCGAACTGGGCAAGCGCGGGACCACGCTGGTGCTGCTCGAGGACGGGGCGGTGGAGGTGTCGAGTGGCGGGGAGCGGGTGCTGTGCCGAGTCGGTGCCGATGCCGTCGATCTCGGCTCGGCGCTGTGGCTCCATCTTCGACCCGGCCCGGCGGCGGACGCGGGTGGCGGCATGCCACCGCCGCCCCGGCACGGGCGGGGCGTGGAGCGCGGGAGGCGACTGATGCTTCTGCCGGTGAACCTGCCGGCTGTGCAGTGGCGGGGGCTGCGGATCTGGCTGCGCCACCGGGCGCTGCGCGGCGACGCCGGTGCTTGATCCGTGGCCATTCGCGGCCCGGTGAGGGCGGAGTGCGTGCATGCGCTGCTGGCATGCACCGGCGCGAAAAGGATAGCGGTTCAGCTTCCTGCTTTCTTTCGCGTTGGTCGCGGACGCAGGACAGTGTTGCGCGCGCGCGCCAGCATGGTCGGGAAATCGCGCGAGGTGTGCAGGCCGCGGCTTTCCTTGCGTCGCAGCGCGCAACGCACGATCAGGTCGGCGGTGGTCACCAGGTTGCGCAGCTCGATCAGGTCGTTGCTGACGCGAAAGTTGGTGTAGAACTCGTGGATCTCGCGCTCGAGCAGGCGGATGCGGTGCTGGGCACGCTTGAGCCGCTTGGTCGTGCGCACGATGCCGACGTAGTCCCACATGGCCCGGCGCAGCTCTGCCCAGTTGTGGGCGATCACCACTTCCTCATCGGCGTCGGTGACGCGGCTTTCGTCCCAGTCGGGTAACGCCGGCGGCAGCGCGTGAGGCTTGGCGAGGATGTCCCTGGCGGCGGCCTCGCCGAACACCAGGCATTCGAGCAGGGAGTTGCTTGCGAGGCGGTTGGCGCCATGCAGGCCGGTGAATGCGGATTCTCCGACGGCGTACAGGCCGGGAACGTCGGTGCGGGCGGACAGGTCGGTGACGATGCCGCCGCAGGAAAAATGCACGCAGGGCACGACCGGGATCGGCTCACGGCTGATGTCGATACCCAGTTCCAGGCAGCGCGCGTGGATGTTGGGGAAGTGCTCGCGCAGCCAGGCTTCGGGCTTGTGACTGATGTCGAGGTAGACGCAGTCGAGGCCGCGCTTTTTCATCTCGAAATCGATCGCGCGGGCGACGACGTCGCGCGGCGCGAGTTCGGCGCGCGGATCGTGCTCGGGCATGAAGCGGGTGCCGTCGGGCAGCTTCAGCAGGCCGCCTTCGCCGCGCACGGCCTCGGAGATCAGGAAGGACTTGGCCTGAGGGTGGTACAGGCAGGTCGGATGGAACTGGATGAATTCCATGTTCCCCACCCGGCAGCCGGCACGCCAGGCCATGGCTACGCCGTCACCGGTGGCAACGTCCGGGTTGGTCGTATACAGATAGACCTTGCCGGTGCCTCCGGTGGCGAGCACGGTATTGCGGGCGCTGAAGGTGACCACCTCGTCCGCGGCGATGTCGAGGACGTAGGCGCCGAGGCAGCCCTCGCCCGGCTGTCCGACCTTGTCGCCGAGCACCAGATCGACGGCGATGTGATGCTCGTAGATGTCGATGTTGGGGTGGGCGCGCACCTGGGCGCTCAGTGTCAGCTGCACTGCGGCGCCGGTGGCGTCGGCGGCATGGATGACGCGGCGGTGGGAGTGCCCGCCCTCGCGGGTCAGGTGGTAGCCGAATTCCGAGTCGGGTTCGCGGGTGAAGGGTACGCCGCGCTCGATCAGCCAGTCGATCGCGCGCTTGCCGTTTTCGACCACGAAACGGGTCGCGCCCGGATCGCACAACCCGGCACCGGCCGTGAAGGTGTCCTGGATGTGCGCTTCGATGCTGTCGGTGGTGTCGAGAACCGCGGCGATTCCTCCCTGGGCCCAGTTGCTCGCGCTGTCGGAGAGCTCGCGCTTGGTGACGAGCGCAACTCGCAGGGTGTCGGCGAGGCGCAGGGCGATGGACTGGCCGGCGGTGCCGCTGCCAAGAATGAGTACGTCGTACTGTTTGAGCAAGATGTCACCCGACTCGAGAGAAGTGCGGAAATATAGCATGCACGGCTGTTGCGGCGAGCGTCGGTGCTGCAGGCCGGTCGCGGGGCGCTCCGGCAGCTGGAGCAGGCATGAACTAATTGCAGGGGGGCGTGTCTTTTCGAGTACCTCCGATTTCTGCAGAACCTGCGGCGGCTCGCTTATAATCCGGGTGTTTTGTCATTCCAATATCCGGGAAAACACCTCACCCCATGAGCGACCGTGTGCTCGATCAGCAGCTCGTCGAGCGCGTACAGCGCGGCGACAAACAGGCTTTCGGCTTGCTGGTGTCCAAGTACCAGCGCAAGCTGAACCGGCTGTTGTCGCGCCTGATCCGCGATCCTGCCGAAGTCGAGGACGTGGCGCAGGAAACCTTCATCAAGGCTTACCGTGCGCTGGGTTCGTTCCGCGGGGACAGTGCCTTCTATACCTGGTTGTACCGGATCGGCATCAATACGGCGAAGAACTATCTGGTGTCCCAGAGCAGAAGAGCGCCCACTTCCACGAGTTTCGACTCCGAGGAGGCCGAGACCTTCGAGGATGGCGATCAGTTGCGGGACATCAATACGCCCGAGCGGCTGATGATGACGCGCCAGATCGGCGAAACCGTGGATCAGGCAATGGAGGCGCTGCCCGAGGAGCTGAGGACTGCCATCATGTTGCGTGAACTCGAAGGGCTCCGCTACGAGGAGATCGCCAACATCATGGAATGCCCGATAGGGACGGTGCGCTCGCGGATCTTCCGCGCGCGTGAAGCGATTGCAGAACGTCTGCGGCCCCTGCTGGATACAGCCCCGGACAAACGTTGGTAGGTGGCAAGGATGAAGGACACAGTGTCGGCCCTGCTTGACGACGAGCTCGAAGATCATGCGATTCACCCGGTTTTCGAGAAACTGCGCCGCGATCCTGATCTCCGGAAGGACTGGGATGCGTATTGCATGATCGGTGATGCGCTGCGCGGCGAGCACGATTGCCTGCCCGGTTTCGTCGAGCGCGTGATGGCGAACCTCGACGCCGAGCCGGTGGTGTTTTCCCCCGCAGTGGCGAGCGCCGGGCCGGCGCGCCGCACGGCATGGCAGTCGATGTTGCCGATCGCGGCCTCGGTAATGGGGGTGGCAGCGGTAGGCCTGGTTGCCGCAACCCTGTATTCGCGGGACGACATCGCCGTGGCCCGGCTTGCGGCGGTGTCTGCTCCGGCCCCGGTCACGAAGATCGCCGCAGGCCAGGGAGCCCTGCCGCGGACCGGGGACGATCCGTTGCGCGAGTACGTCTTCGCTCACCAGGGGATCAGCGGTGGAGGGCCGGTGCCTGCCGGGCTGCAGTATGTACGGACCGTGTCCGAGCAGCGCCAGGGTGCGGGCAGATGAGGTTGATCCCCGCTGTATTGGGCCTTTGCGTGATGCTGCTGCTGGCGCCGGTGTATGCCGAAGCGCCTGTCGATCCGCTGTCCTGGCTGGGCCGGGTCGCTACCGCGGGGCAGCGTCTGAATTACGTCGGAACGTTCGTCTATCAGTCCGGCGGGCAGGTGGAAACTTCACGCATCGCCCACCGTGTCGATGCCGACGGGGAGCATGAGCGCCTCGAGGTGCTCGATGGCAGCCCCCGCGAAATCATTCGCCGCGGCAACGAAGTGCACTGCGTGCTGCCCGACGAGCGTACCGTGATCATCGACGAGGCGGCCGGTGGGCGCAGGGCTTTCCCTGCCCGGCTGCCGCTCTCTCCGGTCGGACTCGCCGAAAATTACCGTATCCGCAAAGGCGAGATCGGGCGCATCGCCGGCTATGAAGTGCAGGCACTGGTCCTCGAGCCGCGCGACGATCTGCGCTACGGGCATATCCTGTGGGCCGAGATCAAGAGCGGGCTGCTGCTCAAGGCGCGCATGCTGGACGAGCGCGGCGAGCTCATCGAACAGTTTGCCTTCAGCGACGTGAGGATCGGGGGGGACGTCGATTCCGATTTGCTGAAGTCCCGGTTCACCCCGGGAGACGGCTGGCGGGTGGTCAATGCACGCGCCAGCGAAATGCCGCGCGGCAGCAGCGGCTGGGGGCTTGCAGAGATGCTGCCCGGCTACAGCCTCAGCTCGGTGATGCAGCGCCCGCTCGGGCGCGACCGCGGGCAGGCCGTGCATATGGTGTACAGCGATGGGCTGGCGGCGATATCGGTGTTCATCGAGCCGGCCGGCGATGGTTCGGTCGCCGGCCTCGGTCCTGTTTCCACCGGTGCGATCAATATCTACAAGCGCACGCTCAACGGCCATGTGATCACCGCGCTCGGCGAAGCGCCCGAGCGCGCCGTTCGCCGGATCGGCGACAGCATTCAACCAGTGGGGCAATGATGCAGGCACGTGCAGAAGTGTTGCGCGCCGAGCACGGTCGGGTGTGGCTCAAGCTTACCGACCGGGCCGGTGGTTGTGGGCGGTGTGACGAGCCGGGAGGCTGTCATTCGGTGCAGATCTCCCATGTGTTTGGCCCCCCGCAGGGCGAATTCGTCCTCCCGGCGAGCATCCCGCTGAGCCCCGGGGACCGGGTGCTGATCAGCGTTCCGGACGGGGCGCCGCTCAATGCCGCGCTCGTCAGCTACGGGCTTGGCACCTTGCTGCTGCTTGTCGGCGCCGCCGCAGGCAGCCTGATCGCACCCGAAGGCGGGGGCGATCTGCACGCGGTCGCAGGCGGCGCGGCAGGGCTGGCACTGGCCTGGACCCTGAATCGGGTGCTGACCCGGAGCCGGAACTGGCGCAGCCATCTGCGCCTGGAGCTCGCACCGGACGCCAGCTGCATGCAGTCGCCGCAGGCGTCGCGATGATCCACGCCTTCCTGCGCCAGGCCTTCGCGATGCTGGCCCTGGCGCTGGTTGCGGGGTCGGTGTCGGCAGCCGGGATATCCGCAGGCGAGATTAAGGCGCTGCCCGATTTC
Organism: Thauera chlorobenzoica; assembly: GCF_001922305.1. Taxonomy (NCBI): domain Bacteria; kingdom Pseudomonadati; phylum Pseudomonadota; class Betaproteobacteria; order Rhodocyclales; family Zoogloeaceae; genus Thauera; species Thauera chlorobenzoica. Next base: position 2,598,528 of record NZ_CP018839.1, read on the forward strand.
ACCCGGCTGGTCGAGCGCCAGGGGGCGGCGGTGGTCAATATCAGCACGACCCAGGCGCGTACGGACCGGCCCCGGTTTTCGTTTCCCCTACCGGAACTGGACGAGTCGGATCCGATGTTCGACTTCTTCCGCCGCTTCGTGCCCCGGCTTCCCGAATCGCCCGCCCCGGACCCCGATCCGGACAACCAGTCGCTCGGCTCGGGCTTCATCGTCAGCGCCGACGGCTACATCCTGACCAACGCTCACGTCGTCGAGGAGGCCGAGGAAATTCTCGTGCGCCTTGCCGACAAGCGCGAGTTCAGCGCAGTGGTCATCGGCGCGGATGCGCGCAGCGACGTCGCTCTGATCCGCATCGAGGCCGACGGCCTGCCGCACGTCGCGCTGGGCGACCCGGAAGCGCTGAAAGTGGGCGAATGGGTGCTGGCGATCGGTTCGCCGTTCGGTTTCGAGCAGTCGGTGACGGCCGGCATCGTCAGCGCCAAGGGGCGCAGCCTGCCCGACGAAAATTTCGTTCCCTTCATCCAGACCGATGTCGCGATCAATCCCGGCAATTCGGGCGGACCGCTGTTCAACCTCCGGGGCGAGGTGGTCGGCATCAACTCGCAGATCTACAGCCGCACCGGCGGCTTCATGGGCTTGTCGTTCGCAATCCCGATCGATGTGGCGATGGATGTGCAGCAGCAGCTGCGGACCTACGGGCGGGTGCAGCGCGGCCGGATCGGGGTGTCGATCCAGGAAGTGACGCGCGACCTGGCCGACGGCTTCGGCCTGCCGCGGGCAGCGGGGGCGCTGGTCAGCATGGTCGAGGCAGGCGGGCCGGCCGCGCGCGGTGGCATCGAACAGGGCGATGTGATCCTGCGCTTCAATGGCCGCAGTGTGGAAAACTCGGCCGATCTGCCGCGTATCGTGGCGGCCGCACGCCCCGGGGCAACGGTCGACGTCGACGTCTTTCGCGACGGCAAGCCGCACGTGCTGAAACTCGCGGTCGGCGAATGGCAGGATCCGGAAAACGCCCGTGGTGCCGGCAGCAAGCCGCATGCGGCTTCCGCGCCGAACCGGCTCGGACTGGTCCTGGTCGCGCCGACGCTGGCGCAGCGGCGCGAGCGTGGCATCGAGCAGGGGCTGATCGTGCTGCGTACCGAGGGGGCGGCTGCGCGCGCCGAAATCGCGCCCGGCGATCTCGTGCTGGCAATGATCAAGGACGGGCGCCAGCAGCGGCTGGGCACGGTGGCTGAATTCAACCGCACCGCGGACGCGCTCGAGCCGGGGCAGCAGATCACCCTGCTCGTACGTCGCGGCGATGCGAGCTCCTACGTCAGCCTGCGGGCAGCGCGATGAAGCCGGCCGGCCCGGCGCCCGTGTTTACCGTAATGAGCCGGCAGTGGTGCCACCTGTGCCACGAGCTGGTCGCGGCGCTGGAGCCGGTTGCGGCCGAGTTTGGCTGGGAAATCGAGGTTTTCGACGTCGACCAGGACGCTGGACTCGAAGCGCGCTGGGATGAATGGGTGCCGGTGCTGCTGCACGGCGAGCGCGAGCTGTGCCATTACCGCTTCGACGAAGCCGCGGTGCGCGCTTATTGCGCCGGTTTTCCGCTAGAATCGCGGGCTTGACGAGATCACTCCCGATACATCCAACTTATTCCGAAACGGGTGCTGCAAGGCACCCTTTTCGTTTCGCATGAATCATATCCGCAACTTCTCCATCATCGCCCACATCGACCACGGCAAATCGACCCTGGCCGATCGACTCATCCACTTCTGCGGCGGTCTGTCCGACCGTGAGATGGAAGCTCAGGTGCTCGACTCGATGGACATCGAGCGCGAGCGCGGCATCACCATCAAGGCGCAGACCGCGGCGCTGCACTACAAGGCCAAGGACGGGCAGGTCTACAACCTGAACCTGATCGACACCCCGGGCCACGTCGACTTCTCCTACGAGGTCAGCCGCTCGCTCGCCGCCTGCGAGGGCGCGCTGCTGGTGGTCGATGCCTCGCAGGGCGTCGAGGCGCAGACGGTGGCGAACTGCTACACCGCGCTCGACCTCGACGTCGAGGTCGTGCCGGTGCTGAACAAGATCGACCTGCCGGCGGCCGATCCGGACAACGCCCGCAGCGAGATCGAGGACGTGATCGGCGTCGATGCCTCCGAGGCGATCCTGTGCTCGGCCAAGACCGGCCTCGGCGTGGAAGACGTGCTCGAGGCGATCGTTGCCCGCATCCCGCCGCCCAAGGGCGAGCCGGACGGCCCGCTGAAGGCGCTGATCATCGACTCGTGGTTCGACAACTACGTCGGCGTGGTGATGCTGGTGCGCGTGGTCGATGGGGTGCTCAAGCCCAAGGACCGCATCCTGCTGATGTCGAACGGCCTGCAGTATCCGTGCGACCAGGTCGGCGTGTTCACGCCGCGCTCGGTGGCGCGCGAGCAACTGCGTGCGGGCGAAGTGGGTTTCATCATCGCCGGCATCAAGGAGATCGAAGCGGCCAAGGTCGGTGATACGGTGACGCTGGCGAACCGGCCCGCGGCCGAGCCGCTGCCCGGCTTCAAGGAGATCAAGCCGCAGGTGTTCGCCGGCCTCTACCCGGTGGAGTCCTCCGAGTACGACCAGCTGCGCGACTCGCTCGAGAAGCTGCGCCTGAACGACGCCTCGCTGCAGTTCGAACCGGAAGTCTCGCAGGCCCTGGGCTTTGGCTTTCGCTGCGGCTTCCTCGGCCTGTTGCACATGGACATCGTGCAGGAGCGGCTCGAGCGCGAGTTCGACATGGACCTGATCACCACCGCGCCGACGGTGGTGTACGAAGTCGTGCTCAACAGCGGCGAGGTCATCCGCATCGAGAACCCGGCGAAGCTGCCCGAGGTCGGCAAGTACCAGGAGATCCGCGAGCCGATCATCACCGCGACGATCTTCCTGCCGCAGGACTACGTCGGTCCGGTGATCACGCTGTGCAACCAGAAGCGCGGCGCACAGATCGACATGCGCTACCACGGTCGCCAGGTGCAGCTGGTCTATGAGCTGCCGATGAACGAAGTGGTGATGGACTTCTTCGACAAGCTGAAGTCGGTGTCGCGCGGTTACGCCTCCCTCGACTACGAGTTCAAGGAATACCGCAGCGCCGACCTGGTCAAGCTCGACATGATGGTCGGCGGCGAGAAGGTCGATGCGCTGTCGGTCATCGTGCACCGCGCCAGCGCGCAGTACCGCGGCCGCGAACTGGCCGCCAAGCTGCGCGGCCTGATCCCGCGCCAGATGTTCGACGTCGCCGTGCAGGCGGCGATCGGCGCGCACATCATCGCCCGCGAGACGATCAAGGCGCTGCGCAAGAACGTGCTCGCGAAGTGCTACGGCGGCGACATCTCGCGCAAGAAGAAGCTGCTCGAGAAGCAGAAGGAAGGCAAGAAGCGGATGAAGCAGGTCGGCAACGTCGAGATTCCGCAGGAAGCCTTCCTCGCCGTGCTGCGCACCGACGAAGGCAAGTGATCGAACCCGCCGGCGGCCCCGTGCTCGCCGGTTGACGACGGAAAACACATGAACTTCGCCCTGATCCTCTTCCTGCTGCTCGTCGCCACCGGCGTGCTGTGGCTCTTCGACCGCTTTCATGCGCGCAAGCTGCGCCCGGCTGGCACGCCGGCGCCGTGGTGGGTGGAGTACGGAGCGAGCTTCTTTCCGGTGATCCTGGTCGTGTTCGGGCTGCGCTCGTTTGTCGTCGAGCCGTTCAAGATCCCCTCCGGGTCGATGATCCCGACCCTGCTGGTGGGCGATTTCATCCTCGTCAATAAATGGAACTACGGTATCCGCCTGCCGGTGATCAACAAGAAGATCATCGACATCGGTGCGCCGCAGCGCGGCGACGTGATGGTGTTCCGCTATCCGGCCGATCCTTCGCTCGACTACATCAAGCGCGTCGTCGGCCTGCCCGGCGACCGGGTCGAATACCTCAACAAGCGCCTGCGGATCAATGGCGAGGTCGTCGCCCTCGAGGCCAGCGGCAGTTATCTCCACCCCGATCGTCTGTACTATTCTCCACAGTTCACCGAGAAGCTCGGGGCGGCCGAGCATTCGGTGCTGATCGAGCGCGACGCACCGGCGTTCGTGCCGCAGGTGATGAATTTCCCGCAGCGCGGAAACTGCACGTATACCAGTGCGGGCGTCAGCTGCACCGTGCCCGAGGGGCATTACTTCGTGATGGGCGACAACCGCGACGCCAGCAGCGACAGCCGGGTGTGGGGCTTCGTTCCCGAGGACAACATCGTCGGCCGCGCCTTCTTCATCTGGTTCAATTTCGGCGACATGAAGCGGATCGGCGGTTTCCACTGAGCGAGAGGCGTGCGGCCGCTCCGCGTCGCGGACTCATTTACTCGCGCTGACGAAAGGGAGGAGATCATGCGCATGAAATCCCAACGCGGCCTGAGCCTGGCTGGCGTTCTCGTCGTCGGTGCGCTTGCCGCCTTCGCGCTGACGATCGGTTTCCGCACGGTGCCCGTGATCAACGAGTACCTGGCGGTCAAGCGCATCGTCAACGTGCTCGCCGACGAGGGCGACAAGGGCACGCCCGCACTGGAACTGCGCCGCAGCTTCGACCGCCGCGGCCAGATCGACGGTGTTTCCAGCGTCTCGGGGGTTGATCTGCTCATCGACAAGTCCGGCCCCCGCACCCTGATCGAGGTCGACTACAGCCGCGCCGTGCCGCTGGTGGCGAACCTGAGCCTGCTGATCGATCTCCATGCCAGCAGCGAGGCGCGTTGAGCCGATGACTACCGACCAGCTTCAATCCCGCCTGGGCCACGTCTTCACCGACTCCGGGCTGCTGCAGGAAGCGCTGACCCACCGCAGCTTCGGCCTGCCCAACAACGAGCGCTTCGAGTTCCTCGGCGACAGCATCCTCAACTGCGTGATGTCGATCGCCTTGTTCGAGCGCTTCGGCGAACTGCGCGAAGGCGAGCTGTCGCGCGTGCGTGCCTCGCTGGTGCGCCAGGACGCGCTCTACCGTATCGCGCTCGAACTCGAACTCGGCGACTGCCTGCGCCTGGGCGAAGGCGAACTCAAGTCCGGTGGCAGCCGCCGCCCGTCGATTCTCGCCGACGCGCTCGAGGCAGTGTTCGCGGCGGTGTTCCTGGACGGCGGCTTTCCCTGTGCGCAGGGCGTCATCGACCGCCTGTACGCGCCCTTGCTTGCCGGAGTCGATCCGCGCAAGCCGAGCAAGGACGCGAAGACCGCCTTGCAGGAGTGGCTGCAGGGGCGCAGGATGCCCTTGCCCGCCTACACGATGGTGCAGGTCCTGGGCGAAGCCCACTCGCAGGAATTCGAAGTCGCCTGCGAGATCCCCAGGCTCGGCGTGCGCACCCTGGGGCGCGGTTCCAGCCGGCGCATCGCCGAACAGCAGTCGGCCGAGCTTGCGCTCGCCGCCGTGAGGAAAAAATGAACCAAGAGCATTCCCGTCCCGCTTCGGCGGCGGACGCCGCTGCGGACGAAGCTTTCCGTTGCGGTTTCGTGGCCATCGTCGGCCGTCCCAACGTCGGCAAGTCGACGCTGCTCAACCGCCTCGTCGGGCAGAAGATCAGCATCGTCTCCAGCAAGGCGCAAACCACGCGCCACCGCGTCACCGGCATCTTCACCGAAGAGCGGGTGCAGTTCGTGTTCGTCGACACCCCGGGCTTCCAGACCCATCATCGCAACGCCCTCAACCGTTCGATGAACCGCACCGTCTCTCAGGTCCTGGCCGACGTCGATCTGGTGTTCTTCGTCATCGAGGCCGGTCGCTTCACCGACGACGACCGCAAGGTGCTGACGGTGATCCCCGCGTCGTCCAAGGTGATCCTGGTGATCAACAAGGTTGATCAGTTGAAGGACAAGGCCCGCCTGCTGCCTTTCATCGACGAGGTACGCCAGCAGCGTGAATTCACCGAGATCGTGCCCTTGTCGGCGGAGAAGGGGAGCAACGTCGCCGCCTTGGTCAGGGCGGCCACCCCGCTGCTGCCGGTCGGCGTGCCGATGTTCGAGGAAGACGAGGTCACCGACCGCAGCGAGCGCTTCCTCGCCTCCGAATTCCTGCGCGAGAAGCTGTTCCGCCTGCTCGGCGACGAGCTACCCTATGGCATCGCGGTCGAGATCGAGAAGTTCGAAGTCGAAGGCAGGCTGCGCCGCATCCACGCCGCGGTGATCGTCGACAAGCCCGGGCACAAGGCGATGGTGATCGGCAAGGGCGGCGAAAAGCTCAAGCGCATTTCCTCCGAGGCCCGGGTCGAGCTCGAGAAGCTGTTCGACGGCAAGGTCTTTCTCGAAGTCTGGGTCAAGGTCAAGAGCGGCTGGGCCGACGACGAGCGCGCGCTGAAGAGCCTGGGCTACGAATAAGCCCGGCGGTGCACGATGGCCGGCCCGAGACAGCGCATCGAGCAGCAGCCCGCCTGGGTGCTGCACACCTTGCCGTGGCGCGAGACCAGCCTGATCGTCGACCTCTTCGCGCGCGACCATGGCCGGGTCGCGCTGGTGGCGAAAGGTGCGCGCCGGCCGCATTCGCAGCTGCGCGGCGTGCTGATGGCCTTCCAGCCGCTGCTCATCGACTGGTCGGGCGGAGGTGAAGTGAAGACCCTGGCGCGCGCCGAATGGCTCGGCGGCCAGCCCCTGCTCACCGGGCGGGCGCTGCTCTGCGGCTACTACCTCAATGAACTGCTGCTGCGCCTGACTGCGCGTGAGGATGCCCATCCGCGCCTCTTCGCCGCCTATGCCGACGCGGTGGGCGCGCTGGGCCGCGGCGAGGCCGAGTCGCCGATCCTGCGTCGCTTCGAGCTGGCCCTGCTGCAGGATCTGGGCTACGAGGTCGGCCTCGCCACCGATGCCGCGACCGGCTCCGGACTGCAGCCCGATGCGCGCTACCTTTATATAATCGAGCGTGGTCCGGTGCGGCTGGAGATCCTCGAACAAGAGCAGGACGGGGTCGCCGCACTCGGCGAGCAGCCGCTTTTGTCTGGACAGACCCTGCTCGACATGGCGGCCGACGACTTTACCCGCGCGGAGACGCTGCTGCAGTCCAAGCAGCTGCTGCGCGTGCTGATCAACCACATCCTGGGCGGCCAGCCGCTGCAGTCGCGCCGGGTGCTGAAGGAACTGCAGGAGCTCTGATGATCGAACTCGGCGTCAATATCGACCACGTCGCCACCCTGCGCCAGGCGCGCCGCACCTGGGAGCCCGACCCGGTGTGGGCCGCGGTGCAGGCCCACCTCGGCGGCGCCGACGGCATCACCATCCACCTGCGCGAAGACCGCCGCCACATCCATGACGAGGACGTGCGCCGCCTGGCCGAGCTCACCCAGGTCAAGCTCAACCTCGAGATGGCCGCCACCGACGAGATGGTCGCCATCGCCTGCCGCACCAAGCCGCAGATGGCGATGCTGGTGCCCGAAGGCCGCCACGAAGTCACCACCGAAGGCGGGCTCGACGTGCTCGCCCAGGAGCCGCGCCTGAAGGACGTGATCGCCCGCCTGGCCGACGCCGGCATCGTCACCAGCGTCTTCATCGACGCCGAGATCCCGCAGATCGAGGCCGCCGCCCGCGTCGGCGCGCGTGTCTGCGAGATCCACACCGGCCCCTACGCCCACGCCTTCCACGCCGCCGGTCGCGACGCCGAGGCGCCGGCGGTGGTCACCGAGCTCACCAAGGTGCAGGCCGCGGGCGAGGCGGTGCGCGCGCTCGGCATGCGCTTCAACGCCGGCCATGCGCTTAACTACTACAACGTGCAGCCGATCGCGCGCCTGCCCGGCGTGCGCGAACTGCACATCGGCCACGCCATCGTCAGCCGCGCAGTCTTCGTCGGCCTGCGCGAGGCGGTGGCCGAAATGAAACGCCTGATGCGCGAAGGCGCGGCACGCAGCCGCTGAGCCTGGGCGCGCGGGCGGGAGAAAGGTCATGATCCACGGCATCGGTACCGACATCGTCCGCATCGAGCGCGTGCGCCAGGCGCTCGAGCGCCACGGCGAGCGCTTCGCCCTGCGCATCCTCGCCAACACTGAAGTCGACGCCTGGCGCGCACATCGCGACCCCGCGCGCTTCCTTGCCAAGCGCTTCGCCGCCAAGGAGGCCTTCGGCAAGGCCCTCGGCACCGGCGTCGCCGTGCCCGCGACACTGCACGCGGTGGTGGTCGGCCACGACAGTCGCGGCAAGCCGGACTTCCACTACGATGAGCGGCTCGCCAAGCATATGGCCTTGCACCGCCTGCGCGCGCACCTCAGCCTCTCCGACGAGGACGAGCACGTCGTCGCCTTCGCCATTATCGAGAACCTCGCATGAAAGTCCGCCGCCGACTCGCACGCGGCCCGGTCATGATCGACGTCGCCGCCACCGCCCTCACCGACGAGGAGCGCGCGCGCCTGCGCGACCCGCGGGTCGGCGGGGTGATCCTGTTCGCGCGCAACTTCACCGGCTCCGCGCAGCTTGCCGCGCTCACCGCCGAGATCCGCGCGCTGCGCGAGCCCGCCCTGATCATCGCCGTAGACCACGAAGGGGGCCGGGTGCAGCGCTTTCGCGACGACGGCTTCACCCGCCTGCCGGCGATGCGCAGCCTCGGCGCGCTGTGGGCGCAGGACTCGCGCGCCGCGCTCGATGCGGCGCGCGCCACCGGCTTCGTGCTCGCCGCCGAGTTGCGCGCCCATGGCGTGGATCTGAGCTTCGCCCCGGTGCTCGATCTCGACTACGGCGTCTGCGGCGCGATCGGCAACCGCGCCTTCCACCGCGACCCGCAGGTGGTCGCCGCGCTCGCCCAGGCGCTGGTCGCCGGCATGGCGGAGGCGGGCATGGGCGCGGTCGGCAAGCACTTCCCCGGCCACGGCTGCGTCGAAGCCGACTCGCACCACGACGTGCCGGTGGATACGCGTGATTTCGACACCCTGTGGACGGAAGACATCGCCCCTTACCGCCACCACCTCGGCCGCCAGCTCGCCGGCGTGATGCCCGCCCACGTGATCTACCCGAACGCCGACCCCGGCCCCGAACCGCAACCGGCCGGTTTCTCGCCGTTCTGGTTGAAGGACGTGCTGCGCGGCCGCCTCGGTTTCCAGGGCGTGATCTTCAGTGACGACCTCAACATGGAAGGCGCCCGTGTCGCCGGCGACATTGTCGGCCGCGCGCAAGCAGCCTGGGCCGCCGGCTGCGACATGCTGCTGGTGTGCAACCGCCCCGACCTCGCCGCCGAGCTGCTCGAGCGCTGGGCGCCGGAGCCCGATGCGGACAATCTCGCCCGCCTCGCCGCGATCGTCCCGACCACCCCGCAACCCGACTGGCTCGCCGACCCCTTCGCCCTCGAACTGCACGCCGCCTACGTCCAGGCGCGCGAGCGCGTCGCCGCCATCCCCGACGACACGGGCGCCGCGCCCGCGATGACCGCCGCCACGATCGGTGAGCAATGCACAGAAGTCCTGAGCAAGCACGGATAATCACGAACCGAACAGAACTTTCCCCGGCAACGATTCCCGGACCCATGGCATCGATTCCCGACCAGCCGTCGAGTACCGACCGCGCTGGAGTGGATGCGGGGCGTTCCTGGAATGGGCGAGGACTGTCTGAGCGAGCAGCGCGAGCGAGTTCCGCAGCCCATGGAAGGAATGCCTCGTGTCCGCTCCAGGCAGGAGAGGGTGTTAACCCGCCGTAACGTGTCCGGCGCGCTCGTCAAACAACGCGAGGCGCCACAAGCAGCCAACGAGCAAGCGCATGTCCGACCCGAAGAATGAGCACGCCGCCTTCGATCCCAAGCCCTTCCTGCGCACCCTCACCGAGGAGCCCGGTGTCTATCGCATGATCGGCGCCGAGGACAAGGTGCTCTACGTCGGCAAGGCGAAGAACCTCAAGCGTCGCGTCTCGAGCTACTTCCAGAAGACGCTCTCCAGCCCGCGCATCGCCATGATGGTGGCGCAGATCGTGCGCGTCGACGTCACCGCCACGCGCTCCGAGGCCGAGGCCCTGATCCTCGAGAACAACCTCATCAAGAGCCTCGCGCCGCGCTACAACATCCTCTTCCGCGACGACAAGACCTACCCCTACATCGAACTCTCCGCCGACGACTTCCCGCGTCTCGCCTACCACCGCGGCGCCTTCGCCAAGGGCGCGCGCTACTTCGGCCCCTTTCCCAACGCCTACGCGGTGCGCGAGAGCATCCACCTGCTGCAGAAGACCTTCCAGCTGCGCACCTGCGAGGACAGCGTCTTCGCCAACCGCTCGCGCCCCTGCCTGCTGCACCAGATCAAGCGCTGCACCGCGCCCTGCGTCGGCCTCATCGGCACCGACGACTACGCCGCCGACGTCCGCCTCGCCACCCGCTTCCTCGACGGCCAGGCCAACGAAGTCATCGACGACCTCACCGCGCGCATGAACGCCGCCGCCGAGCGCCTCGCCTTCGAGGAAGCCGCCGCCTGCCGCGACCAGGTGCGCGTGCTGCAGGCCGTGCTCCACCGCCAGTTCGTCGACAGCCGCAAGGACGAGGACGTCGACATCCTCGCCGCGGTCGAGGCCGACGGCCTCACCTGCGTCAACATCGCCATGGTCCGTGGCGGCCGCCACCTCGGCGACCGCCCGCAGTTCCCCAGCGGCGCCGCGGTGTCGGGCGCGCCCGACAGCCTGCTCGCCTTCGTCGAGCAGCACTACGGCCAGCACCCGATCCCGGCCCGCATCCTGGTCAACCTGGCCGCCGAGGCGGTGAAGGAATCCCTGGCCGAGATCACCGACCGTCCGCCGGGCGTGGTGGCGCCGCGCTTCGCCGCCGAGAAGGCGTGGATGGAGATGGCGGAAAAGAACGCGCGGCTGGCGATCCAGGCGCGCGCGCGCGACACCGGCCGCATCGAACAGCGCCTCGAGGCCCTGCGCGAGGCCCTCGGCCTGGACGAGGCGCCGCAGCGCATCGAGTGCTTCGACATCAGCCACACCCTGGGCGAAGCCACCGTGGCCTCCTGCGTCGTCTGCGAAGCCGGGGCGATGAAGCGCGCCGAATACCGCCGCTACAACATCGCCGGCATCACCCCGGGCGACGACTTCGCCGCGATGCGTCAGGCGCTGGAGCGGCGTTACGGCAAGGTCGCCGCGGGCGAGGGCCTGTGCCCCGACCTGATCCTGATCGACGGCGGCAAGGGCCAGGTCAGCGCCGCGCGCGAAATCCTCGCCGAGGTCGGGCTCGAGGCGGTGGCGATGGTCGGCGTGGCGAAAGGCGAAGGGCGCAAGGCCGGGCTGGAGACGCTGATCTTCCCCGACGGCCGCGAGGGCCTGGCGCTCGGCGGTGAGTCGGCGGCGCTGCACCTGATCGTCGAGATCCGCGACGAGGCCCACCGCTTCGCCATCACCGGCCACCGCGCCCGCCGCGGCAAGGCAAGGGTGGGCTCGAAGCTGGAGGACATTCCCGGCGTCGGCCCCGCGCGCCGGCGCAAGCTGCTCGCCGCCTTCGGCGGCCTGGACGGCGTGCGCGAGGCGACCGTCGAGGACCTGTGCCGCGTCGACGGCGTGAGCCGCAAGCTCGCCGAGCAGATCCACACCGCGCTGCGTTGAATCACCGCAGGTGCTGGTCGGCGGGCTGTCGCGCCGCGGTGACGTGGTCGTCTGCGGGCGGGGGCGCTGATCCCGTTCGACTTGCCTCTATACTCGCCCCCATGCGCCTGCCCGTCATACCGACCATCGTTTTTGCCCAGCTCTTCGGCGGGTCGCTGTGGTTTTCGGCCAACGGCGTGGGCGAGGCGCTGATGCGCGTGTGGAGCATCGGGCCGGCCGAGATCGGGCAGCTGACCAACGCCGTGCAGCTGGGCTTCATCCTCGGCACCCTGGGGTTTGCGCTGACCGGGCTCGCCGACCGCTTCGCCGCCAGCCGCATCTTCGCCGTCTGCGCGGTGATCGGCGCCGCGGCCAATGCGGCCTTCGCCTTCCTCGCCGACGGGATGGCCAGCGCGCTGGTGCTGCGCTTCGTGGTGGGGCTGAGTCTCGCGGGCGTGTACCCGCTGGGAATGAAGCTGGTGGTGAGCTGGGTGCCCGAGCGCGCCGGTCATGCCCTGGCGCTGCTGGTGGGCATGCTCACGCTGGGCACGGCGCTACCGCACGGCCTGAAGCTCGCCGGCGGCGCGGCGTGGCAGGCGGTGCTGCTGGGGTCGTCGGTGCTGGCGCTGCTGGCGGCGGCGATGATCCTCAGGCTCGGCGACGGGCCGCATCTGCGCCCTCGTGAGGGCGCGCCGGCCCTGCGCATGGGGGCGGTGCTGACGGCGTTCCGCATCCCGGTGTTCCGCGCCTCGGCGCTGGGCTACTTCGGCCACATGTGGGAGCTCTACGCCGTGTGGACGCTGGTGCCGCTGCTGGTGGCGGGGTCGTCGCTGGTCGCGCTCGCGCCGGTGTCCGCCCTGAGCTTCGTGATCATCGGCATCGGCGCGCTGGGCTGCTTTGCCGGCGGCGCGATCAGCCGCCGCACCGGCAGCGCGCCGGTGGCCGCGGTGGCGCTGGCCACCTCGGGCGTGTGCTGCGCGCTGTTCCCGCTGGTGGCCGATGCGTCGCCGGCGTGGCTGCTGGCCTTTTTCCTGCTGTGGGGGCTCAGCGTGCCGGCCGACTCGCCCCAGTTCTCGGCCATGTCCGCCCGCGCCTGCCCGCCGGAGATCGTCGGCAGCGCGCTGGCGCTGCAAAATGCCATCGGCTTCGCGCTGACCATCGTGTCGATTACCTGGGGCACCGCGATGGTGGCGGATTGGGGGCCGAAGGTGTCGTGGCTGCTGCTGCCGGGGCCGGTGCTGGGGGTGATCGCCTTGCTGCCGCTGCTGCGTGGGCGGGCGGCCGCTTGAGTTGGTTTGCCGCATGGCCTGTGGGCCGGCGGTGTCCATGCCATGGAGAATCATGGCCTGTCCCGCTTTTCACCGCTTTTCACACGTGATCAGGCCGGTTCGGTCAGCGCCTTTCGCAGAAAGCCGGTCATCTCGGCCACCTCTGCGGCGATGTCCTGCGGGTCGCCGAAGTCGTCGTGGCTGGCGGCGATGATGCGTAGCCGCACATGCTCGCCGCTGCGGGCAGCGTGGATGAGGCGGGCCTCGGATGCGGGCACCGTGGTGTCCTGCGCGCCATGCACCAGCAGCGTCGGGCAGCGAATCGCGGCGATGGTCGTCACCGGAGCGATGTCGTCGAAACGGTGGCCGATCACATGCTCCACGTAGCGCAGTACCAGCCAGCCCAGCGGCAGATAGGGCACGCGCTTGTGGGCCAGGAGGCGGCGCATCATCGCCACCGGGTGGGAGAAGGCGGCGAGGCTGACCACCGCCGCCACATCGTCACGACGCGATGCCGCGAGCAGCACCGCGCCGGCGCCCACCGAATGTCCGACCAGCGCGATGCGATGCGCGTCCGCCTGCGGGCAGTGCCGCAGCCAGGCCAGGGCGTGGTCGATGTCTTCGGCGAAGCGCGGCAGCGAGGCGAAGTCGTCCTCGTCGCTGTGGCCGTGGCAGCGGGCGTCGATCAGCAGCACCGCGAGGCCGGCGGCGTGCAGCGCCGGCACCAGCGGCAGCATCATCGCGGCGTTGCCGCCCCAGCCGTGCATGACGAGCGCCACCGGCGCCGGTACGGCGCCCGCGGCGGGCACGAACCAGGCGTACAGCCGTCGGCCGCGCGCGGTCGGGATCCGCACCGCGTCGAAGGCCAGGCCCAGATCGGCCGGGGTCCGGTCATGCGGCACCCGCTTCGGCGCCAGACCGCGCCGCACCGCGAAGCGGAAACCGAGCAAGGCCGCAAGGGTGGCGGCGAGCGTGACTGCCCAGACGGTCATGCGCCGTCGCTGCCGGCCGGTTCGCTTGTGTGCGTCGGCGCAATGCGGCGAATCGCCGGCCGGAAGCGGCCGGTCTGACGGTCGGCGATCATTGGATCCGCCTGGCCGAGGCGGGTCCGGTCCAGCGCGGGTGCGTCGGGCACAGGCTGGCCGAGGCCGGCGAGGACTGCGGCGCCTGGAGCGCATTCTGCCGCGATCGGGCGGTGGCCATGGAAGGGGGCTGCGGCGGTGGGAAGAGGCCGGCTCAGCCGGTGAGGGCCTCCTTGACCCAGGCGTTGGCCTGCTTCGCGTCGAAGCTGCTGCCGTATTTCGCCTTCAGCGCCGCCATCACCGCACCCATCTGCTTCGGGCCGCGCTCGGCCAGGGCGGCGACGGTTGCGGCGATGAAGGCCTTCACTTCGGCTTCGCTCGCCATCGGTGGCAGGTAGGCGGTGAGGATCGCGGTCTCGGCTTCGAGCGCGGCGCGGCGATCGGCGTCCTTGATCACCGCGAGCGCTTCCTGGTTGTTCTTGAGGAACTTGCGGATCGTCTGCTGCACTTCGTCGTCGCTGCTTTCGCGGTTGGCGGCGTTCTTGCCGACCATTTCGGCTTCGGCGATCAGGGTGCTGAGCAAGGTGGTGCGGAGGCTGTCGGCGGCTTTGCGCGCGAGCAGGGAATCCTTTTTCAGTTGGGCGAGCAGGCTCATGGAACTCTCCTGGGGGATAGGGTTGAAACGGTTGGAATCGGCGAGTGGAGGCGGCGCGGTGCGGCGCGCGGGCTGCGGCAGTTTAGCGCAGCGTGCGGACAGGCGCTCGGCGGGGGCTCGGCGGGAGCTCGGCGGGAGCTCGGCGGTGCCGGGCGCCAGTTCGAACGGTGACCGGCCGGCGCTGCGGCCGGGGCGTCGTCGATTCCGGCCTGTTCAGTCGAGGCGAAGCGGGGCCGGGCAGTCCAGCGCTTCGCAGGCGGCGCGCAGCAGCTCGGCTTCGATCGGGGCGAGCTGCCCGTCCTCGATCGCCGCCTCGGCCATCGCCTGCACCAGGCGACGGCGGAACGGGGGGGCGGTGGCGGCGAGTCGGGTGAAGGCGCGGTCGAGTGCGGGAAAGCTGATTTCACCGGCTTCCAGCAGGGGGCCGAGCGCATCGAGCGGGGCGGCTGCGGCGCCGCGGGCATAGGCGGCGCGGGTGCCGGCCGCGTCGTGCTGGCCGGCGATGGCGATCACCGACAGCAGCAGTGCGGTGTGACGGCGCAGTTCGGCCGGGCTGGCTGCGAGCGAGGGCGCCGGCGCGCGGGGCTGGAGCGCATCGCGCAGCAGGCGCACGAGGACGTATTCGCCGAGGGCGAGCCAGCCGTCGGTGTCGGCCAGGGCATCGAGGAGCGCAATGAAGCGCTCGCGGCCAGCCCGGTCGAGCTCGCGCAGCGGCCCGAGGGCGAGCTCGATCAGCGGCAACCGCATCCCGGGGTCGAGCGTAGCCACCGTGGAGTATTCGAGTTCGGTGCGGGAAGCGAGCGGATCGCCGAGGGCGGCGGCGATCTTTTGCCGTTGGCGCTGGCGGATGCCGGGATCGCGGTCGAGGAGCAGGGCGAGGCAGATCGCCTGGGCACCGGAGGGCTCGTGCAGCGACTGGCGAAGCGCTTCGTCCAGACGGGCGATCCGGATCTGGGCCTGGGCGAGGTGCGCGGGCTGGGGCTGGCCGATCGTGGCCGTGAACGCGGCGGCCGTTTCCGCCGTGGGGGCGCTTGCTGCGGCCGTGGTGCTGGCCGGTGGGGTGGCGGGAAGTGGGTGATCGGGAAGAAAGCGCGGATCGATGCGGCGGATGCGCTCCGCGAGCGGGGGATGGGTGGCGAACAGCGCCGACAAGCGAGCGCTGGCGCCGAACAGCATGTGGCTGACTTCTTCCGCACGGGGGTGGCCGATGTTCGCATCGTGCCCGGCGATGCGCCGGAGCGCGCCGGCGAGGCCGGCCGGGTTGCGGGTGAATTGGACCGCTGCGGCGTCGGCGAGGAATTCGCGCTGGCGTGAGACCGCAGCCTTGATCAGCTGGCCGCACAGCACGCCGATGTGGCCGACGGCGACCAGCAAGAGGCCGAGGAGAGCGAAGGGCGAGCGGCTTTTGCCGCCCCGGCCGCCGCCGCGCAGCAGCACGCGGCCGATCAGGGAGAGCACGAGGATGCCGTGCAGCAGGCCGATCAGGCGCAGGTTGAGGCGCATGTCGCCGTTCAGGATGTGGCTGAACTCGTGGGCGACGACGCCCTGCAGCTGGTCCCGGTCGAGCTTTTCGAGCGCGCCGCGGGTGAGCGCGACCACCGCTTGCTGCGGCCGTGCGCCGGCGGCGAAGGCATTGATCCCGGGCTCCGCATCGAGCACGTAGACCGGCGGGGCGGGAAGGCCCGAGGCGACCGCCATCTCGTCGACGATGTTGAGCAGGCGGCGCTCGAGCGGATCGGGGGTAGCGCGCGCGAGCGGGCGGCCACCGAGCGCCCGCGCCACGGCCTCGCCGCCGCCGGCGGCAAGACGGGCGATGCGGTACAGCGAGGCGAGCAGGATCACGCCGCCGACGACGGCGGCGGTCGCGAGGAACTGCGCCGGGTCGAACAGGGGGGCGGTCGCCACGCTGCCGTCCTCGGCGGGAAACAGCAGCAGCGCGGCGCCGGCATGGACGACGACGATGATCAGCACGACCGCGAGCGCGAACCACAGTACCAGCAGGCGGCTCTGGCGGCGGGCGTGGTCCTGGGCAGCGAAAAAGTCCATCGCGGGCGGCAGGCCTGGAAGTGGGGGGCGAGCGGGCGGGAGGAGGGGCGAAGCGGGGTGCCGACGGGGGCGGGTCCTAGCCGAAATCCACCTTCAGCGCCTGGCGGGCGTCGGCGTTCTCCAGCACCCATTGCTCGGCGGCGGCAAAGCCTACGGCGTTGGCGATCAGGGCGTCGGGAACCTGCTCGCGGCGGATGTTGTAGGCAGTGACCGCGTCGTTGTAGGCCTGGCGGGCGAAGGCGATGCGGTTCTCGGTGCTGGCGAGCTCTTCCTGCAGCTGCATCATGTTCTGGTTGGCCTTGAGATCCGGGTAGGCTTCGGCGAGCGCGAAAAAGCGCGTCAGCATGCTGCCGAGGGCCGCTTCGGCACCGGCGAGCTGGCGCATCGCGGCGGCATCGGTCGGCGCCCCTTCGGCGCGTTCGGCGGCGGCGCGGGCCTGGTTGCGCGCGGCGATCACCGCTTCGAGGGTTTCGCGCTCGTGGCGCATGTAAGCCTTGGCCGTTTCCACCAGGTTGGGAATCAGGTCGTAGCGGCGCTGCAGCTGCACGTCGATCTGGGAGAAGGCGTTCTTCACCCGGTTGCGCAGCGCGACCAGGCCGTTGTAGATCAGCACCGCCCAGGCGAGCAGGGCGACGACCAGGGCAATCACGATCCAGCTCGACATCAGAGACCTCCGTGGGATGCAGTCGTGGGGCCGCGCCGAGAACCGCGGCGGGGGCGCTTGCGCGCATGGGCGGGAACGGGAAACGATTGTGCGGCAGCGCCGGCGCCGGGGCAATTGGCATATGCATCCATGTGCAGCCGTGGCGCATATGTCGGTGCCGTGTGCATCCGGAATCCGGGCTGCGGAGCGGGGCTTGAGTGGCGGCCTGAGTGGCGGCCTGAGTGGCGCTGGTGCGTTGCGCCGGCCGTTGCCGCCGGCAGGGGGTAGCCGCGGACCGGATGCGCCGGAAGGGTGGGCTCAGGCATACTTGCACCTTTACGTCCGTAGCGCCGAACCCTGGCCGATGTCCCGGCCTCCCTTGCCGATGTCCTGTGAAACCGCTGCCGCCGAGTGCTCCGCCCGGTCCTCTCCTGCCCCATGCCCCGCTGCCGGTACGCCGTTCGGCGAGCGCCGCTACAACGCCTGGAACGACCATGTGAAGCGCCGTTATGGCGGGCGGGTGCAGAAGGTGTCGGTCGCGGCCGGCTTCAGCTGCCCCAACCGCGACGGCGTGCTTGGCACCGGCGGATGCACGTTCTGTAACAACGCCGGGTTCACCCCGGGCTATCTCGACCGCCGCCAGCCGATCGGCGAGCAGATCGACACCGGGCTGCGCTTCCTGCTCCGGCGCTACCCCGGGACGCAGCGCTACATCGCCTATTTCCAGAGCTACAGCAACACTTACGGCGAGTTCGAGCGCCTGCGCGCATGCTACCAGGAGGCACTCGCCCATCCGCGGATCAGCGGGCTGGCGATCGGCACCCGTCCGGACTGCCTGCCCGACGCGGTGCTCGACTACCTCGCCGAGCTGGCGCGCGAGTCGATCATCGAGCTCGAGATCGGCGTCGAGTCGTGCACCGACGAGGCCCTGCGCCGGGTCAATCGCGGCCACGACTTCGCCTGCAGCGCGGATGCGATCGAGCGCGCGGCGGCGCGCGGGCTGGAGGTCACCGCGCACCTGATCCTCGGCCTGCCCGGGGAGTCGCGTGCCGGCCTGCTCGACGGCGCCCACCGGCTCTCCGCGCTGCCGCTGCGCGCACTCAAGCTGCACCAGCTCCAGCTCGTGCGCGGCACCGCGCTGGCGCGCGACTGGGAGCGCGATCCGGGCGCGGTGCCGCTGCTCGGCGAGGACGAATACATCGCATTGCTGGCCGACTTCGTCGAGCGCCTGTCGCCCGACATCCTGCTCCAGCGCCTGGGCAGCGAAGTGCCGCCGGCGCTCAAGCTGGCGCCGCAATGGAACATGCGCCTGTCCGAACTGGCGCCCCGTCTGAGCGCCGAGCTGGCGCGGCGGGGAAGCTGGCAGGGCTGCCGCGCGGGACAATGATCTTGATCGAGCGAGAACGACGATGAGCGAGCGCAGCACTCCCGGTTTGGCCACCCTCGGCATCCACGGCCACGGCTTCAAGGATGCCTACGGCAGCCCGCATGTCCCGGTGTATGACACCACCACCTTCGCCTTCGCGTCGACGGCCGACCTGCTCGACGTCATCGACGGGCGCAAGGCGGGCGGGCTGTACACCCGTTACGGGCTGAACCCGTCGATCCTTGCCCTCGAGAACACCCTTGCCGGCCTCGAAGGCGCGGAGCAGGCCTGGGCCTTCTGCTCCGGGATGGCGGCGGCGAGCGCACTGTTCCTGACCCACGGGCGCGAGGGCATCGTCTGCGTCGGCGAGGCCTACGGCGGCACGCTGGAGCTGCTGTCGAGCCAGCTGACGCTGCTCGGGATCCGCACCCACCTGATCCTCGACGACGAACTCGAGCGCCTCGATGCCCTGCTCGCCGGGGGGGCGAAGCTGGTGTTCTTCGAGACCCCCACCAACCCCACCCTGGGCCTGATCGACATCCGCGCCATCGCCCGCCGGGCGCACGCCCACGGGGCGCTGGTGGCGGTGGACAACACCTTCGCCTCGCCGGTGAATCAGCGCCCGCTCGCGCTCGGCGCCGACATCGTGATGCACAGCGCGACCAAGTACCTCGGCGGCCACAGCGACCTCACCGCCGGCGCGCTGATGGGGGCGAAGGCGCTGCTGCAGCCGGTGTGGAGCTGGCGCAAGAACCTCGGTTCGATGATCGCGCCCGCCACCGCGTCGCTGCTCGCGCGCAGCCTGCGGACCCTGGTGGTGCGCGTGCGCCAGCACAACGCCTCGGCGCAGCGCATCGCCGAAGCCATGCAGCGCCATCCGCGGGTGCGCCGCGTGTTCTACCCCGGGCTGCCCGACTTTCCCGGTCATGCGCTGGCGAAGGCGCAGATGGCGGGCTTCGGCGGCATGCTGACGATCGAGCTCGCCGGCGACGGTGCGGACGCCACCGGTGTCGCCGATCGTCTGCGCCTGTTCGCCCTCGCCCCCAGCCTGGGCGGGGTCGAAAGCCTGGTGACGCAGCCGTGCACCACCACTCACCATGACCTGTCCGCGGCGGAACGCGCCCGCCGCGGCATTTCGGATGCGATGCTGCGCCTGTCGGTCGGTCTCGAGGATGTCGACGACCTGATCGCCGACCTGGAGCAGGCGCTGGCCTGAAGGCGCCGCACCCGCTGAAAAAACGCCGGGAGTGGAGGGGCTGCGGGCGGCGGCTTGATGCAGTTCAATCTCCGCCTGCGGCGAAGCGGATAGCATTGCCATCCTGTCGATCCTCTTCCGGAGCAAAGCCCATGCAACCCAGGTTCTTCATCTGCACACTGGCCCTCGTCGCGGCCCTTGCCGGTTTCGCCTCTGCCCCGGTTGCGGCCGACGGCGGGCGCCCTGCGGCAGAGCCGGGTGCGTCGGCCGATGCGCTTCCACGGCCCGCCGACGAAGCCCTGCGCAGCGCGATGACGGCCTTGCGCGACACCCTTGAGCAGCGTATCCGCGAAGCCGGGACCGAGCCGTTGGCCGAAGCCGACTACGTGGTGCTGGCCGCGGAGATTGAGCGCCAGGTCGCCGCGATCGTCGCCGGGCGGGATTTCCACAGCCGCTCCGGGCGCCACCTGCAATGGCTGCTCGGCGACATCACCGATGCCGCCGGACTGATGCGCAGCGCGCCGCGGGTGCCGGCAAAAAAGCTGGGATTGATGCGGGCGGTGGAGACGCTGAACTTCTACGGCCGCGAATACGACCATCCGGGTTGGGTCGTGCTCAAGTACTGAGCGTGCGGCGGTAACGGTTGCGGTAACGCGCGACCAGCGCTTCGGTGCTGGCGTCGTGGTCGCCGGGGAGGGCGGCAGTACGGGCCGGGTCGAGTTCGTCAAGGACCCGGGCCGCCAGCTGCTTGCCCAGTTCCACGCCCCACTGGTCGAAGCTGTTGATGCCCCAGATCGCCCCCTGGACGAAGGTGCGGTGCTCGTAGGCGGCGATCAGCGCACCGAGCGAGAAGGGCGTCAGGCGCTCGAGCAGGATCACGTTGCTCGGCCGGTTGCCGGCGAAGGTCCGGTGCGGCACCAGGGCCTGGATGCGTGTTTCGGCCAGGCCGGCGGCGCGCATCTCGGCTTCGGCCTGTTCGGCGCTGCGTCCGCGCATCAGGGCCTCGGCCTGGGCGAGCAGGTTGGCGAAGGCGATGCGGTGGTGGAGCTCGTCCTCGGCGCCGGCCTCGAGGACGCCGATGAAATCGACCGGGACCGGCTGGGTCCCCTGGTGCAGGAGCTGGAAGTAGGCGTGCTGGCCGTTGATGCCCTGTTCGCCCCAGATCACCGGGCTGGTGTGGCAGCCTACCGGCTGTCCGTCGGCACCCACCGACTTGCCGTTCGATTCCATCTCGAGCTGCTGCAGGTAGGCGGGCAGGCGGTGCAGGCGCTGGTGATAGGGCGCGATCAGCTGGCTGTGCGCGCCGAGGAAATCGATGTTCCAGATCGCGATCAGCGCCATCAGCACCGGCAGGTTGCGTTCCAGAGGGGTGCTGCGGAAGTGTTCGTCCATGGCGTGGGCGCCGGCGAGCAAGGCGTCGAAGTGCACGGCGCCGATCTGCAGCATGATCGGCAGGCCGATCGCGCTCCACAGCGAGAAGCGCCCGCCCACCCAGTCCCAGAAGCCGAACATGTTGCCGGGGTCGATGCCGAAGGCGCGGACCGCGGCGGCATTCGTCGACACCGCGACGAAATGGCGGGCGACGGCCGCTTCGTTGCCGGCATGGGCGACCAGCCAGGCACGGGCGCTGCGGGCGTTGGTCAGCGTCTCCTGGGTGGTGAAGGTCTTCGAGGCGACAATGAACAGGGTTGTTTCGGGATCGGCGCTGCGCAGCACGTCGCCGATCTGCACGCCATCCACGTTCGACACGAAGTGCAGGCGCAGCGCCGGGTGGGCGAGATCCTTCAGCGCTTCGCACACCATCGTCGGGCCGAGGTCGGAGCCGCCGATGCCGATGTTGACGATGTCGGTGATGCGCCGGCCGCTGTAGCCCAGCCACTGGCCGTCGCGCACTTCGGTGCTGAACCGGCGCATGCGCGCGCGCACCGCCTCGACCTCGGCACCGAGGTCGACACCTTCGGTCGTGCTCGGCATCCCCGCCGGACGGCGCAGGGCGACGTGCAGCACGGCCCGGTCCTCGGTGGTGTTGATGCGCTCGCCGGCGAACATCGCCGCGATGCGGGACGGCAGCCCTGCTTCAAGCGCCAGGCGCAGCAGCAGCGCGAGGGTGTCGTCGCGCACGAGGTTCCGGGCGTAGTGGAAGACGAGGCCGCAGGCTTCGGCCTGCAGACGCCGGGCACGGGCAGGGTCCTCGGCGAACAGCGAGTTCAGGGAAAGGCCGGCAAAGGCGTTGCGGTGAGCGGAGAGCGCAGTCCATGCGGCGGATTGCAGGAGAATGGGCATCGCAGTGTCGCGGTTCGGAGCGGTCGGAGTATGGCGTTCGGGCACAGATGGTACAGACAGGGGGCGCCGAAGTGTGTACCTTCCGACGAGCGCCGAGGGGCTGATCGGCGCTGATATACTCGGATCCCGATCACACGATTTCCTGGCTTGCCGGCATGCCGCTCAACATCCCGAATGCGCTCACCTGGGCGCGTATCGCGCTCATCCCGATCTTTGTCGGCGTCTTTTACCTGCCCGACAACTGGATGCCGGTGGCGAGCAAGAATCTGGTGGCGACCGGGATCTTCATCGCCGCCGCGGTCACCGACTGGTTCGACGGCTACCTCGCGCGCGCGCTCGGACAGACTTCGGCCTTCGGTGCCTTCCTCGACCCGGTGGCCGACAAGCTGATGGTGGCCGCAGCGCTGATCCTGCTGGTGCAGCTGGCGCGGGTCGATGCCTTGATCGCGGTGGTCATCATCGGCCGTGAAATCACGATTTCGGCGCTGCGCGAGTGGATGGCGCGGGTCGGCCAGTCGGCCAGCGTCGCCGTAGCCTATGTCGGCAAGCTCAAGACCGCGGCGCAGATGGTGGCGATTCCGCTGCTGCTGTTCAATGCGCCGCTGCTCGGCATCGACCTGCGCCTGATCGGCGAGATCCTGATCTATGTCGCCGCTGCGCTCACCTTGTGGTCGATGGGCTATTACCTTCGCCGGGCGATGCCCTTGCTGCTGGACAGGGACGGGGCCTGAGTTGCAAGTCCCGGCGCTGCACTTGAAGCTGGAAATGCAATTCAAAAGTTGACAGGCAAAAAAGGCTGACTATAATGGCGGTCTTTCCCGGGCGGGAATAGCTCAGTTGGTAGAGCGCAACCTTGCCAAGGTTGAGGTCGCGAGTTCGAGACTCGTTTCCCGCTCCAAGAATTTGCTGCCCAGGCCGATGTCTGGGCAGGGCGGCTCCGGCAAGTTTCTGGAGTCGCCAGCCGAAAGGTCGTGGCGCGATGGCAGAGTGGTTATGCAGCGGCCTGCAAAGCCGTGTACCCCGGTTCGATTCCGAGTCGCGCCTCCAGAAGTAAATGCAGTTCGCAGTGTTGCGGCAGAGTGCGGAAGTTGATATATTTCGCGCCCTGTCGTCAAAGCGGGAATAGCTCAGTTGGTAGAGCGCAACCTTGCCAAGGTTGAGGTCGCGAGTTCGAGACTCGTTTCCCGCTCCAGAATCCGAAGCCGGATGGGTACAATGTGCTCATCCGGCTTTTTTGCGCTTTCGCCCTGCGCAGCCCACAGCTCAGCTGTGACCGCGACCGTCCGTTGACGGCCCGATATCCGTGCTGAACATCCATTTTCCGCTTCCTGCCGATTCCGTGCTGCCCGAATACGGCCCCGGGGGGCTGTACGATCTGGCCAGTACCTTGCGTACCTGGCTGCATGAGCCCGGAGCAGGGTGGCACGCGGGCGGTGTTGCCCCGGGAGACGCTGCGGCGACGGTCGTGTTGCTGGTGATCGACGGTCTGGGTGACCGTTATTTGTGCTCGGTGGGGGCGGGTTCGGTGCTGCATGCTCACCGCCGGGGGGCATTGACTTCGGTCTGTCCAAGCACCACCGCGAGTGCGGTGACGACCTTGTTGACCGGCGTTGCGCCCGCGGTCCATGGCCTGAATGGATGGTTCATCCATGACCGCCGGTTCGGTGGCGTCGTCCTGCCCCTGCCGTTGAGTCTGCGTGCCGGTCCGCCGCTGGAAGCCGTCCGGCTGATGTCGCGGCTGTGTCCTGCGCCGCCGATGTTCCATCATGCGAGCCGGCCTGCGGTGCTGGTCTCCCCGGCCGATATCGCGTTTTCGCGTTTTTCGCGGCATCACGCGCGGGGCGCGCGGGTTGTGCCCTACCAGGGACTGCAGGCGCTGGAAGCGCAGATTCTGGCTCAGGTCGATGCCCTCGCGGGCAGCGGCGGCCTGGTCCATGCCTACTACCCCGTGTTCGATGCGCTCAGCCATCTGCATGGCTGCCGTTCGGCGCCGGTTCATGCCTGCTTTGAGCGGATCGACGCCCTGTTCGCCAATCTGCTGAATGCATTGGCGGGGCGGGGCGTGCATCTGGTGGTCACCGCCGACCATGGTTTTACTGATTCGTCGCCGCAGCGCACGGTCGACCTGCCCCCGGGCGGAGAGGTCGCCGCGATGCTTGCCGCACCGCTGTTCGGCGAGCGCCGCCTGGCCTTCTGTCGCGTACGCAAGGGGGCTGCGGCCGAGTTCGAAGCCTGGGCAAGGGCGGAGCTGGCGGGCAAGGCCGTGCTCGTCAGCGGAAAGGACTGCCTGGAGTCGGGCTTGCTTGGCCCGGGGGTGCGGAATCCGCGGCTGGCCGAGCGGGTCGGGACGCATGTGCTGCTGATGGAGTCCGGGTGGACGATCATCGACCATGTCGAAGGCGAGGATTTTCACGAAATGATCGGGGTGCACGGCGGCTTGAGTGCCGATGAAATGACCGTGCCGTCGATCGCCGTGCGCAGCTGAGCGGTCGCCGCACTTTCAGCGCAGGCGTTCGCCCGGCGGCGCGGTGGTGTGCAGACGATGAGGGGTGCTGCGGAGGAGATCGCGCACGATTCGAGCGCACGACGCGGGCACCACGCTACAATGCGGACCCCGCCCGGGTGGCGAAATCGGTAACCGCAGTGGACTTAAAATCCGGCAATTGCTCTACCTCATCACTCATGTGGACAGATGGTAAACAGGCGTATTTCCCGTGTTTACAGGGTTTAACGGGCATTTTCAGGCAACTGCTATTCACACCGGGTTAGAGTAATTTCCGGGTTGCAGTGTCCCGAATTTGTCCCATGCGGGAGCGATAAACCCTTGACCGCATCGGGCATTTGCTCTAACTTTCTATTCACGATCAGTTACGTGGCTGGCATGGTGGTGTGGAGTAGTGACCCCCGCCGACAAAAATGGGCCAGCAGGGTCACTTGCACGACAGAGCGATAGTGTAAGGCAAGACACACGGACTTCCCGGCTCCCCGGCCGCGGGCGTGTAGTTGCAGGCGTGATCGTAGCGCGCGATGCGCAAAGTGTGCTGGATTGGGTTCATCTTTTCCCGCCAAGTTCTAGCCTCTTTCGGGTGTGCACTCATACTGAGATTTGATCGCTGACGCAAGCCGCAAAGCGGCTTGCTCATCGAGGTATGAGTACCATGAGCACCCCTGACAACCGCCATTCTTCTGTTCCCGCCCTTCCTGAGGCACTCTCGGGGACGCTGATCATCGGCGATCCACACTCCACATCGCTGCCGGTTCGCATCCTGTTTACCGAGCAGCTTTCCGCGCTCATCGGCAAAAGCCCGACGACGATCCGCACTTTTGCCACGTCGAGCAAATATCGACATCTAATCCCGCGCCCTTTCAAGTTGCCTGGCTCGCGGCGACTGTGCTGGTACGAAAAAGACGTACTCGATTGGATCGAGTCGACGCGGCCCGTCGAACCGCCGCCGCAGCGCCGCCCACGCGGGCGACCGACAAAGAGGGAGGCACAGGTCCGCGCATTGTGGGCCAGCAATCAGCAAGCGCTCTGAATCATGGGAGCCGGTATCCGCGCGGCAGAAAGCCGTGCGTCGGCACTCGTCCGTCCGGCGCAAGCACAGCTATTCAGCTTGGAGGAGGCAGGCTGTTACCACGACACAGCCCGGCAGGGCTTTTTCTCGTTGCTCATGGCGACGGGTGGTGGTGGCGGCAAGAAGCAGGACAGTTACCGGCTGTCACAGATGCCCGTGGTGCTCTCCATGCTCGACCACAGCCGGGATACCTGGCTGTCTCAGGCCGAGTTCATTAAGCCAAACCGCCGTGTCGTCAATCTGGCCCGTATCGGGCTGCTATTCGCTGACTTGGACACCTACCGCGAGCCGTGGGCGCAGGGGCGCAGCCCCGAGCAACTGGCCGCCGCTGTCATGTTCCGCTGCTACGACGAAGGCGTGCCGCCGCCGTCGATCCTCGTTTTCTCTGGCCGTGGCGTGCAAGCCAAATGGTTGTTGGATGGCACCCTGCCGCGTCAGGCGCTGCCACGCTGGAATGCCTGCCAGCGTTACCTGATCGACCGTCTGGCCGGGCTGGGCGCTGATCCAGCGGCCAAGGATGCAAGCCGCGTGCTGCGGCTGGTCAATACGGTGAACAGCAAGAGCGGCGAGGTTTGCCGCGTCATCCACGTTGAGCGCGGCCCGGACGGCGAGCCGATCCGGTACAACTTCGAGTATCTGGCCGAGGCGCTGCTGCCGGTGGCCCGCTGGGACATCGAGGCCGACCGCAAGGCCCGCGCCGACCGTCGCCAGTTCAAGCTGTTGCCGGGCGGCCAAACCGGCAACCTGCGCAGCCTCAACGGGCGGCAACTGGCTTGGGATCGTCTGGAGGACTTGCGCACGCTGGCCGCGCTGCGCGGCGGCGTGGCCGAAGGCGAGCGGATGCAGCACCTGTTTTGGCGGCTGAACTTCCTGCTGCTGTCAGGCGCAACGCACAGCGGCCAGATGTACCACGAGGCCGCCGCGCTGGCCCGTGAGCTTGATCCACGGTGGAACTACCGCAGCGGCGAGCTTATGACGCTGTACGCCAAGGCCAAGGCCCACGAAGCCGGGGAAAAGGTGGAGTTCGGCGGCAAGCAGCTTTCCCCGCTCTACACACCGAAAAACGACACGCTTATCAGCCTGTTTCACATCACCGACGACGAGCAGCGCAAGCTGCGCACGCTCATCAGCCGGGACATGGCGACCGAGCGCCGCCGTGACCGCGACAGAAAGCGCGACGAAGCCCGCAGGCGGGCCGCTGGGGCTGTCGATCGTGCGACCTATGAGGCCAATTCCGCGAGCCGTCAGAAGCCGTGGGAAGCCTTCGGCATGAGCCGGGCAAGCTGGTATCGAGCAGGTAAGCCCATGCCTGCCTGTGAGACAGGTTCCTCCCCTATTACAGCCGCCAAGGTGGATCGCAAAGCGTGAGACAAGTCCCTCCCCTATTACTAATGGCGAAGCCTACGCCCGGCGCGAAGCGCCTGTCTTTGAGTAGCCCCCAGCATTCTAAAAATGCGAGTAGCCCGCGCAGGTTGTGGGTAAGTCCAACGGACTTATCCATCATCCTGCGCTGCGCCGGAACGGCGCGAGTAGCCCGCCGCCCGCAGGGCGGCCCCCTCGTCCAGTTCGCCGGGTGGCCGTCATGAGCCGTGCCCGTCGATCCTTTCCGCCCGAGTTGCTGGATTCGTTGCGGGCAATGACGGTGCAGGAAACGCTAGACCGGCTGGGCCTGTACTGGAAGCGTGATCCTGACTTTGTGCCGGTGAAGGACAAGGCCACGGTGCGGCTGAATGTGTCCATCGGTGGCGGCGGTGTTGAGCTACTGGCGACCGGGCCGAAGTGGTACGACACGCGGGCAGAGCAGGGCGGCGGCGGTGCCATCGACCTGACCATGCACCTGTTCCGGTTGTCATTCGTGGATGCTGTCAAACGGCTTGCGCCGTGATGCTGGTTTCATTCTCAAAGGCGACGCTCGCCGCTGGGCATCTGCCGGGGGATGCTTAACGGCCCTTGGCCTACATCCCCCGGCAGAGCCGGGAGCGTGGGGCGCTCCGAGTGCGTCAAGGGGCTTTCGCGGCATAAAACCTGCCCGCCACGCGGTCAGATTT
The DNA here is from genome assembly GCF_001922305.1 of Thauera chlorobenzoica. NCBI lineage: Bacteria > Pseudomonadati > Pseudomonadota > Betaproteobacteria > Rhodocyclales > Zoogloeaceae > Thauera > Thauera chlorobenzoica. The sequence continues at coordinate 2,626,122 of NZ_CP018839.1, forward strand.
ATTCCACGTCCCCTTGACCCCCTCTCCACTCAAGCTCGGTTGTTACGTTACCATAACGTAACATGTTACGATGTTACGATGAAAGGAGCAAGCCATGCAGCAAGTCGTAACCCAGCAGGCGGTGGATGCCGCCGCTGATGCCATCGTCGCCGCAGGAGGAAAACCCACCTTTCGGTTGATCCAGCAGCGAGTCGGCGGGTCGTTCACCACGCTCAAGCCGATGCTGGCCGATTGGGAGGCCCGGCGCGAAGCGGGGCGGGAATCCGCTGTGGAAGTGCCGGATGCCTTGCTGGCACGCGGCGCTGATCTTGTGCGCACCATTTATGCCGAAGTGGCCCAGCAGGCGCGGGTGGAGTCGGAGGCGGTGCGCAAGGATGCCGAGGCCCGCGTTGGCACGATGAAAGACGAACTGAGCGAGGCGACCGAGGAAATCGCCCGACTGGAAGCGCAGGATGCAGTCCGCGCCGAAGAGCTTGCAGTGTTGCGTGAGGCGAGCCGGGCGCTGGAGTTGAAGGTTGGCCGTCTGGAAGAGCGTGCCGAGCATGCAACACGCATGGAGGCCGAGCTTCGCGATGCCCGCGCTGCTCTGGCTAAGGCCGAACAGCAGGTGATCGACCTTCAAGGCCAACTTGCCAAGGCGGGCGATGTCCAGCGGCAGCTTGCCAGCCTCGAAGAGCGTCTGGCAGCGGCTGGGGTTGCGCCGAAGGGGGGGTAGCTCACGAAACGGAAAAAATCGTACGGTAGTGGCGCCACACTGTACGGCAATCTGCCGTATAATTACAGGAGGAGGACAAGACTATGCCCGCAGCCATTTCTACCGCCCGCCTCGAAGCCCGGATCAGCACCGATCTGCATTCGATGCTCAAGCGCGCCGCCGAACTTCAAGGACGCACCATGACTGATTTCGTGGTCGCTGCCGTCCAGGACGCCGCGCAACGCGCCATCGAGCAAGCCGAGGTCATCCGCCTGTCGCTGGCCGATCAGGAGTGCTTTGCACAGGCGTTGCTGTCGCCGCCGCAACCGGCCCCGGCCTTGGAACGCGCTTTTGTCCGTCGCCGCAAGCTCTTGCGTGCTGAATGAGCAGCGCGCCGTTCCGGCTCGCGCCGCTCGATGCCGCGCATGATCGCTCCGCGTTCAACTGCGGTTCAGAACCGCTTAACCGCTACCTGCGGGAACAAGCGACCCAGGACGTTCGCCGCCGTGTGGCTGCCTGCTTCGTGGCGTTGGCCGAAGGGCAGCGCATCGCGGGCTACTACACGCTGGCGTCGGCAAGCCTGCTGCTGGCCGATCTTCCGGCCAGCGTCGGCAAGAAGCTGCCGCGCTATCCGACCGTGCCAGCGGTTCGCATGGGGCGTCTGGCAGTCGATCAGGCTTTCAAGGGGCAGGGGCTAGGCGGTGCGCTGTTGGCCGATGCGCTCGACCGTGCCGTCCGTTCCGAGATTGCCGCCTATGCCTTGATGGTGGATGCCAAGGACGAGGCGGCAGCGGCCTTCTACCGGCATCATGGCTTCATCGCTTTGCCCGACTCGCCGTTGACGCTTTTCCTGCCGCTGGCAACGGTGCAGGCGTCTCGGAAAACGGAAAAAAAAGCACGCTAAGCCGTTGGCATTTTTGCGCGTCAGGTTGGGCTATACCCCAGCTGGGTGTCAGGCCCGCAGCCAGCCTGGCAGGGGTAGGCTACCGCTGCCAGGCTACCGCGCCTCCATGACCGCCTGTTCGATCCGCATCTGGAGTATCGAGAGGTACGCCAGCAGCGTGATTTTCTCGACGAGATCAAACCGGTCGCAGCAGATGACCAGTTCCTCGCGGCGGTATTCCCGCTGTCGTTGGCAACTGGACGGAATCAGCACGATCCGAGGTTCCGGCCTGCGCTTTCTGGGCGTGAACGGCAGCATTTGCAGAATCGCGCCGGGGCACGAGCGCATCGCCTGGACAAATCTCTGCCGTTCTTCCTTATCCGTGCAGAGACGCTCCATAACGTCAGGGTGCAGAAATACGAACATGTTGCCTCCTTTCTTCACTATTGGATGCTGCGCGACACGTCGCCGCGCTGCGCCCGCTCATGTGTTGCGGCACTCCGCCAGCGCTCTCGTCTGCCGGTTTTCGCGGCAGCAGGGCGCGGGTGGCCGGATGGTCGGGCAGGTCTTCGCGGCATTCCAGCGCCGCTTGCAGCATCGGGCCAGCCACGGCCCAGAGTGCTGCGTTGGGTGCGGCTGGTTCGTTGTCGAGAAGCGGGACGGGCATCTGGGCATGGGCAGCGCCGACCATGCCCAGATGCAGAACGGCGGCGACCATCGCCCTCAACATGGCGCTGCCCCTCAGTTAAACAGGCTTCCGATGGACTGTATCCAACTTGAGCTGTCGGAGGCTGGGGGCTGCCGTGCGGGGGTTGGGGCTCTGTTTACGCTCGCGCTCTGCGTACGGTACGAACTGGGCGAAACGTTCGAGAGCTGCCCCTGCAACAATGTGAGCTGAGCATTGAGGTTATTGAGCGTGCCCTGGGCATTGTCGACCACCAACTGATAGGAGGTGCAGTTGTTGTAGCCCTGGGATTGGCAGTTCGAGAGATCCCGCTGCGCTTGCTGCAACTGGTACTCTGCCGGACCAATCTGCGCTTGCACGTTGGCGATCTGCTGATTGAACTCGTTGATCTGGGTGTTGGTGCTGCCCATACTGCCGCCACCAGACCCCGACGTGCCGCCGAAATCGGTCTGGGCGCTGTCAAAACCCGCCTGCGTACCATTGAACGGGTTGGTCCCCACGGTGTAGGAACCCCCGGACGAGCTGCCGTAACCGCTCCCGATAAACGGGTCGATCTGCGAAAGACCTGCTCCCATCTGATTCACTTGGTTGATGGCGTCATTGATCGCGCCCGTAGCGAGTCCTGAAACCTGATTGACCGCGCTACAGACCGTCTTCTGCGCGTACTGCATCACCGCATCCGACGCGGCGCCGACGATGCTGTCCAGGCTGGGGATCGCGAACGAGAGGTCGTAAATCTGGCTCAGGCCGGCGAAACAGCTATTGTTCGGGTCGAACAGCGATTCCGTGTTAACCGGCGTGGCCGCCAAGGTCAGATGGACCTTGAGGGCATCGTCGATGGCCTTTCCGATGCCATTCTCATCGCAATCCTCTGCAGCGGCCTTGATGCCCTGCGCTACCACTGAGGATTGCTGTGAGATCAGCGTACTGTTCGCGTTTACCAGCGTACTGCCACTGCTAGAGCTGACCGCAGACACGGCATACCCGGCGAACATCACCGACGCACCCAACGCGACGCCGGCCGCGAATCGGGTGTTGCTGCGGATGAGCTGGCCGACAGACTCGGCTATTTTTGTGGGCTGGTTACGCATGGGCATGGCGGTTCCTGGTGTTGGTGTTGCGCGGTGCTCGGCCGGCGTGCTTTGGCTGCGGCTTGTCCTGCCGGCCGAGCCAAAGCACGACCAGTTCGGCGATCGCCTGGTCGTGCTCGTGCTGTGCGTTTTGCGGCTGTGCCAATGGATTAGCGGGCATCATTTTTTCGTCCTCGCGAGGTAGTGGAACAGAAGCCAGACCAGCGGCACCAGGTACAGGATCGGGACGACGATGGCGAGGGCCAGCGGAGCCACCAGGTTGTGTAGCGCCGGGTTGTCGAGCTGCCGGTACTCGTGGGCGAATGCCGCCACGGTGGCCACGATACAAAGCGCCTTGGTGACACGCTCGCGCCCGAGGCGCAGCAGAAAGGTGCGGGTCGCGGCCATCATTGGATTCCCCTCACCCACAGCATGTCGCGCAGATAGCGGCCAAACGCACCGTCCACGAAAAGCGTTCCCGTGCGCACTTGCCAGGCGCGGTAGCTCCAGCGGATCGCGTGGATCGAGAACGGCAGGCACAGGCTGAGCACGCTCAGGACAACTAGAACCGGGGCGCCTGCGGCCAGTTGCCACATCGCCGTTAAAAAAACGACAGCGGTCGCCACCCAAAAGGCGCGGGACCTACGTAGATGACTGGCGATGAGCTTGTCGCGCTCTGGATCGCCGAGGAAGGCTAGGCGCTGCTTGCCGCGTGTCTCGGAGCGGGCCTGCACGATGTGGCGAATCTCCGCTGGGTCCTGTGGTGCCAGTACGCCGAACCCGCATTTGGCGGAGCACTCCCACGGATACAGAGAATCGTCGGGCTGGGCATCGGCCGGCAGGTGCATGACACCGCGCCCGCACTCTGGGCACTGCGGATTTTGCAGGCTGTGCCAGAGGTCGCTGATGTAGCCGTGGTTGGCCTTGAGTTGCCGCCAACCAAGGATCGACAGCGGCATATCGACGAAGGTGAACTTGGCTGCGCGTTTTGCGCCGGCAAGGATTTTCATGTGGGCTTTCTCCGGCTCTTGGCTTTCTTGGCGCGGGCGAGAACGGTGTCGGCGACCGCGAGCAGGATGGCCAGCACGGCGGCATCTGGAAAAGTGTGGACTGGCATGTGCACTCCTTAGGGGCTGGGAGACTGGTTTCGATCGGCTTCCGCCGCCTTTTTGGCGTGGTGGACAACTTGGTTCCACCACCCGGCGAGCTGGTCGGCGGTCTTGCGGGCGCGCGAGCGCACAACGCTGTTGTCCTGCGGCATCGAGTCGATCCAGCCTTTTTCGTGCATGTACTCGGCGCGCTTGGCAAAATCGACCACCATCCTGGTGCGCATGGTTTGCGGTGCGTCCTGGAGCACTTCCAAGGCGCTGTCGAGGGCGCAGAGCAAGCTATAGAAGGCGGTGCTCCATTTGCGCGTTTGCTGGCCAGCGTGGCGCACCTGCTCTAGCAGCTCATCGCGGGCGCGGATGGCCTCATCGCGCTCGGCGGTGAGGCGGTCCACCAGCGGTCCCCATTGTTCCTCGACCTCTTTGTGCCAGCGAGCGACAACATCGTTGTGGCCATCTGCATAGCCAGCTGCGTGCCCTTGCTCATATCCGCGGCGTAGACCGATCACGTGTCCGGTGGCCTCGGCGTTGTAGTCGTAGCTCATGCAGGTTTGCTCTCGTTGGCTATAGCGCGGCCGTGGTTGATGACATCGTCGCCCTGCTCGGGCATTGGGCTGTAGCGGCTGTCGTAGCCGTTGCTGACATCCTTCGCGGCGCCTAGCGAAGCCGCTCTGTGCGATGAGGAAGCCGCTTCGCGCTGCTCCAGCGGGTCATGGCCGCCGCCGGTAGCGGCTCCCGAGTCGACCTCGGCAGTGCTCCCTATGTCTGCTCTGCTAGAGAGTATGCCATTAGGTTTGCCGTCGGCCGTGACCAAGCTCGCGTTGGCTCGCTCACCAAGAGCTGCGCTGTTGCCGGCGGAGCCGAGAGCGAGCACGGTGTTGCTCGCCTGTGCGCCTGCGAATGCAGGACGCGCGGCGCTGCCAGATCTCGCCAATTCGGTGAATTCGGCATCGGCGATGTCGGCGCGGTCGCCCCAGCGGCTAATCACGCCCTGCGCCCCGGTTTTGAGCGTTGACGCGGCGGAGGCGCTGCGCGTCGGCCCGCTGGGCGCTGCGGATCTGCTCGATGTGGACGGAGCCGCGTCGGCGTGCTGTGGCGCCACACCTTGCCCGTTGGCATTTAGCAGGCGCGAGTGATTGCCGCCGCTGCGGCCACCGCCACCGTTACCCGAGGGGCCGTTTGGCCCGCTGAGACTGCCTGCGCCACCGGGGTCGCCGTTGAGGCGATGGTCTTTGTGGTTGGTGTCCGCAGTAGGCTTAGGTGCAGCCCCCCCCTGCAATGCACTCGGGCCGTACTTCTCGGATTGGCTGCGCATCTGTTCGGTGGCTTGGGTTTCGCCCATGCTGCTGATGCCCGCGCCGATCCACCGCAGCACGGTGTCCGGCAGGCTCTGCGAGAGTCCGAACACCATGTAGACCACGGGCAGCAGCACGAATCCGAACATGATCAGCCAATTTTTCCACTGGAGGAATTCGACCAGCCAGCCCAGCGATTCTGCCGATGCGACGTTCGCCGAGTACATCGCCCAGAACGCCTTGCTGATGTATCCGATGACCGGATTTGCCACCAGCATGGCTGCAAAGAGGCCAACAATGATGAGCGCCGGCCGGATGAATAGGGACAACAGCAGCAGATAGCCCTGCGTCTGGCTACCGACGAATGTGCGATCGGGCGTCATATGCATCACCGCCCAGAGAGGCGCAGCGATCACCGACTGGAGCACCGCGAGAATCCAGCCGACCACCGCAACCATGAATATGGTGTACGGGAGGCTGGGCAGGAAGACGCCAAAGTAGAACGCCAGCCGGCCCAGCCAGGTTGTGACCTCGGCGAGCGGGGTCAGGAAGTTGTAGACCACCCAATTCAGCACGGTGTCGACCAGCGGCGTGGCGTCGACCTTGTTGCCAAACAAGCTCACGCTGCCAACCGAGGCGGCCGTCGCCTTGAGGCCGGACAGCGAGGTGTGCACGAGCTTATCAACGGCAAAGCCAGTGGACTGCAAGAGCGCCAGAATGTCGCCCGTGGTTTTAATCCTGGCGATCGCGTCCACATCGCCATCGGTGCCGATCATGGTCGCCGTTACGCGCTCCATGCCGCGCCCGATGAGGTTGGCCATCAGACTGTCGCCGCGACTGCCGAGCGTGTCGATGGACAAGTCCTCGATTCCGGACGGCACCAGTGCCGCCTTGAAGTCGGCGGCGCGAGGCGTGGTCGGGCTTGTGTAACTCGCGCCAGACAGCGATTTGCTGATGATCGTGTTGTAGATCGTTGTGTAGCTGGAGTGGGCAAGCTGTGCGTGCGGTCCTTGCGGCAGCGTGTTGAGATTCGGTGCGGTAGCCTGCGCGACGCTCTCAGCGTAGATTCGGCCCATTTCCTCGCGGATTCCGCCGAGGCGCTGGTAGAAGCCGCCCGCCATCGCCCAGCCGTCTTTGGTGATGTCACGCACGTACTGCTGCATGATCCTCTTGAGCGTGCTGTCCGCTGCGATCTGCTCGTTTAGCCTGGTCGCCATGGTGTTTTGCGCCTGGTTCACGATCTGGTTAAAACGATCGCTTTGGACGTTTTCCCAGCCAGAATCGTTGACCGTGGCCGGCCACTCGGCGACCCATTGCTCGATCTCGAGCATCACCTGGTTGATCGCATCCGCCTTGGCATTGAGCGCCGCGAAGCGGATTGCAGACAAGGCGGCGGCGTTGTCCTGAATCTTCGCCGGGTCGAAAATCGATGCCGCCGCTACTGTTGTCTCCGTGGCGATGGCGGTGGGGGCACCGAGCTGGTACACCTTGACGCTGCCACAGATTGGCACGGTCCCGCCAAGATTTGTCTCTGGATTGCGATCCCGCATGTAGTAGATCGCCGCCACTTTGCCGTCGCCCTCATCGATGCTCTGGTCCGGGCCGGCGCCCGCGTTGACGTTCGGCGTTCCGCCGCCGGACGCCGAGTAAGTGGCATTAACGGTGCGGCGGCACCAGGAAACAGCCAAATATTCCTGCGCGAACTGCCGCACGTCGTACAGCGGATAGTCTGGGTTGGGCTTCGCCCCGCTCCCGAGTCCCATCTGGGCGCTCACCGCCGTGAGTGAGCCGTTGACGATTCCGTTCTCAACTCCGATGGAAAAAAGGCTGTTGGCGAAGCCCACGCCCCACAGCGCGAACATCATCACAACCAGCTGGATGAAGCTGTAGCCGCTTGCGCTGGGCAGCAGGACGCTGCCGCCGGCGACGATCCGCACTGGCGTCCAAAGCGACGACCAGTTTTTCCCCATCGCCTCGCCTTCGTTGGCGGTGTTCGTCACCGCCATGATCGCGATGTAGCTCACGATCAGGCTGGCAAGCACCATGAGGCCGGAATTAAAAACGGAAAAGATCGAGCCGAGCGCGGACGCCGAGGCAAATACAATGTCCGGGTCTGCACCTTGCGTGAGCTTCTCGACGACTGGTCCGAATATCCATTGGAGGACGCCGACCGACACGTCGGCGCAAGGCCCATCTGGATCGCAGGGCGAGAAGGGCATGGATGGATCGGCGGCTGCCATGAGTTACCCCTGCGCCTGTGCTGCAGCTGAACTTCGGTTTTCGTTCTCTTGCTGGTTGAGCAGGGCGTCACCCATCGCCTTGCAGCGGGCGGCGTACTGCTGATCCTGTTGGCGCTGCGCGGCATCGAGCAGCGCACCCAACAAAAAGCCCTTGTCTGCGTCTGTCAGTTGTGCGAGCACGACCAGACCGCCGAGGCGGATTTTTCGGTTCGCGTCCTCTTTGCGTTCGCGCTGCTTGGTTGCAGCCTGCTCGCGGGCTTTCCGCTTTCGCGCCTGTTCCTTGATCTGCTTTAGCCGCTGTTCGGCTTCTACCAGTCGTTCCTCAATCGTCTTTCGTGCCATCTGGTTTGCGCTCCTGTGTCGGATTGTCGACGGACGAATTCTGCCGCAGATTAACAACTCGCGCAAGCGAATATTGTGAGTTGTTAAAATGGCGCGGCGTGGTGGCGTTGGTGTGCCTGTTTTTGGCTTGCCTAGTTCTTGTGTTGTCTGCCTTGTTAGCGTTTAAGCTTGCAGGAATTGGATTTATGCGCTGTTTGCCTTTTCTGGTTCTGGTGTTTGATGTTGGCCTTGTTGGATGTTGGTGCTTGTTGTCAGCTCAATAAATATCGTTTTAATTGTTTCTGTTCTTTGGGTTTTTGGGTAGCATTTAGGCGTGGCAGTTGGCAGGGCGGTGGCGGTGCGGCGGTTTCCCGAGCGAGAGCGAAGGGCGCACTTAGTGCAATCCCTGCGGGATTGCGTGCGCCCTGCCGGGGGCCGCCTGCCGCGGGCCTCTGGCGCGATGCGCCCAACAGCGCCCGCCCTGATTGGCGGGCTTTGAACGGAGGATGTTTTCAGTGGTGGTGCAGCAAGGCCGGTGCGCTCACAAAGCAGGGTTGGCGCGCAGCGAGGGGCGAAGCTCCACCGCTGCGGCCGCCTATCGCGCTGGCGTCTGCATCACCGATGAGCGCACCGGGGAGGTGTTCGACTACACCCGCAAAGGCGGGGTGGAGCACAGCGAAATCATCGTGCCGGAGAAGGCGCACGCCGACCTGCAACGCATGGCCGACATGAGCCGATCTACCGACCCGAACGCACAGAGCGAAGGGCAGGCCGCTTTCTGGAACGCGAACGAGAAAGCGCACAAGCGCGGCGACGCCACCGTGGCCCGCGAAATCGAAACCGATCTGCCGTGGGAGCTATCCGCAGACGACCGCAAGCAGCTTGCGCTGGAGTTCGGCGCGGAACTGTCGGAACGCTACGGCGTAGGCGTGCAGGTGTCGATTCATGAGCCGCGCACCGTCACCGACCGCGACCTCGAACAGAACCCCGGCCAGTTCCATGTCGCCGACCCGGAAACAGGCCGCCGCCATAACGGCAATTGGCACGTCCATTACCTGCTGGCCGCCAAGGAACTAAACGAGCAGGGATTCGGGAACAAGGCGCGTGCGCTTGACCCGACCGCCGCCCGTTTTGATGGCACTGAGCAGGCCGCGAACTGGACGCGGCCACGCTGGGAATCCAAGGTGCAGGACAAGCTCAACGAGCGCGGAATTGATAAGCTCTATACGACCCGCAGCAAGGACGACACGCGGGCGCTGCTGATCGAGCGCGGCCAGTACGAACTGGCGGCACAGATCGGCGAGCCGACCAAGCACATGGGCCATGCCGCCGCCGCGCTGGAACGTAGGGGCGAGCAGACCCAAGTCGGCGACCTGAACCGGACGATAAAAGAGGGCAACACCCAGCACGCTGAACGGGCCGATCTCGCAACGTCGGTGCTTGACCGTCTGACCGAGCAGCAATCCACCTTCACCGACCGCGACCTGTACCGCGAAATCTGCAAGCAGTCTGACGAGCGGCTGGGCGATCAACTGCACGAGACTGTGGCGCAGTGCATCGGGCGGAATGATGTGTTTCTGCTGGGCGCCGACGACCGGGGCAACGTCCGCATGACCACGCGTCAAATGCAGGACATCGAGCGGCGCATGGTCGATCAATCGACCGCCCGCCGTAGCGAGGGGCAGCACCCGGTCGATTCCGCCCGCCTCGATCATCACGCCAAGAAAAACGGCCTGTCCGACGAGCAGGCCGCCGCCCTGCATCACATGAGCGGCAAGGATGGCGTTTCGCTGGTTGAGGGCATGGCCGGAACCGGCAAATCCACCATGATGAAAGCCGCCAGCGAGGCATGGCAGGAAGCAGGCTATCAGGTGCGCGGCGCAGCCCTCGCAGGCAAGGCTGCTGACGGACTGCAACAGGGCGCGGGCATCAAGTCGCAAACCGTGCATTCCCTGCTGATGGCGCTGGACGGCGGGCGCGACAAGCTCAACTCGAAAACCATCCTCTGCATCGACGAGGCGGGGATGCTTTCCAGCAATCTGACCTCGCGCCTGGTCGAGTACGCGGGCAAGGCCGGGGCCAAGCTGGTGATGATTGGCGACGACCGCCAACTGCAACCGATCCAAGCGGGCGGGGCGTTCAAGGCACTGAAAGACGAACTCGGCGCGGCGAAGCTCTCCACCATCTACCGGCAGCGCGACGAGTGGGCGCGGGATGCCGTCCATTCGTTCGCAGATGGCGACGCAGGAAAGGCCATTGCCGCCTACGCCCAGCGCGGCCTTGTGGGTGTGGGCACTGATGCTGACGACACGAAAAAGCGCCTTGTCAGCGACTGGAATAGCCAGCGCACCGACGATGGCCGCAGTTCGATCATGTTGGCAGGCACCCGGAAGGATGTTCGCGACCTCAATGAGCTGGCCCGAGGCGAGCGCGTCAAGGCGGGTGAGATCGAGCAGGGCGAGCGGGTCAGGACGGATCAGGGCGAGCGCGAATTCGCCAATGGCGACCGCCTTGTATTCCTGAAAAACGACAAGGCCACGGGCGTTAAAAACGGCCAGCTTGGCACTGTGGAAACCATCGAGCGCGACGGTGAGCACCACCGGCTTTCCGTACGTGGCGATGACGGCAAGCTCGCGACGTTCAGCACCCGCGACTACGACCGCCTAGACCACGGTTATGCAACCACCGTGCATAAGGCGCAGGGCGTCACCGTGGATCGTGCCTATGTCCTCACCGGCAAGATGCACGACCGGGAGCTGTCCTACGTTTCCATGTCGCGCAGCAGGCAGGAAACCCGACTTTACATCGACGCAGGCAAGTACAAATCCGCCGCCGCCGTGGCGCGGCAGATGAACCAGAGCCACCAGAAGGGCACGACGCTGGACGCCGTTCGCGAGCGCCCGGACTGGAAGCAACTGCAAGGGCTAGCCGCATCGTCTGGCAACCCATCCCACGACGCCACCAAGCAGCCCACGCAGCAGGTGCAGGAGCGGGCGCAGCACCCCGAACTCACCAAGGACGAGCTACTGGCCCGAATTCGCGCTAAGGCGGGCGAGAGCCAGCAGCAGGGAGCTGCGCCACAGCCGAAGCAGGCCACGGCAGCGCCGAAGCCGGAACAGGTCGCCCAGCCGGAGCGGGAGCAGCCGCCAGTGCCGCGTATGACGCGGGAGGAAATCGACCGGGCGCTCAGGGCACCGGAGCCGCCCGTGCCGAATCGGGAGCTTGTCGAGGAAGCGGCCATCGGCGGCCACTTGCGCGACATGCGGGCCACCCTCGAGACGCAGTTCCGCGAGCAGTACGGCGAGCGGCCAGAGAAGGCCGGGTTTTTCCGCAACAAACAGAAGGCATGGGACAGGGCGCACAGCGAGATCGACACCGCCGTGCAGGCCCGCCGCGAGTTTCTACGGAGCGACGACCCGCGAGCGGTCGGGTTCCGGGAGAACGCTTGGGAGAAGGCCAGCGAGGACTTCGACGCCAAGTTTAAGAAGTGGAACGGCAACCGCTGGACCGCGATCCAGCAGACCGGGCCACAACTGCAACCGCAACCACAGGAGCAATCCGACATGAGCAACAACAACCGGGAGAACGAGTGCCGGAAGGCCCCGCAGGAGCAACTGCGCCGTCATCAGCAGGCCGAGCAGGAGAAAAAGCAGCAGCAAGAGCGTAGCTGCAATAACAGCTTTGGGCAGGAGATGTGAGCATGGACAGCGCACTGGCAAGCCTTGAGAATAAGTTGGCCGACGTGTTGGACGCACTCAATGCCGACCGGATCGACGCCGCCAAGATGGCGGCACTTGAACTTCGGATGCGCCTGCACCACACGAAGGAAGAATGGGAGGCGCTGAAATCGGCACTGGCCCAGCATGGCGTCCGCTTTGGAGAGCCGCCCGCATGAGCGTCTGGAAATTCGACGAGAACCGGGCGGCGTTTGGCCCGGCCTCGCTGGATGAGATCGAGGCCGACCCGTGCGGCCTCTACATCCTCTGGCGGGGTGATGAGGTCATGGTGCGTGAGGATGGCATCGAGCGTCCCATGCCGGAGCGGCTGACCGTGGCAGGTGTGCCATTCGACCGCGAGCTGTTCGAGCCGCTGCCGATCCCCTCCCGCTGCTACGACGAGGGGCACGCCCGGATCAGCGCGGAGCTATACGGCCCCGCCGGCAAGCTGTCCAAAACCGAGGCGGACAGCTTGCGCGATGAAATGCGGCGGGACGGGCAGTGGGCGCGGGAGCGGCTCAAAAAGTGACAGCAACCTCAAGCCCCGCTCTGCGGGGCTTTCTTCTTCTCGGGCGGGATGAAGTCAGGTAAGGTATCCAGCGCTGAAAAATCGTCCTCGGTATATACGACCGTATAGACGGGACGCCCGCGTGGCCGTGGCGGGCGCTCATGTCCTGCCCGCGTCATCGAGCGTTCCAGTGCGTCTATCAAATCCCAAATCCGGGCCGGGTCTTCGACCGTGCCCGCGCCAATGTCCAGCGCCATGCAGGAGCGCGTCATCACGCCATCGAGGGTATCCAGCACGGCGGCCAGCTTTTCGCGGGCGACGGCCTGCTGCTGTGCCCGTTTCCATTCCTCGAATTCGGCCTTTTCCTGCGGCGTCAGCAAGGCTTCGACTTCAGGCGGCAGGCGCGGATCATCGACCTTGAAGGACCCGATCATTACCTGCCTTCCGCGCTTGTTCACAGGGTCGTAGCTGTAGCGCATCAACTGGACGGTCTGGCCCTGCCGGATATTGCCGGCTTTGTCGCGGTAGGTGCGGCTACGGAATTGCATAGTCTAGGTCTATCTCTGGTTGCATTGTCAGCTTATATTATGAGTTGATAAAATAGGCTAGTCACGCGAAAAGAGGGGCTATTTGATGGGGAGCGTGACGGTTGCCGACCTCATCGAGCAGCTACGCAAGCTGCCGCCCGAGCTGCCCGTACTGGTCGAGGGCTACGAGACGGGATGGGATGCCATATACGACATCCGCACCAGTTATTTGATACGCAATGCGCAAGCCAACGACTGGGATGGCGAGTACGAGGAACCGGGCAAGGCGGAGCCAAAACCCGGCTTGCCGCATCAAGCGGCGTTGATCGTCGGCAGACGAGGCCATCGGCGTGAGTCGTTGAAACCCCTGCACGCTCTCTATACGCTGGTCGACTATCCCGTGCTGGCCGCACTGGCAGCCGAGCGCACGCAGGCCACCCGGCTGGATGGCCGTGCCTGCCGAGCCATCTATGAAAATGCACGGCAGCGCATCGACTGGCAGGCCATGCCGACCCATGAGCGCGATTTTGCGCAGCGGCTGGGCGTTGTGCCATGAGCGCAGCCCGCGACATCGAGCGGGCCATGCTGGAGCGATGCCGCCAGATCGCCACCACGCCGGGCGAAAAACCCCGCGATCAGGCTGAGGCCAACGTCTGCCGACTCGCCGGGACGATTGTTCGCATCCGATACCCCGAGGCAGGAGCGCGGCTGTTTGATGCAGCCACGCGCTACTTTGCCGACCACCCCGAACACGAACTGCCGTCCGCCGAAGTCGTGCGGCGCGGCTGGATCATCAACGCCCCGCGACTGCGAGATCGACTAGAGCGCCTTTTGGGTAATGGTTCTTAGCGTTTCATCGTGATCAGCAACGGGTAGGGCGGCCCTAGGCCGACGCGCTGGCCGCCTTTGCGGGACACGCCCGGTTCGCCTGTGAAGTGAGCGGTGCAGCAATGCCGCCAGCAGCAGGAACCCACCGAATCGACCCAGGCGCGGCTCAATGCCGCGGCTGGGCGCAGTAGGAATCTCCGGCATTCATGCCGGGGAGGATGTATGCCGCCCAGCTTCCCGTTTATACCCCCTCTATTCAAACAAGATGGCTTCGATTCGGGCCAAGGCTTCATTAACGATGTACTGCGGCACCGTTTCCTTGAGGCGCACATTCCGAGCCCGCCAGTCCAGCGACTTTAACTGGTGGCAATGCACTGCGCCTTGAGTGTCGGTGCCAACCCCCATTAGTGCGACGACAGTCCCGTAGGTACGAGCGGCAGCAGCGGCTCCCTGAGAAATCGGGCAAATCATCGCCAGACCTTGCTGGTTAAAGACCTTGCCACTCAGGACAAGGCCGAAATGCGGGCCTTTCATCTCCCGACCGGAGGAGGGGTCGAAATCAAGATGCACGATGTCGCCACGGTTCGGCAGATAGGCCATCAGCCGTTCTCCAGTCCAACCGAGGGCATTTCATCCCATCCTTCGATTCGTGGCAGCCCTTCCGGCATTTCAGCCATTAGGTCGGACAGTTTGTAACGCGGGCGGGTCGGTGCCTCGACAGTCATCTTCTTGCCCAGGAGATGCAGTTCCACCTGGGAGCCTTCGCTCAGGCCGTTCTGGTCGATAAACACCTTGGGCACGGTCATTACGAGCGAGCCGCCAGCTTTGCGTAGGGTTTGCAGCATACGAACCTCCTACAAATCACGTAGTCCTATTCTAGTATAACTTCGTGTTTTACTCAAGTAGAACATTTACAGGGCGGTGGCGACTATCGCCCTCAATCCTAAATCCGCTCGCATTGTGGTTGTATGGTGTGCCTAGTATGGCAATAGTGCGGTAACACGGTGGCTTGATGATGGTTATTGTGTGGCTGCAAGGTGGTTAGATGGCGTTTGTAGTGTGGTAGCTGCAGGGTCGGGGCGGTACAATGCGCAGTTCCCCGCCCGGGTGACGAAATTGGTAGACGTAGCGCACTTAAAATGCGCCGGCGCAAGCCTTACGGGTTCGACCCCCGTCCCGGGCACCATCCCACCTGATAGATAGCTATCAAGTCGCAGCCCATCCCGCCCATGTAGCGGACAAGCGGTCATGATTGCCCAGCCATTGCCCGAGCTGAGGATCGACCCAGTTGATGACAGTCACGCCAACCGTGTGTGATCTAGCAGCGTCGGTGCCAGCCACAAAAGTGGCTCATGATGAAAGACACGGTTACGCAGATCACGAATCTGGTTCAGTGCCGCCGAGATGTTGTGCCGCTGCCTTTGCGGCTTCGGACAACGCGTAAACACAAGGCGGAGGTCTTTCCAGAGGACAGTCTGGAATTGCGTGTTGAAGAGCGAACTCCAAAAGCCAAAGGTCAGCTCAGCCAGTACCTGGCGTATGACCGGGATAAGGGGAAAAACTGTACATATCACCTGTAACCGGTTGATCTACAACTAATCCTGATGACGTGCCAACCGCTGCAATTCTCCGTTACCCTTGCATGCTGGCACGGATACCGGAGGATCAGGATGGCGTCACTGGAGCGCACTGCATACCCGCAGTTTCTGAGCTACTACTCACCGAGTGACCTGCGACAGTTCTTTACTCTGCAGGATGAAGAAATCAACTGGCTGAAGTCGGCCGGCCGTTCTGCCGGGACCCGACTCGGACTGGCCGTCCTGCTCAAAGTTTTCCAGCACTTGCGCTACTTTCCTAGCCTCGACAAGATACCTTCCGAGGTGATCACCCACGTCCGGAATGGCCTCGGTTTCGGTGACGCGATACGGATCGAATACCCCGTCGAACGCACCCTCTTTCGGCACAAAGCCATGGTGCTGGGCTTGCTTAACGTCAAACCCTTCCATGGGCACGATGCGATGCGCCAAGCAGAACGCTTTGCCTGCGATGCGGCTGAGCTCATGGATCAGCGTGCCGACATCATCAATGGGATAATCGAGGGGGTGCTCCAGGCGCGCTACGAACTCCCCGCCTTCTCGACGCTCGACGATTTGGCAGAGAAGGCCCACGCTGCCGTGCAGAACCGGGTGTTCGGTAAGGTATTTCACCGTATCACCCCCCAACAACTCGAAGCCCTACAGGCGCTGCTGGTCACGGACAAACTGGAACGCCGCCAAAGCGAATACAACGAGCTCAAGAAATCCGCGAAACGCCCGACCCGCAAGCATCTCGATATGCTGGTGGAGCATCTGGAATGGCTGGATTCGATCACGGCGGGGGATGACGTCCTTGCAGGCCTTCCCGACACCAAGATTCGCCACTTCGCCGCCCAGGCCATGGCCTATGACGTGTCCGAGTTGCGCGAATGCGCCGAGACCAAGCGTTACACCCTGCTGGTGGCCCTGATCCGGCGCATGCAGGTGCGCGCGCGGGATCAGTTGGCCGAGATGTTCCTGCGCCGCGTGGCCACGATTCACAAACGCGCCAAGGAAGAGCTCGACCAGATCCAGTTCGGGCAGCGCGGCCAGATCGAGCGCCTGATCGGCACGCTGGATGGCGTGCTCGCCATCCTCGACGGCGAACCGGACAATGCGGCGGCCGGCGCTCAGATACGCGAATACCTTGCACCCGCAGGTGGAGTCCACGGGGTCCGCGAGACCTGTGCCCAGGTGCAGGCGACCAGCGGCAACAACTACCTGCCGCTCGTGTGGAAACACTTCAAGAGCCATCGCTCCATCCTGTTCCGGCTCGTGCATTTGCTCGACATCCGCGCCACCACCCAGGATCGGACGCTGATCGACGCTTTGAACCTCATCAAGACCTACCAGGACAAGCATCGCATCGAGTGGATTACGGAGAGCATTGACCTTTCCTTCGCCTCGGACCGCTGGCGCAAGCTCCTGCGCGAGGGCGACAGCGGCGATGGTTTCGGTCTGGGCTTAAGCCGGCGCAACCTCGAAATCTGTGTCTTCTCCTACCTCGCCGAGGAGTTGCGCTCTGGCGATCTCAGTATCGTCGGCTCGGAGGAGTTCGCCGATTACCGCGATCAGTTGCTTTCGTGGGAGGAATGCCAGGAGTTGTTACCCGCCTACTGCGACAAGATTGGCCTGCCGCAGGACGCAACGACCTTTGCCAGCAGTTTGCGCGACTGGCTCACCGACACCGCGCAGCACCTGGATGACACGTTTCCTGAATGCCGCGGCGATGTGGCCCTGACTGCCAGCGGAGAACCCGTGTTGCGCAAGCCGATTGCGCGCGAAATCCCGCCTTCGGTTATGTCGCTGCAGAACGCGCTGACCCAGCGCATGCCGGCGCGGCACATTCTGGACGTGCTCGCCAACATCGAACACTGGATGGGCTTCACGCGGCACTTCGGGCCACTATCGGGCAACATGGCCAAGCTCAAGCAGCCGGCCGAGCGCTACCTGCTGACGATCTTCGCCATGGGCTGCAACCTCGGGCCCACACAGGCGGCGCGCCATCTGGGCAACAGCGGCGTCACGCCGCACATGCTGTCCTTCGTCAATCGGCGCCACCTCTCACTGGAGAGCCTGGAAGCGGCCCAACGCGAGCTCAACGAGGTATATCTGCGCCTGGATCTCCCCAAGATATGGGGTGATGGCAAGACGGTCGCCGCCGACGGTACGCAGTACGATTTCTACGACGAAAACCTGCTCGCGGGTTACCACTTCCGTTACCGCAAGATGGGCGCCGTCGCCTACCGGCACGTGGCCAACAATTACATCGCGGTGTTCCGCCACTTCATTCCGCCCGGTGTGTGGGAAGCGATCTACGTGATCGAGGGACTGCTCAAGGCCGGCCTGTCGGTCGAAGCGGATACCGTGCATGCCGACACCCAGGGCCAGTCGGCCACAGTGTTTGCCTTCACCCATCTGCTGGGCATCAAGCTGATGCCGCGCATCCGGAACTGGAAAAATCTGACGCTGTTCCGGCCGGACAAGGCGGTGAAGTACAAGTACATCAACCGCCTGTTCGGCGACAGCGTGGACTGGAACCTCATCGAGCGGCACTGGCAGGATCTGATGCAGGTGGCCTTGTCGATCTACGCCGGCAAGATTTCTTCGGCCACCCTGCTGCGCAAGCTGGGCAGCTACAGCCGCAAGAACCGTCTGTATTTCGCGGCGCAGGAACTGGGCAACGTGATCCGCACGGGCTTCCTGCTGGAGTGGATCGGCAGTCGTGAGCTGCGCCAGGAGATCACCGCCAACACCAACAAGATCGAGTCCTACAACGGCTTTGCCAAATGGCTGTCCTTCGGTGGCGACGTGATCGCGGTGAACGAGCCGGACGAACAGCAGAAGCGCCTGCGCTACAACGATCTGGTGGCCTCCGCCCTGATCCTGCAGAACACCGTCGACATGATGCGCACGTTGGGCGACCTCCGGCATGAAGGCTGGCAGATCACGGAAAACGATGTCAGCTTTCTGAGTCCCTACCAGGTCGCGCACGTCAAGCGCTTCGGCGAGTACAGCCTGAAACTCAAGCGCAAACCCGAAGCCTGGATCGCGGACGACACCTTTCAACAAGCGGCCGCGTCGGTGCAGGACATGCGGCGCGCGACGCGCAGAGCCTGAGCATGGACATCCCTGAACCCCGTTTCGCGGTTACCCCCTACGGCGATGTTGACTCCGCAGCACTGGACAACCTGCGGCAAAGCTTTGATACCACAGCGCTACTCGAACTGGTCGACGGGCTGGCTCCGATGGCGCAGCGTTTCGACAGAACAGGGGGTGTGCGGGATGAACTGCTGCGTCTTCATCGCATGGCGCACACTGTCATCAATGGCGCGAATCCGAGCGAATCGAGCGCCGATGACCTGTGGGAAGTTGCCGCCGCCCTCATCGACGAGTTCCGGCAGATGTCCGATCACTGTCTCGAGATCGCCGCAGCTCTGCAGCCGTTGGCCGACCTGCAGCCGGATCACGACGTCTGAGCGTCGTCCGACAAGGCGCGTTCGATGCGCTGCTGACCGAAGGCATCGGCCCCGTCGATATAGCGCAGGGCAGACTTCACATCACGCCAGCCGACGTATTCCATCAGGCTCTTGACATCCCAGCCGTTGTCGTTGGCCCAGTTGGCGAAACCACGACGCAAGGAATGGCTGCTGAAGCTGTCGGCCGACAGGAGTCCCGCGCGCTCGAAAATGCTGCGCAGCAGCGGCGTGACGCTGTTGACGTGCAGGCCGTGGACACGGATTCGTCCCCATTGATCGATCCCGCGGAAGACCGGCCCTTCCTCAATCCCCGACAGATCCTTCCAGGCCGTATAGGCCGCCACGGGGCACAGACGCGACAAGGCCGGCACCTTGAAGCACCGTCCGGCCGCCTGCCGGTCGCCCTTGGTTCGAGGCAGGAAGCAGGTCATGCCTTGGGCGGGCACGAGTTCGACATCTTGCGTTTCCAGGCGGATCAACTCGTCACTTCGGAATCCGCGCCAGAAACCCAGGAGGAGTAGCGCCTTGTCACGGGTGTGGCGCAGTCGCGCGACCGCGCCCTGGGTCCCGATCGCGTGGTCCAGCCATGTCACGGCGTGGGACAGTTGGCCAATCTGTAGCGGCACCGCCTGACGGGTTTGCGGCGGATGCACGGTTTGAATGCCCTTCATGGTCTGTCGTACCAGAGGGGCCTTGGTAGGATCGGCAAAGCCGTGATCCTGGTGCCAGCGCGACAAGGCTGCGAGGCGCTGTCGCAGGGTAGCGATGGACAGCAGTTCGGCATGCCGCGCCAGATAGCGCGCGATGCTGTCCGCGCTCGCCGGCAGGAAGCCACCCCATTCCACCTCGAAGTGGCGCACGGCGGAGGTGTAGCTGCGACGCGTATTGGCGCGTGTTGCCGCGTGTACGTAGACATCGACCTCATTCATGGAAGCGTCCTGATGACCGACTCAAGCATAGCGTGCGGCGCGGGGCTGAATGTCGTTCATTTTCGGACGCCGCCGTGCGCGCCATGCACGTGCCCGCCACTGATAGGTGCTCCCGGACACGCGGGCTGTGACAACTCGTGCAGGATGCCACAGTGGGCAGCATCCCGTGCCTGGGGACATTGTTCGCGCAGGCTCTTGAGTTGCCGCTCCAGCACACGCAGTTCGCGGATACGTGCCGCGACGTGAACGATGTGCGCATCGAGCAACGTGTTCACATCGCCGCAGTTCGCGCCCGGCGCATCCTTGAAGCGCAGCAGGATGCGAATCTCGTCCAACGACATGTCCAGCGATCGGCAATGGCGGATGAACGACAAACGCTCGGCGTGGGTGTCCTCGTAGATGCGGAAATTGCCGTCCGTACGTGCCGGGGCGGCCAGCAACCCTTCGCGCTCGTAGTAGCGGATGGTCTCTACCGGGGTGCCGGTCACTCTGGCCAGCTCACCGATTTTCATCGTGCTTGTCCTCCAGGCGGGAAGGAAGATCCTACCGGCATTCTAGGTCCTTGACTCTGTAGTGACTACGGATTGTTAAATGACTGCAAGTCCAGACAGGGGAACCAAGCATGAGCAAATGCAGTGTTGGTAGTTGCGGATGTTCCATCGTGTCGCAGTCGCCGGGTGATTCGTCCCCCGACGGCCCCAACGGGAAGCTATACGGCGTCGACAGCACGGACTGCCCCACCGATGCGGCGCTGGTCCGCAACAATCTTGAACCCCTCGACGGCGTGACGGGACTCGACCTCACCGTGACCCGGCAAAGGTCGGACGTGAGCGATCGCCCCGACCCGCCGGTCGCGGCCGACGCCGCCGTGCCAGCCATCGGTGCGCCGGCACAGCGCATCGATAAGACCACTGCTGCCGTGCGCACGACGCTCGCGATCGCCGGGATGGACTGTCCGACCGAGGAGGCGTTGATCCGGAGCAAGCTCGCTGGCATGGCTGGAGTGGCGGCGCTCGATTTCAACCTCGTCCAGCGTCGGCTGAGCGTGACGCATCGTCCGGGAGCATTGGAAGCGGTCCTCGGCGCCCTGAAAGCCATTGGTCTCGAAGCGAAGGTCGAATCGGCAGGCACGGAGAGCGCAGCGCCGCCGATCAAACCCGCGCCCAAGACCCACTGGTGGCCGATGGCGCTGGCCGGAGTCACCGCGACGTTGGCCGAGGGGGTGTATTGGCTCAACGGCGGTGACCACTGGACCGTCCTGGCTCTCGCGCTGGTGTCGATCCTCAGTGGCGGTCTGGCGACCTACAAGAAAGGCTGGATCGCGCTCAGGCATCGCAATCTCAACATCAACGCACTCATGTCGATTGCCGTGACCGGCGCGATGCTCATCGGACACTGGCCGGAAGCGGCCATGGTGATGTTCCTGTTCACGCTGGCCGAGGTGATCGAAGCGAAATCGCTCGATCGGGCGCGCAATGCGATTCGCGGCTTGCTGGAACTCGCGCCCGACACTGCGACCGTATGCCAGGGCGATGGAAGGTGGGTAACCATGCCGGCCAAGACGGTGCCGCTGGAGGCCGTGGTGCGCGTGCGCCCCGGTGAGCGGATTGCGCTCGACGGCGTGGTGATCAGCGGACGTTCGACGGTCAATCAGGCGCCCATCACCGGCGAGAGCCTGCCGGTCGATAAGGCCGAAGGCGACAACGTGTTCGCCGGAACGATCAATGAAGCGGGATCGCTGGAATATCGCGTGACAGCGGAGGCGAGCCATTCCACCCTGGCCCGCATCATCCACGCGGTCGAATCGGCCCAGGGCAGCCGCGCGCCCACCCAGCGCTTCGTCGACCGGTTCGCCCGGATCTACACGCCCGTCGTGTTCGCCGGCGCGCTGCTGGTGGCCATCGTGCCACCGCTAGCTTTCGACGGCGCGTGGATGGACTGGATCTACAAGGCGCTGGTGCTGCTGGTGATTGCCTGTCCGTGTGCCTTGGTGATCTCGACGCCGGTCACGATAGTCAGCGGTCTCGCCGCGGCCGCCCGCAAGGGCATTCTGGTGAAAGGTGGCGTCTATCTCGAAGAGGGGCGCAAGCTCGCCACGCTGGCGCTCGACAAGACCGGCACGATTACGCACGGCAGGCCCGCCCAGACGGACTTCATGGTGCTGAGCGGCGACGCGAACCAGGCGCATATCCTGGCAGGCAGTCTCGCGGCGCGCTCGGATCATCCGGTCTCGCTGGCGATCGCCCGTGCCGCGGTTGAAATGGGATGGGTGTTGCGCGAGGTCGCCGATTTCGCCGCCATTCCGGGCCGCGGCGTGCGTGGCGGCATTGATGGTCACGTCTATCAGCTCGGCAACCATCGACTGATCGAGGAAATCGGCCTGTGCTCACCCGACATCGAAAAAGCGCTCGACACGCTCGAGCGCCAAGGCAAGACGGCCGTACTCTTGGCGAACCATGCAGAGGTGCTGGCCATCTTCGCCGTCGCCGACACGCTGCGCGAGACGAGCCGTCAGGCGATTGCCGATCTGCATTCCCTGGGGGTGAAGACGCTGATGCTCACCGGCGATAACACTCACACGGCCGAAGCGATTGCCCGCGCGGTGGGTATCGACGAGGCAAGGGGCAATCTGCTGCCGGAAGACAAACTCAGCACCATCGAATCACTGCTGACGCACCGGAAGGGGGGCAAGGTCGGCATGGTGGGAGACGGCATCAACGACGCACCCTCGCTGGCCCGCGCGGACATCGGTTTCGCGATGGGGGCGGCGGGCACGGACACCGCGATCGAGACCGCGGACGTGGCGTTGATGGACGACGACCTGCGCAAGATCCCCGCCTTCGTGCGCCTGTCACAGGCCACATCCGACGTGCTGATCCAGAACATCGTAGTGGCGCTCGGCATCAAGGCGGGGTTTCTGCTGCTCACCGTGAGCGGGCAGGCCACGATGTGGATGGCGGTATTCGCGGACATGGGGGCGAGTTTGCTGGTCGTGGCAAATGGACTCCGCTTGTTGCGGAGATAACCGGCACACTTGGACGGCTTACCGGCTTGAGGCAAATGCAAGAATACTGAAACCGATCGTCGTCCTGCCGGCGGCCGATCGGGCGAACGGCTTGCCGCCATGCATGCGCGCGATCGCTGCGACGATCGACAATCCGAGTCCGTGATTGGTGCTTCCGTGTTCGCGCGCCGCGTCCGCCCGGTAGAAGCGGTCGAACAGGCGTGGAAGATGTTCCGCAGGAATCACCGGCCCGACGTTGCTGACGGACAGGCGAACGCCGCCGGCAGCGTCCGGCTCGATGTCGACGTCAACCATCGACCCGCGCTCCGCAAAACGGGTCGCGTTGGCGAGGAGGTTCGATATCGCCCGCCGCAACAAACCCGCATCAAAGCCGCCGCCGCCGTCCCCGCAAACCCGAACGCTGACGCCCGCCTCCTGGAGTGCTGCATCGTGGAATTCGACCACCTCGGTCGCAAGAGCGGCGAGGCTGCCGACAGGGCTTCGGCGCGCCCCGCTCGCCGCGATCGGCCTTCGACAGGAACAGCATGTCATTGACGAGACTCGCCAGGCGGTGCAGGTCCTCGAGGTTCGATCCCAGCACGTCCCGCAACTCGGGAATGCCGCGTTCGCGGCTCAGGGCGAGTTCGGTCTCGCCGATCAGTGTCGCCAGCGGCGTACGCAGTTTCATGGGCGACGTCCGCATTGAAGCCTTCCAGTTGCCAGTATGCGTTGTCCAGCCGCACGAGCAGCGCGTTGAACTGCGCGACCAGCGGCTGCAGTTCCTGCGCCTGCGCGGAAACCATCCAGCGGCTGTCCGACGTTTTCCGGACTGAGCGCGGCGGCTTGCCGAGCCAGGTCGCGAACGGGCAGCAGCGCGCGTTGCACGAGCCACGCCCCCCCGGCGGAGACGACCACGGCGCCGGCCAGCGCACTCGCCAGTAACGTCCACGCCAGTTGCCTCAGCAATTGGGCATCGGAACTGCTGTCGAGCGCCAATTCGGCACGCAGCACGGCCGTGCCCGACCACGGTGAAGGGATCTCGAATTCAACCCGACGCAGGTGCGCGGGGGGCTCGGGGGCCGGCGGCGTCATGTACAGGAGCGTCTCGGCGCCCTCGGTCAGCCGCAGTTTGAGGTCGGCATGGCCGATGAAGAAATCGTCGAGCTTGTGACGTAGGCTCGGCAGTTCCTCCGGTGTCGCGATCTCACGAACAAGGTGGCGGATCACGTCCTGCTTGTGCCGAAGCTCCTCGGTCTGCTTCGCAGAAAAGTTGAGGCTGGTGGCCACATACACGACGACGCAGACGAATCCGAGTCCGATGAAGGTCTGTACCGCGAGCCACCATGACAGCCAGCGGCCCAGCGAACGCGGATTGCGCATCCTCAGGGTTCCCGGTCTTCCAGCACGTAGCCCATGCCGCGCACGGTGTGCAGCAGCTTCTTCGCGAAGGGGTCATCGAGCTTGCTGCGCAAGCGCCGTACCGCAACCTCCACGACATTCGTATTGCTCTCGAAGTTCATGTCCCACACCTGCTCGGCCAGCGCGGTGCGCGACAGCACCTGACCGTGCCGGCGCAACAACAAGGTCAGCAGTGTGAATTCCTTGGCCGTCAGATCGAGCCGTTGTCCGGCGCGCGACGCCTTGCGCCGCACGAGATCGAGTTCGAGGTCGGCCAGCCTGAGGACCGTGAGATCTTGACCGCCGTCGGAATGGCGCCACGCCGTAACAGCGCTGGACGCGTGCGAGCAGTTCGGACAGGGCAAAGGGTTTCACAAGATAGTCGTCGGCACCCGCCTGCAGCCCCTTCACGCGATCCTCCACCTTGTCCGCGCGGTGAGCATCAGCACCGGTACGTGCTTGCGCGCCGCAGTTCGCGCAAGACGGCGAAGCCGTCCAGGCCCGGCAGCATGACATCGAGCAGGACGAGGTCGTAATGCCCTTCGATCGCGAGATAGCGCCCCTCGGTGCCGCTGTGCGCGACATCGACGACGTAGCTGTTTTCGGTCAGCGCCTTGCGCAAGTATTCGGCGAGCTTCGGCTCGTCTTCGACGACCAGGATCTTCATGCACGAATTATCGCGGAGGCGGTGGCGCGTCGACATTACGAATTCGTAATCGGGCTGTTCGCGATTCGACGTGAACGGTTTTCTACAGTACGCCCCGTACCCGGCACATGGCGTATGCAGCGGCCACCGCCGGGACGCATATCCCGTGTCAACGATAGGAGCCTCATCATGTCAAAAATCCGAACCGCCACCGTCCTCCCTATCCTCGCTGTCGTCCTGGTCGTGCCGAGCGTCGCTCAGGCGAACTCGGAATGGCATTTCACCGGCGGCGAGGTGGGTTACACCTCTTTCCCCGATCACGTGACGAGCACCAAGACGCGTGCTGAAGTGTTGCGTGAGCTCGAGCAGGCCAAGGCGGACGGAAGCTATTTCTACCTGCAGCGAGGCGTGCCCGTTCCATCACGCGATACCGGCCCGGGTAAAACGCGCGAGCAAGTGCTCAAGGAGCTGGTGAACATATCGCCCGAGGAGCGGGCGCGCATGGACGAACTCTACGTCGGGCAATGATCGCGGCGGTGTGAGCACGGAGCCCCTGGTCCCTCGGGGCGGGCGGTCATGCGTCGCAACGATGACGGGCAACAAGATGTTGCAACGCTATTTTTCATTTCCGTTCGTACCGCTACAATCCGTCCCCATGCGCCGCTGGTTCGCGATTCTCTTCCTGCTGTTTCTGCCAATCCAACTCAGTGGGCGGCTGTGAGTGCGTATTGCGAGCATGAAGCCGGTGCTGCGGCGGACCATCTCGGCCACCATGAGCATAAACATCAGGGCGAGGTCGACGACGAGTCCTGGCCCAAGGGCGGCGGAGTCGATGTCGACTGCAGTTTCTGCCATGCGGCCAGTTGCACCGCGTTGCCGAGCGGCACGGGATTGCCGACCCTCGACCTCGCGATTGCGACGATCCGCGGGGGAGCCCAAGTGTGGCTCCTTGCCGGGCATTTCTCGGAACCAGAGCGCCCCAAGTGGCGACAGCCCGCCTGATCGGCAGGGCGGTCGCATCCATTCTCATTCCGGCAGTTTCACCGTTCTGAACGGTGTTGCCGCGCGCCATTGCGATCGAGCTGATCGCGCCCTGCCGATTTTCCGTGTGTCTTGTCATCAACGGAGAATTGGATGTTTCGAAGAATTGGCATCAACTGGCTGCCGGGCCTGCTGCTCGGACTCGCGGCCAGCGGGGCGTGGGCGCAAGCCGCGTCCCCTGCATCGCCTGTCGTAACGACGCTCAGGCAGGCGTTCGACGCCGCGTGGGCGCGTCAGCCCGAGGCGCAGTCGCTCGACATGCGCCGGGCGGCTGCGCTGGCGCGACGCGTGAGCGTCGACCGCTGGTCGGCCGAGCCGCCGGCGCTCGAAGTGTCGGGCAAGACCGACCAACTCCACCGCAACGACGGCAGCCGCGAATACGAGATCGGCCTCGCTGTGCCGCTGTGGTTGCCCGGCGAACGCGCATCGACCGCAGCCCTTGCCGATGCCGAAGTGCGTGCGAGTACGAGCCGCACGCTTGCGGCACAACTGCGCACGGCCGCCGGGGTGCGGGCCGCGTACTGGGATTGGCAGCGTGCGCGGGTCGACGTCCTGGTCGCCCGCGAGCGGCTTGCCAGTGCTCGCGAACTCGCAGCGGATGTGTCGAAACGGGTTCGGGCCGGCGAACTCGCACGCGCCGACCAGCATCAGGCGGACGGAGCGCTGGCGACCGCCGAAGCGTCGCTCGCCGAAGCCAGCGGCGCGCTCGCGGTGCGGAACAGCAGTTGCGCGCCCTGACAGGCATGACACCAGCGCTTGCCGCGGAAGGACTTTCCGTGGCCGAAGCCGAACCCGCCCCCGCCGCCCCCCTGTCGCCCTGGGGGCGGGGCATCCGGCCATCGCCGAGCTGCGCGATCGGGCGGAGCTGGCACAGCGCAGCATGACTCTCGCCGGGATTCAGGGGCGCGCCAATCCCGAGCTGAACCTGGCGACGACGCGTGAGCGCGGTGCATCCGGCGAATCCTGGCAACAGACGGTGACGATCGGCGTACGCATTCCCTTCGGATCCGACTCCCGCAACCGCGCCCGTGTTGCCAGCGCCAGCGCCGAGGCGATCGAAGCCGAAACCCAGCTGAGGCTGGAACGCGAACGCCTGACGGCCGAAGTGGATACGGCGCGCGTCCGCGTCGAATCGGCGCGCACCCTGGTCGCCTCCGCCGAACAGCGCGCGCAGTTGGCCCGCGAGTCGCGCGGCTTCTTCCAGAAGGCGTTCCGCCTCGGCGAAACCGATCTACCGACCCGCCTGCGCATCGAACTCGAAGCCACGGAAGCCGAGCGCCAGGTGGCGCGCACCCGCATCGAACTGGCCGCGGCCGTGTCCGCGCTGCGGCAGGCCATGGGCCTTCTTCCCGAATGAACACCAGGAACCCGAACATGAAAGCTTCCCTTACCCTGGCGGCGTGGAGCCTTGCCGCCGTCCTTGCGGGTGTCACGCCCCAGGCCCTGGCCGGTGAAGGCCACGACCACGGCGACGCCCCGGCACCCGTGGCCGGGCCGATGCTGCCGCGATTCACCGCCGTTTCGGAGCTCTTTGAGCTGGTCGGCGTGGTCGACGGCAAGCACATCACGCTCTATCTCGACCGCTTCGCTGACAACAGCCCGGTCAAGGACGCAACGCTGGAGCTGCAACTCGACGGCAAGGCGATTTCCGTCGAGCCCCATGCCGAGGGCGAATTCGAAGCCACGCTGCAGGAAGCACTCAAGCCGGGGGTCGTCTCCGTGACCGCCACCGTCGTTGCCGGACAAGACGCGGACCTTCTTGCGGGCGAGCTGGATCTGCACGAACAAGCCGCCGAGGTGCACGACGAATCGGCCGGGCCAGGCTTGCAATCTTACGCAGGATGGCTCGGCGCCGGCGTTCTCGTGATCGGACTGGTCGGCTGGGCCGCGCTGCGCAAGGGAAACGCCCGCAACCGTTCGGCCGGAGGTGTCGCATGAAACCGGGAATCCTGCTGGTCATGCTGTGCCTCGTTACGGCAAGTGCATCGTGGAACGCATTCGCTGGCGACGGGCACGATCACGGCGACGAAGGCTCCGCGCCCGTCGGCGGCAACGGTCCGCGACGCTTGCCCGACGGCAGCGTATTCCTGCCCAAGCCGGCACAACGGCAGATCGGCGTGCGCACGCTGGTCACGGAAGCGGGGGAGCTGCCCCGCACCGTGGCGCTCGCCGGCAAAGTGGTGATGGACCCCAACGCGGGCGGAAAAGTGCAGGCGCTGGTCGCCGGCCGCCTCGAAGCCGGGCCGCGCGGCTTGCCCGGAGTCGGGCAGACCGTGAAGAAGGGCGAGGTGCTGGCGTATGTCGTGCCGTCGGCGGGGCAGATCGAACGCTCGAACCAGATGGCGCAGCTCGCCGAGTTGCAGGCCGCCAAAGTGCTCGCGGAGAAGCGCGTGGCGCGGCTGAAGGAGCTCGCCGACACGGTGCCGCGCAAGGAGATCGAAGCGGCCGAGAGCGAACTCACGAGTCTCGCGGCCCGCGCGACGGCGGTGGGTGCGGGGCTCAGCAATCGCGATGCGCTCGTGGCGCCCGTCGCGGGCGTCATCGCGTCGAGCAACGCCGTCGCCGGTCAGGTCGTCGATGCGCGCGAACTGGTGTTTGAAATCGTCGATCCGAAGCGCCTGCGCGTCGAGGCGCTGGCCTACGATGCCGACACCGCCATCGATGTGGCCGGCGCGAGCGTTGCGGTGGGCGAGCAACGAGTGAGGCTCGACTTCCTCGGCGCGGCGCGCAGTCTGCGCGAGCAGGCGCTGCCGCTCGCTTTCGGTGCCGCGGGCGATTCCCTGGCGCGTTTCGCTGTCGGGCAACCGGTCGAGGTGTTCGTGCAGACGCGCAGCACGCTGCAGGGCGTGAGCGTCCCTGCAGGATCGGTGCTGAAGAACCCGGCGAACCAGATCATCGTGTGGGTCAAGACCGCGCCGGAACGCTTCGAGCCGCGCACCGTCACCATCGCCCCGCTCGATGGGGCGAACGTCGCCGTGACGTCGGGCCTCGCGGCCGGGGAGCGTGTCGCCACGAACGCGGCAACCCTGATCAACCAGATCCGCTGACGGGGAGCCTGACCGATGTTCAAATGGCTACTCGACAACAGTCTGGGCAACCGGCTGCTGGTGATCATCGCCAGCCTGGTGCTGATGGCCTACGGCGCGTTCACGCTCACACGCACGCCCGTGGACGTGTTCCCGGACCTCAACAAGCCGACGGTCACGATCATGACCGAATCCGGCGGCATGGCGGCGGAGGAGGTCGAACAGCTCATCACCTTCCCGCTCGAAACGACAATGAACGGGCTACCCGGGGTGGAGTCGGTGCGCTCCATCTCCAGCGCGGGGCTGTCCTTCGTCTATGTGACCTTCGAGTGGAGCACGGAGATTTTCCGCGCCCGGCAGATGGTGTCGGAGCGCCTGTCGGCGATGGAGGAAGGCCTGCCGGCGGACGTGATTCCGCGCATGGGGCCGATTAGCTCCGTGATGGGCGAGATCATGCAGATCGCGATCCCGATCGATACCGCTAAGATCTCGCCGATGCAGGTGCGCGAATACGCTGACTGGGTGCTGCGTCCGCGTCTCATGGCCATCCCCGGTATTGCGCAGGTCATCCCGATCGGCGGAGAAGTGCGGCAGTTCCAGGTGCAGCCAGATACGCGGCGCATGGCGGAACTCGGCATTTCGCTGGAACAGATGGAAGCGGCGATCCGCGGCTTTTCGTCGAACACCTCGGGCGGCTTCCTCGAACTCACCGGGCGTGAATACCTGATCCGCAACCTCGGACGCACCTCGAGCCTGGAGGATCTGAAGAATCTCGCGATCACGGCACGCGACGGTCAGCCGATCCTGCTGCGCCAGATTGCCTCCGTGACGTTCGCACCGGCGCTGCGCCGCGGCGATGCGGGTTTCGAGGGCAAACCGGCAGTCATTCTCGGTATCCAGAAGCAGCCGACCGCGGACACCATTCACCTCACCCGCTCGATCGAGGCCGCGCTCGACGAGATGAAGAAATCGCTGCCCGCCGGCATGGAAGCGCCGCAGGTTACGTTCCGGCAGGCGAGCTTCATCGAGGCCTCGATCGGCACGCTGCAGGGCAAGCTGATTGGCGCCTCGGTGTTCGTCGCGGCGATCCTGTTCTTCTTCCTCGGCACGCTGCGCCCGACGGTGATCGCGCTCACCGCGATCCCGGTGTCGATCTTCATGACGGCGCTGGTGTTCAAGTATTTCGGTCTGTCGATCAACACGATGACGCTCGGGGGCTGGCGATTGCGATCGGCGGCCTGGTCGACGACGCGGTGGTGGGCGTCGAGAACGTGTTGCGCCGGCTGAAGGAGGATCGCGCGAAGCATCATGACCATCGCCTGCACCCGATCGAACTCGTGGCTCATGCAACGATGGAGGTGCGCTCGGCCATCCTCTACGCGACGATCATCATCGTGCTGGTGTTCCTGCCGTTGTTCGCGCTGCCCGGGATGGAGGGGCGGCTGTTCGTGCCGCTCGGCGTGGCATTCATCGTCTCGACGTTGGCATCGCTGGTCGTTTCGGTAACGGTGACCCCGGTCCTGTCCTTCTATCTGCTGCCGCGCATGAAGTCCCTCGACCATGGCGACACGCGCGTACTTGCCTGGCTCAAGGCGCGCTATCGCAACGGTCTGCAGGCCGTCCTCGAGCGGCCCAGGGCGGCCGTGTTCGCCGGCACAGTCGCGGTGATCGTCGCGGCCGCCGCCGTGCCCTTCTTTCCGACCACGTTTCTGCCGCCCTTCAACGAAGGCACCCTGCTGATCGGCATGCGGCTCAACCCGGGGGTGACGCTCGCCGAGTCCACCGCGCTTGCGCAACAGGCGGAGGTGCTGGTGAAACAGGTGCCGGAGGTCACGCACGTTGGTCGTCGCAGCGGACGTGCGGAACTCGATGAACATGCTGAAGGCGTGCACGTCAGCGAGCTCGATGTCGGGCTCAAGCCGGCGTCAGAACTCACCCGTTCGATGGGGGAGATCGCCGCCGACATCCGCGCCCGGCTCGTGAACCTGCCCGCTGCGATCGCGATCGGCCAGCCGATCTCACACCGCATCGACCACATGCTCTCGGGCGTGCGTTCGCAGATCGCGATCAAGATCTTCGGCGAGGATCTCGACACGCTGCGGGGGCAGGCCGATGCGCTGCGGGCGCGGCTGGCCGGCATCCCCGGACTCGCGGATCTGGAAATCGAGAAGCAAGTGCTCGCGCCGCAGATCAAGGTGCGCATCGACTATGCCGCAGCGGCCCGCTATGGCGTGCCGGCACCGCAGATCCTGGCCGCGCTGCAGAACCTCGTCGAGGGCGAGAAAGTCACCCAGATCGTCGAAGGTGGAAGGCGTTTCGCGCTGGTCGTGCGCCTGCCCGAATCGGCGCGTTCGGTCGAGGGGCTCGCGCAGATCCTCATCGAAACGCCCACCGGCCACGTCCCGTTGTCGAAACTCGCGTCGATCGAGGATGGTGACGGGCCGAACCAGGTCAGCCGCGACGACGGCAAGCGCCGCATCGTGCTGTCGGCCAATGCGCAGCAACGCCCGCTCTCGGAAATCGTCGAGGACATCCGCGCGGCGGTGGCCGACATGAAACTGCCCGAAGGCTACTTCATCACGCTCGGTGGGCAGTTCCAGGCACAGGAAGAAGCGTCGCGTCTCGTGGGGCTGCTGTCGATCGTGTCGCTCGTGCTGATGTTCGTCGTGCTCTACAGCCGCTACAAGTCGGTGCGTCTCTCGGCGCTGATCATGGCCAACATTCCGCTCGCGCTGGTGGGCGCAGTGATCGGCCTGTGGATCTCCGGCCAGCCCTTGTCGGTCGCGGCGCTCATCGGCTTCATCACGCTCGCCGGCATCTCGGTGCGTAATGGAATCCTGAAGGTCAGCCACTACATCAATCTGATGCGCATCGAAGGCGAGAGCTTCGATCACCAGATGATCCTGCGCGGCTCGCTGGAACGGCTATCGCCGGTGCTGATGACGGCGCTGGTGACGGCCTTTGCGCTGGCACCGCTGCTGTTCGAGGCCGAACGCCCGGGTACCGAGATCCTGCACCCGGTCGCGGTGGTGATCTTCTCGGGGCTCATCAGCTCGACGCTCCTCGATACCTTCCTCACCCCGGCGATGTTCTGGCTTTTCGGCCGCCGCGACGTCGAGCGCCTGCTCAACGACCGCAATGCCGAAGCGTTCTGACGCTGATCCGCTTACACAATCGAATCCTGAAAGGAGAAAACATGAAACTCTCGAAGCTCATCACGCTTGCCGCCCTGGTGGCCGTCGGTCCTGCCTTCGCGGCGGACAAGCACGACCACGCGCACGAACATGAGTCCATGCACGGCGGCCTGGTGGTCGAGGTCAAGGATGTCGACCTCGAACTCGTCGCCAAGCCGGACGTCATCCAGCTGCACCTGCGCGATCACGGCAAACCGGTTGATGTGACCAACGGCAGCGCCAAGCTCACGCTCCTGTCCGGCACCGACAAACAGGAAGTCGAACTCAAGCCTGCCGGCGACCGGTTGGAGTCCAAGGGAAGCTTCAAGGTGGGCGCCGGCACCAAGTTGGTGGCCGTCGTCACGCTGCCGGGCAAGCCCTCCACCACGGCGCGCTTCACGCTGAAGTGACGTCGTCCGCTTGCCCGCAGCACGTCGCTGCGGGCGGCCAACTCATGTAACCCAGAGGTGACCCAATGAAAACTCTTGTGGCAGGAATGGTTGCCGTTGCCGTCGGTGGACTGGGCGGCTGTGCGAGCCCCACCGTGTTCGAAGGGAAATACGCGCAGGACGATGGGTGGCGCAAAGGAACTGTTGTCGAAATCGGTCCGGCGAATAGCTTGAAGCGGCCTTCGTTCTATGACTGCAGGGCCGAGGCGTCCGACGCGGAAGGCGACAAGCCGTACGTGATGGTTGCGTTTCTGCGCAATGGCCACCCGTACGCGCGCGCCGCAAAGTTGCCTGCCGATGCGCAATTGCAGGTCGGTGACAAGGTGTATGTGAACTTCAAGGACTGCAACGCACCGATCCCGAAGCGCAGCTCATCAACATCTGACGAGAAGGACTTCAATTGATGCGCCTGTCGCGCGGGACGCCAGGGATTGTTGCGACGGATCAACGCCCCAAGGGTCCGGGTTCGCCTCGTCAGGACCAAGACGATGCATGACGACGTCCATCACGAAGCCTGGCGCGATCGAGTGGCCCCGGAACTGCTCGACGCGGTTCGCCAGGGCAAGATCCCGGAAGTGCTGAGATGGCTGGAGGACGGACTTCCCGCCGATTGGCAAGATACCGAGGGGTGCAGCTTGATCTTCCTGGCGGCATATCACCGTCGGTGGGCCGTTATTGACGGCCTGTTGGCGCACGGCGCATCAGTCGACCTGCCCGATCGTCGGGGATGGACGCCGCTCTTCTGGGCCGCTTTCAACGGCCATGCGGACATCGTTTCATTCCTGATCGGCCGTGGCGCCAATCCAGACGTGCGGAACGAGGACGGGGAGTGGCCCTTGTTCTGGGCCGTCTACAAGGGGCACACAGCAGTTGTCCGGCATCTCCTGATCGGCGGTGCGAAGCGGAACCAAATCGATGCGGACGGACACGACGAGCTCTGGCTCGCAAAAAATTTGGGCCGACAGGACATCGTTGCCATCTTGGAGGGGCCTCGAGGCCCGCGCCCAAACCGTGCCCTGCGTGGGACTTCGGACGAGGGCATTTGATTCGGCCTCTCCACCCTTGCTCGCCAGCCGCGCGGGGCCGGGAACAGCGGACCTCTAGGCAAGATCCTGGCAACAGACCCGGAACTGACCGCATTCCCGGTGCAGTTGTACCGAAAATCTCGTTCTTGCCCCAGAACGTGGCCAACAGGCGTGATAATCCGCGATTATCCCGTGTCGTAATATGCATTTTCATACGCGTACGATCATTGACAATAGTATGTACAGGCGTACCATGTAATACAGTACGTAAAAATCAGGGGTGTCGCGATGGCCAGAAGCGGGATCTACAAGTCCGAGGTGGTGCGGGCACGTGACGCGTTGCGCGCGCAGGGGCGACACCCATCGATCGACGCCATTCGGGTCGAACTCGGCAATACCGGCTCAAAGGCAACGATTCACCGCTACTTAAAGGAGATCGAAGAGGAAGAGGGCGGAACCGGCGGCACACAGGTTGCCGTGAGCGAGGCAATCCAGGACCTCGTCGGCAGGCTGGCCGGCCGCTTGCACGAAGAGGCCGATGCCCGGATCGCGGAGGCAAAAACCCGCTATACCGGCGAAATTGCCCAACTCAAGGACGCGCTCCGGCAGCAGCGCCAAGAGGGTGAAGCACTCAAGACCCAGTTGCAGCATACCGAATCCCTGTTGAGCGAGGAGAGTGACCGTCATCGCCAGACGGCACTCACGCTGCAACAGGAGACCGTGCAGCGCGCGCAGGCCGCGCAACAGGTTGCCGATCTGCAGTCACAACTGGCGCAAGGCGAACAGCACCGGCAATCACTGGAGGACAAACACCGTCACGCCCGCGAAGCCCTGGACCATTTTCGGCAGGCGGCCAAGGAACAGCGCGATCAGGAGCAGCGCCAGCATGAGCAGCAGACCCAGCACCTGCAGGCCGAACTGAGGCAACTGAATCAGACGCTCGGAACCAAACAGGATCAACTGACCGGGATCAGCCGGGACAACGCCCGCCTGGCGGCCGAGTTGTCGCAGGCCCATGCGCAGCTTCACCAGACTCAGACGGAGGCGCGATCGCTCCGAGACGAATTGTCGGTGGCCAAGGAAACCGGGCAACGCGTCGAGGCGCTGGGCCAACGCCTGGCGGAGCGGGAACTGCAGATCGAGGATCTGCTGCGCGGCAAGAGTGTGGTCGAAGCTACGCTCGCCGAACAGGCCGAACGTCGTCAAGCCCTGGAAATCGAGCTTGGGGCCGCCCGGGCGTCCTTATCCATACAGGAAAAAGTGATTGCGGACATGCATGCACAGCTTCTACGTCATGGCAGCCGCCGGAAACAAAGCGGCAAACAGGACCACGTCGCGGGAGTCGGCGAGAAAGCCGCAACGCCCACCGCACCATAATTAAACATTTAAAACATACGCTTACAGCTCGAAAGTCCTAATATTGGCTTCATCCCGGCGCCGCAGGAGCCAAAATCTTTTGTTGCAAAACAACGGTTTGCGGCGGATATGTACAGTTTTTCCCTTCATCCCGGTCATACCCCTACCTTGTCCGGCGTCTGCGGTTCATGTCTTCGGATCAGCCCTGCCATAGAGCTTGCTCAGACGAGCATGGATGCCGTTGCGCAAGGCGATCTCCAAGACATTGAGCATCGGCACCATCGCTTCGGACAGCAAGACATTGCTGGAGTAGTCCGCCGCAGCCTTCGTTGCATCACCACCTCGCGCTGCACGGTAACGGCCCAACCGAGCAGGTGAAAAGTGCTTCTCTAGGTCATTCCAGTTCATTCTTCGTCACTTTGAATCATCGGACAGTGCTGCTATACTTGGTTCGCAGCCCTAGGCTCAGTCCTCTCCCAGCCACCATACTGGTGATGACACTAGGTTCGTTCTGGCCCTGTTATGCAGGGCCACCCCAATTCTCGACAAACCCGCCTACTGGCGGGTTTGTCGTTTCTGGCCCATCCCAAGCAAAGCTAGCTATCTAGCTATCACAGCAGCGCCGTCAGGTGCGCCCGCGCCAGCTTCTCCGCGAGGCTTTCTCCGGTCGGATGGTAATAGCGCAGCGCCATCTGCAAAGTTTTCCATCCAAACATTTTTGCCAGTTCCTGGGCCGCAAGAACAGCCGCCCATCGGCTCGCGGCTTCGTGGCGTAGGTCATGGAATCTGAGATTATCCAGCAGCCCGGCTGGCGGCTTCTCGCCAGTATCAGACTCGTAGAGTTCACGTCCTTTCTTGCGGGCGGCCCGGAACCCGCGGATTAGCTGGTCTTGGCTGAGGGCAAACATTCTCCCGCCAGAGATAGAGCGTGGCATGGCTTGCAGCACATCGAGAGCAACGGGCGATAGCGGCACATCGCGTGGATCGCCGCTTTTCGTGTCGGGCAGGCGGACGAACTTCCGCTTGAGGTCTACGTCGTCCCATTCGATGCCGAGGATTTCGGACTGTCTCATGCCGGTTTCCAGCGCTAACTGGACCAGGGCGCGGATCGTCGGTGTGCGGGGCATGGCGGCCTCGATACCAGACAAAAGCCACTTTTCTTCTTCCGGTGACAGGCGGCGCTCGCGCTTATTGCTGCCCCCCGGCGCCTTGATCATCCTGACAGGGTTATGGAGCGCCTCCATCCCCCACTCCTTCCGCGCAGTCTCGTAGAGAGATGAGAGCAGGGCAAGGTCGAGGCGGATCGTGTTTTCGGCGCGGCCCTCGGCGCGGCGGTCGTCGCGGAACTTCGCAAGGTCTTTACCCCGGATGCGGGCGAGGGTCGATTTCGACAGCGTGTGCGCCTGCCAGCGTCGGATGCGGCCCGTCTCGGTATCGGCGCCCTTCTTCCGGGGGGTCACTTCACGCCGGTAGCGTTCCAGGGCGTCATAGAGCGTGGTGGACTCGGCTTCGCCTCGGTCGACAAAAATCCCGCGATCCATCTCACGCTCGATGTCGCGTGCCCAGACTTCGGCGTCGGCCTTGGTTTCAAAGGTGCGGGACTGCGGCGGGTAGCCTTTCCGGCGTATCTTGGCCTGCCATTGCAGGTCTCCGCGCTTCGTGATGGTCGCCACGGGCACTTCCTACGGTTACAATAGTCCGAAGTGTCCCAACATTGTCCCAAAAAATCAAATTTCGCCATAAAAGCCGTGCCATTGCTGAATGTGTCTCACGACTTAAAATCCACCGCCGCATGGCTTACGGGTTCGAGTCCCGTCCCGGGCACGACAGTCGAGTCGCACATTATGTCTTGCGCTTCAGGGGTTTTCCACCGCA
Source organism: Thauera chlorobenzoica (assembly GCF_001922305.1). Taxonomy (NCBI): domain Bacteria; kingdom Pseudomonadati; phylum Pseudomonadota; class Betaproteobacteria; order Rhodocyclales; family Zoogloeaceae; genus Thauera; species Thauera chlorobenzoica. The sequence continues at coordinate 2,662,970 of NZ_CP018839.1, forward strand.
GCGCAGCCGATGTCGCGGCATCCGGGCCGGTTTCGCCGGCACCGTGCCTGCTGGGCCAAAAACATGCGCGACGATCATTCGACCTTTCTTTCGGCAGCCCTCGGCGCCGGCGCCGACTGCCTGATCTTTCGGGGCAATCAGTTGCTGGTGGACGCGGCCGGCGGGCCGCCGTCGGTGTGGCGCGACTATCTGGCCGCCGTCGCGCCGCTGCGCGTGATCCCGACCGGAGGCGGGCCGGGCGAGGCGTGCTTCGTCGCCGAGGTCGCCCGCGAGGCCGAAGCCCCGCGGGATCACGAGTTCCGTCACCTGAAAGGGCTGCTCGACACCTTACCGCGCGCGCTGCGGGAGCGGGCGGTGCGCAGCCTCGAGCTCCTCGAATTCGATCGTGCCCACCAGTACTGCGGTGCCTGCGGCTCGATGACGATTCTGAAGCCGGACATGATCGCGCGCGTCTGCACCAACGACGCCTGCGCGCGCGAGCACTTCCCGCGGGTTTCGCCGGTGGTGATCATGGCGGTCGAGCGCGGACCGGAGATCCTGCTCGGGCGCTCGCCGCACTTCGCTCCCGGCCTGTACAGCACGCTGGCGGGTTTCGTCGATGCCGGCGAGTCGGCCGAAGATGCCGTCCAGCGCGAGGTCTTCGAGGAAACCGGGCTGCATGTGCGGAATTTGCGCTACGTTTCCAGCCAGCCCTGGCCTTTTCCTCATGCCCTGATGCTCGGCTACCGGGCGGAGTACGCCGGCGGAGAGATCGTCTGCGCGGTCGATGAAATCGAGGACGCGCGTTTTTTCCATGTCGACCACCTGCCCCCGGTGTTCCCGATGAAATATGCGATGGCCAGCGTGCTGCTCGACGACTTCTGCAAGCGCCACGGCCGTCCCGGGGTTTTGTAAGCGCGGAGCACGCAGGCTGCGACCCGAACCGCGCGCGCCCGAGGAGGGCGCAGTGGTGGGGCGGAAACGAGCGCTCCCGGTGATTCACGAGGGATCGTGATCGCGCCGGGCGGCTCCCGCTGCGCCGATCCTTTTGTCCCGCAGCAGATCGAAGGCGATGCGCATTCCAAGCAATGCGTTGCCCAGCGCGAACACTGCCATCAGCGCCGTGGCAAGCGGCACCAGCGGATACGTGCGCAGCACCCAGGCGAGGACCGCGGACAGCAGGTTGAGGGCGATCATCAGCCAGAAACGCGGGTCACGCGGTCGGAACAGGCGGGAGAGCTTCAGTGGGGGGCGCGTGCGCATGGCGGAAAGGATACCGGGAAGGAGGCCGGGGGAGACAGGGGGCGCAGGTCCTTGCGTGGCGGTGACGCTGCCGCCGGTCTTTTCCGTCCCGAAATCTCGCGCCGGGATAAATCAATGTTTGATGTTTATCAAATGAAAACAATTCGCGTTATCTGTATTATTGCGCCAGACAATCTGATCCTGTAGGGCAAGCCAGCCGCCGCCAGCCAGCCCCGGTATTTCCTTTTCGGAGCCTTTCATGGTGTTTCGCCTGCGCCCATTAGTCATCGCCATTCTCGGCCTGTCCGCTGCCCCCGCCTTTCATTCCGCCCATGCAGAAGTGCTGCTCGACTCCCAGCTGGTGACTGCCAAGGGCTATGCCGCGGATGCGCAGGACACACCGCAGGCGGTGGAAATCCTGCCTTCACCCGGTGCCAGCGGGGCGGTGGTCGGTGATCTGCTGCGCGGCCAGCCCGGCCTGGCGGTGCAGTCCGACGGCGCCTGGGGGCAGAATCCGGTACTGCGCGGGCAAAAGAAGGAGAGCGTGGTGGTGATGGTCGATGGTCTGCGGGTGAATTCGGCCCAGCCACAGGGAGCGATCGCCTCCTTCCTCGATCTCGGCCTGCTCGAGCGCGCGGAAGTCGTCAAAGGGCCGGGTTCGGTACTGTACGGCAGTGGGGCGATGGGCGGAGTGGTGAACCTGATCACCCCCGCGGCGCGCTTCAGCGCCGAAGACCGGGCGGGTGGGCGGATCGGCCTCGGCGTCGGCAGCGTCGACCGCAGCGTGGCCGGCGCGTTGCTGCTGACGCGCTCGAACCCCGATCATGCGCTGGTACTCGGCGCTGCGGGGCGCGATGTCCACGACTATCGCAGCCCGGACGGGCGCGAGCACCGTACCGGCTACGATTCCGGTTCGCTGCTGGCGAAGTACCGCCACCGCCTCGGCGACGATACCAGCGTGCGCCTGAACCTGCAGCGTCACACCGACCGCGACGTGTGGTATCCGGGCTCGGCGCGCAGCGGTGCGGGGATCCCGAAGCCGCTGGGGGTGGCGACCATCCATTCGCCCGAACAGCGCCGGGAACTCTACGAGCTCGGGGTGGATGCCGCCGTCGGCGACGGGCAGCTGTCCGCAGAGGTCTATCGGCAGGAGGTTTTCCGCCAGATCCGCGCCCATTCCTCGGTCAAGCAGCGTGACTACGTGCGCAACGACGTCACTTTCGTCACCGACGGGGCAAAGGCGAAATACCTGTTCTCCCCTGCGGCGGACCACCTGCTGACGGTCGGTGTCGATGTCTGGAACATGCGCGGCGACCCCGAGCGCTATATCGACAACAACCCGCCCGCGTTCGACAACAACCGGCGCAACGACCCTTTCGACAAGGGGCGCATCAAATCGGCCGGGCTGTTCGTGCAGGACGAGTTCGAACTCGGGGCGACACGGCTCGTGGCCGGTGCGCGCTATGACCGTGTGCGCGGCGACGCCCGGCAGAAGGGTTCGGGGCCGGCGGCGCAGACCAGCGGGCTGGAGAGCACCGATAACAACCTGTCGTGGTCGCTGGGGGCGATCCATCCGTTGTCCGGATCGCTCAACGCCTACGCCAATGTCGGCCGCGCCTATCGTGCAGCCGACATGCGCGAGCGTTTCGAGGACTCGGCGCGCGGCGACGGCTACTACCATGTCGGCAATCCGCAGCTCGACCCCGAAGTGTCGACCAGCGTCGAGCTCGGCCTGAAGGGGCGCGAAGGCCGCTTGCGCTACCAGCTCGCCGCCTTCCATACCCGCATCGACGACTACATCGCCGGCCGGATCACCGGGACGACGCACAGTGCGACCGGGCTTCCCCTCAAGCGCACCGAAAACCTCGACAAAGTTACCATCTACGGCCTCGAAGGCAGTGCCAGCCTGCCGCTGGCGGCGTTCGTGATCGATGGCAGCTTCACCTGGCTGCGCGGCAAGAACCATCAGGACGACGAGCCGCTGTACCAGATGCCGGCCCCTGAGCTGACCCTGGGTATCGGCCAGCCGGCCGAGCGCGGTTTTTACTGGCATGCCCAGCTGCGCGCGGTGGCCGAGCAGGACCGGGTCGCCACCCGGTTTTCCAACGGCACCGAAGATCGCACCGCCGGTTTCGTCACCGCGGATGCCGGATTCGGCTGGCGCTTCGGTCCGGTGGCCGCGTTCGAGGCCGCCAGTGTCGGCGTCACCCTCCGCAACCTGGCCGACAAACGCTATCACGAGCACCTGACCGATGGTGTTTCCGGCAACGAACTGGCCGCGCCCGGGCGCGGCATCGCCCTCAGTCTGAACGGGAGCTTCTAGACATGGAAACAGATCGCTGCAGCCCGCCTCCTGGCGTCTGCTTCGTCGATCGGTCCGCCGCACCCCTGGGGAAGCGCACGCACGGCGAGAACCGTGCCGCGCCGACCAGCGGGCGTGCGCGCCGGGATGCACGGTCAGTCCTTGCAGGGTGGGCGCGGGTCGCATTGCATCTCGGCGTCGTCTGCGCCTTCCTTCTCGTCACCGGCATCGCCTACGCGCAGAAGCTGCCCCGGCTCGTCCTCGCCGGCCCGTCGGCGGCAGTGTCGAACCCGCTGATCCGGATGGTCGATTCGGGGGCGCTCGCCGATGTCGCCGAAGTGGTCGAGTTCGTGCCCTGGCGCGATCCCGATCAGCTGCGGGTGATGGCCCTCGACGGCCGCGCCGACGTGCTGGCGATGCCGACCAACGTTGCCGCCAACCTCTACAACCGCGGCGCGAAACTGCAACTGCTCAATGTCTCGACCTGGGGCGTGCTGTGGCTGGTGTCGCGCGATCCGGCGCTGAAGACGCTCGCCGACCTGCGCGGCAAGGAGCTGGCGATGCCGTTCCGCGGCGACATGCCCGACATCGTGTTGCAGCTTCTGGCTGGCCAGCAGGGGATCGACGTCAAGAAGGAGCTGCGCCTGCGCTACGTCGCCAGCCCGGTCGATGCGATGCAGCTGCTGGTGATGCGCCAGGTCGATCACGCCCTGCTCGCCGAGCCGGCGGCGTCGATGGCGCTGCGCAAGACCGGCTCTTTCCCGCTCAACGTGGTCGCGCCCGAACTGCACCGCAGCATCGATCTGCAGCAGGAATGGGGGCGGGTGTTCGCGCGTGCGGCACGCATTCCGCAGGCCGGGATCGCGGTGATGGGGGCGCTGCGCGAACGCCCCGACGTGGTCGCGCGCATCGAAGCCGAATACGCGCGCGCGCTCGCCTGGTGCCGCGAGCAGGCGGCAGCCTGCGGACAGGCGGTGGCGGCGCGCATCGACCTGCTCAGCGCCGAGGCGGTGGCCGATTCGATCGCGGTCAGCCAGACCGAGGCGGTGCCGGCCGCGGCCGCGCGTGCCGAGCTTGAATTCATGTTCGGCCACCTGCATGCGAAAAATCCCGCGCTGATCGGTGGCAAGCTGCCCGATGACGGCTTCTACGCCGGCGCCGTGCGCCGATGAGCTTGCTGCGCGCCTGGCTCGCCGGACTGCCCGCCTATCTGTGGAGCGGCTGGGGGGCGATCGCCAGCCTGTTCCTGCTCTTTGCCGCCTGGGAGGCGGTCGGCCTCGTGTACGGCGCGCTGGTGCTGCCCGATCCGCGCGCGACCTTTTCCACCCTGTGGCAGCTGATCGACAGCGGCGCGGCCTGGCCTGAGCTGGCGGTCACCGCGCGCCGCGCGCTTACCGGCTATGCCTTGTCGGTGGTCGCCGGCAGTGCGCTGGGCCTCGCCGCCGGGCTGTCGCTGACCGCGTCGATGATGTCGCGCCCGCTCGTCACCGTGCTCATGGGGACACCGCCGATCGCCTGGCTGGTGCTGGCGATGCTGTGGTTCGGCGCGAGCGATGGCACGCCAGTGTTCACCGTGTTCGTCGCCGCCTTCCCGGTGATCTTCATCGGCGCGCTGCAAGGTACGCGCACCCTCGACAACCAGCTCCGCGGCATGGCCGAGGCCTTTCGCCTGCCGCGGCGCATGATGTTTACCGACGTCTATCTGCCGCACCTGGTGTCCTATCTGTTTCCGGCCTGGATCGCAGCCCTCGGCACGGCGTGGAAAGTGGTGGTGATGGCCGAGCTGCTCGCCACCCAGGACGGCGTCGGCGCCGCGCTTGCGGTGTCGCGCTCGCACCTGGATACGGCGGCGACGATGGCCTGGATCAGTGCGGTGGTGGGCCTGCTGCTGATGGTCGAATACCTGGTGCTCGAGCCGGTCAAGCGTGAGCTCGAGCGTTGGCGGGAGCAGGGCGCATGAGGCCCCCGGCGTCCCCCTCCGGCGGGCTCGAGGTCCGCGGCCTGGGCCATGCCTTTGCTCGTGACGAAGTGCTCGCCGGCATCGACTTCCAGGTCCGTGCCGGCGAAGTGCTGGCCCTGGTCGGCCCTTCGGGTTGCGGCAAGACCACGCTGCTCCACCTCGCCGCGGGGCTGCTGAGCGTGCAGCTAGGCGAGGTCGACAACCGCTTCGCCACGACTGCCTTCATGTTCCAGCAGCCTCGTCTGCTGCCGTGGAAGAGTGCGCTCGACAACATCGCGCTCGGCCTGAAGGCGGCCGGAATCGGGCGCGGTGAACGCCACCGGCGGGCCCGTTCGCTGGCGTTGCGCCTCGGACTCGCGCCGCACGATCTCGACAAGTTTCCCCACCAGCTCTCCGGCGGCATGCAGAGCCGGGTCGCGCTGGCGCGTGCGCTCGTGCTCGCGCCCGAGCTGTTGCTGCTCGACGAACCGTTTTCGGCGCTTGACGTCGGGCTCAAGGAAGAGCTCTACCGCCTGCTGCTGGCGCACCAGCGCGAGCGTGGGATGGGGGTACTGATGATCACGCACGACCTGATGGAGGCGGTCCGCCTGTCGGACGCCATTCTCGTCATGGCGCCGGCGCCGGGACGCATCGTGGCGCGCTTCGAGCTTGCTCACCCGGCCGCCGCGCGCGATGACGCGTGGGTGTATCGTCACACCGCCGAGCTGCTTCAGGCGGCGGCGGTGCGCGACAGCTTCGGTCTGCCGGCGGCGGCGGGGGGCGCCTTGGCCGCGCTCGGCGGAAGGGGCGGAGCGCGCCTTCGTGTCGTCGGGGAGCCGGCGGCCGGACATGCGGGGCTCACTCCTTCCGACCTGCGCGTACTCGCCCCTTCCGCGCCGCCCCATGGCGCTGCCGCAGGCAAGCGCTGCGGCATCTGAGCAAGGAATCAACGATGACGATCGAGGCGCCCGTCAACTCCGTCCCCCCCCACTCCGCCGGCCTCCATGGTCGCCGCGGCCCCGCTGCGGCTGCCGCCTCGCCCTTCGCCCGCCTCGCCGCCCTGCCTGTTTTCATGTGCGGTTTCCGTCCCTTCTTTCTCGCCACCGCGGTGTACGGCGCGTTGCTGGTGCTGGTCTGGCTCGTCTTTCTCGGGGCGGGCGGCGCGTTGCCGGCGGTTGTGGGCGGTGCGCTGGTGTGGCACGCCCATGAACTGATGTTCGGGTTCGGGCTGGCGGCGCTGGCGGGCTTCGTCCTGACTGCGGTGCCCGAGTTCACTGCCACGCCGCCCTTCGGGCGCGGCGTGGCAGTGCTCTGCATGCTGCTGTGGGGTGCGGCGAGGGTGGCATTCTGGCTGTCGCCCCTGGCAGGGGACGTGGCAGGGCCGGTGCTTGCGGCGTTGTTCGAAACCGGGTTTGCCCTCGTCCTGCTGGGACTGGTCGCCCCCCGCCTGTGGCGGGATCCGGAACGGCGCCAGCTCGGTTTTCTGTGGGGACTGGCGGCAATGGTGGCGATGGTGGTCGGTTTCCACTTCGATGTCGTGCGCGGGCTTTATCCGATGCGCTGGCTGCTGGCGGCAGTGGGGGTGATGATGACGCTGATCGTGGTCGCGATGAGCCGGATCTCGATGCGCATCGTCAATGATGCCCTCGATGTCGAGCGCGCGCGGCGCACGGCCGGCAGCGGCGGGGGGGTCGCCGATGAGGATCTGCCCGCCTATCGTGCCCGCCCGCCGCGGCGCAACCTGGCGATCTTCGCGATCGCGCTGTACACCGTGGCCGAATTCGCTCTGCCGCACTCGGCGATCGCCGGCTGGGTGGCGCTGGCCGCCGCAGCGGCGGTGTTCAACCTGCTCAACGACTGGCATGTCGGGCGCGCGCTGCTGACGCGCTGGGCATTCATGCTTTACGCGGTGTATTGGCTGCTGGCGCTCGGCTACGGGCTGATCGGGGTGGCGCGACTCGGCCTGCCGGTCGCCGCCAGCGCCGGCCTGCATCTGCTCACCGTGGGGGCGATGGGGCTGTCGGTGTTCGCCGTGTTGTGCATTGCCGGCCGCACCCATGCAGGCTATCCACTGGATCTGCGGCCCTGGGTCGGGGTGGCGGGCATGCTGATCGGGGGCGCTGCCCTGCTGCGTGCGGCGGCGGGGTTTCCCGGGATGCCGGCGCCGGCACTGCAGCTGGCCAGCGGCTTCGCATGGGTGCTGGCCTACGGGCTGGCCGCATTCCGTCTGGGTGTGCTCTTCATCCGAGCGCGGGTGGATGGTGGTGAAGGCTGCGAGGAGATGCGCGTGCCGCCGCCCGCAGCGCACGCTCCGGCGCCCGGGCCGCTCCCGCCGGGGTGAACGACGCCGCCGTTCAGCACAGCGGGGACAGGCGGGGCTGGCGATTGCGGCGCAGCAGCACCAGCACCGCCGCGGCAAGGACGACCTCGACCGCGCCGATGGCGGCGAACACCGCCGGATAAGGCGCGCCCAGCCACAGCGAGAAGGCTGCCAGCAGGCCGCTGCTGAGCAGCGGCCCGGCGGCGAAGCCGAGCGAGCCGGCCATGTTGAAGGCGGCCAGCGCGCTGGCGCGGCAGTCGTCGCCGCCGTAGTGGGTGGCGAGCACCAGCGAAGGGGCGTACATCAGCGCGGCGATCAGCCCGCCTGCGGCCATCGCCGGCACGATCAATGTGTCCGGGAGGACGCCGAGGACGGCGAGGAACACCCCGTACAGCATGCTGCCGCCGATCATCATGGCCATCGGATCCCAGTGCCGCGACAGGCGGCCGGCGGGGTAGGTCAGGATCGAGAACGGGATCAGGAAGGCCGCCATCGCGCCGCCGATCTGGCGCGCATCGAAACCGACCACCAGGCCGAGGTAGAGCGACAGCGTGGACACGATGAAGCCCACCGTCAGCCGGTCGACGAAAGAGAAGGCGAGCGGAATCAGCAGCGCCCGGCGGCCGCGCAGGGTGGTGAGGATGTCCGCAATCGACAGGCGCGCGCGCGCGCCGGCGGTGTCGGCCAGGCCGAAGTAGCCCAGTGCCGCGAGCAGCAGTGACAGCAGGCCGCCCCCGAGCGGCACCCACAGCGGCTCGATGCCGCCGACCACCCCGCCCAGCGGTGCGCCACTGGCCACGCCCAGGCTGATCGAGGCGCCGACCGCGCCCATGCGCGCGCCGAGCCCGGCCCGGCCGACGTGGTCGGCTCCCAGCGCCATCAGCAGCGACAGCGCCGACATGTGGGCGAAGCCCTCGATCAGGCGCAGCGCGAGCAGGACGGCGTAGCTGTCGGCGTAGCGGTAGGCCCAGGCGATGCCGAGCAGGCTCAGCCCGTTCGCCGCCAGCGCTGCCACCGCCAGCGTCCGGCGCCGTCCCAGGCGGTCGGACAGCAGCCCGGCGAGGGGCGCGCCGAGCAGCGCGCCGACCATGTTGACCGACATGAACAGATGGCTGGCGAACTGGCCGAGGCCGGGAAAGCGCTGCACGGTGAAATCGGACAGCACCGGCACCATCGCGGTGACCGGCAGCATCAGGCCGTAGAGCAGCAGCAGCGGGAGCAGGGTTGGAAACGGGAAAGGCTTGATCATGGGAGGCCTGCTGCCGGGCGGGTGGCCGCGTGCGGCCCGGTTCGATGAAGCCGTGATGATACGCCGGGCGCGGCCCGTTCGCCCCGGCTCTACGCCGGAGCCGGGGGGCTTGCTCAGTCGTGGTCGGCGAAACTGGCGGCGATTGCGCGGAAATCTTCCTGGATGGCGAGGAAGGCATCGAGCACGTCGGGGTCGAAATGGCGGCCGCGCCCCGCGCGCATGATCGCGACGGCCTCCTCGTGGCTCATCGCCGCCTTGTAGACGCGCCTGCTGATCAATGCGTCATAGACGTCGGCGACTGCCATCAGCCGTGCCGAGATCGGAATGGCGTCGCCGGCGAGGCTCTGCGGGTAGCCCGAGCCGTCCCATTTTTCCTGGTGGCAGAGGGCGATTTCCTTGGCCGGGCGGAGGAATTCGAGCTCCGTGCCGAGCGCGCGTTCGGCGCGGACGATCGATTCGTAGCCGATCGTGGTGTGGGTCTTCATGATCTCGAATTCTTCCGGGGTCAACCGTCCGGGCTTGAGCAGGATGTGGTCGGGAATGCCGACCTTGCCGATGTCGTGGAGCGGGGCGGACTTGAACAGCAGGCGGATGTAGTCGTCGTTGAGCTGGGCGGCGAAGCGCGGATGACCCTGCAGCTGTTCGGCCAGGCGCCGCACGTAGCGCTGGGTGCGCAGGATGTGGTTGCCGGTTTCGTCGTCGCGGGTTTCGGCCATCGAGGACATCGCCAGCACGGTGACATCCTGGATCGCTTCGACCTCGCGGGTGCGGCGCGCCACTTCGGCTTCGAGATAGGCCGCCTTGTCGCGCAGGAAATCGGCCGAGGCTTTCAGCAGCAGCTGGGTGCGCACCCGTGCGAGCACGATCGGCGCACTGATCGGCTTGGTGATGTAGTCCGCCGCCCCCAGCTGGAGGCCGAGCGCTTCGTCTTCTTCTTCGGATTTGGCGCTGAGGAAGATCACCGGCAGGTCGCGCGTGGCCGGGGTCGCGCGGAGCCGGCGCAGGACCTCATAGCCGTCCATGCCCGGCATCATGATGTCGAGCAGGATCAGGTCCGGGTGCTGGCCCTCCTCGAGCAGGCGCAAGGCGCGCTCGCCGCTGTTGGCGACGATGACCCGGTACCGGCTGCCGAGCAGCGTGCTCATCAGCGTCAGGTTCAGCGGCGTGTCATCGACCACCATGAGGGTCGATGTCGGTAAGGCGGGGGTTTGATCGGCCGTGTTCATCGGGCGTCTCCGGCGTGGTCAGCCTGCGCTGGCAGGTGGGGGTGCAGCAAGGCGAGGGCGGTGTCGTAGTCGAAATCGCGAGTGGCCTGGCTGAGCGCGGCATGTTCGGCGCCGAGCGCGGCACGCAAGGTCTCGGCATGGTCGACGACCCACTGCCGTGCGGCGGGGCTGCCGCTGGCGAGCAGGCGGTGGAGGGGGGCGAGATCGGCGGCCGTGCCGGCAAACGCTGCCTCGCATGGTGCGCGAACGCTATTTGTCGCGACGGTAATGCGGGCGCCGTGGCCGGTGGGGGGAAGGGCCGCGGCGAGGTCGTGCAGCAGGCTCTCGAGCGTACTGCCGAGCGCCTCGACCTGGAGCCGGAGGGGCGCGGGAGCGGCCGGATCGCGCCCCTCGCGCAGGCTTTGCTCGAGCGCCGCCGCGCGCTGCTCGAGCCCGACCGCGCCCAGGTTGGCGGCGACGCCTTTCAGGGTGTGGGCGAGATGGCGCACGCTGTGGTGGTCGCCGTCCTCGAGCGCGCGGCGCAGCTGCTCGGCGCTGCCGCGCTGCTGGCGGATGAACTGTTCGAGGAGTTCGCGGTACAGGCCGGCCTGGCCCAGGCAGCGTTCGAGGCCGAGCGCCGGATCGAGCCCGGCCACCGGATGATCGAGGAGGCCCGCGGCCGGAAGCGGCGGGGAAGCCTTGGCGGAGGGCGGGGCGTTCGCGGCGGATCGGCGACCCGGAAGCCAGCGCAGCAGCGCGGTCCACAGCTGGTCCGGGTCGATCGGCTTGGTGACGAAGTCGTTCATGCCAGCTTCGAAGCAGCGCTGGCGGTCTTCGGTCAGTGCGTTGGCGGTCATCGCGATGATCGGCAGGGTGGCGAAGCCGGGCAGGGTGCGGATCGCGCGCGTAGCCTGCAGACCGTCCATCACCGGCATCTGCATGTCCATCAGGATCACATCGAAGTCCGCTCCCGCCTGCAGGAGGGCAACGGCCTGGTGGCCGTCGACCGCGCTCGTGACCGCGAAGCCGGCATCCTCGAGCAGGTTGGATGCGACTTCGCGGTTGATCTCGTTGTCTTCCACCAGCAGCAGCCGAGTGCCGTCGAAGCGCGTCAATCGCGCTTCGGAGGGGTCGGCATGCTCCACCCTCGCTGCCGTTCCGGGACGGGAGCGGTGCAGCAGCCGGATCATGGCGTCGAACAGATCGGACGGTGTCAGCGGCTTGGTGACGATGGCGGTGATGCCGGCTTCGCGGGCGGTCTGTTCGTCGATCTCGTTGCCGAAGCCGGTCACCATCATCAGGTACGGGGCTTGTTGCAAGCGCTGGGCCCGGATCGTGCGTGCCGTCTCCAGCCCGTCCATGCCGGGCATCCGCTGGTCGAGGCAGACGAGGAGAAAGGGCGCTGCATCGGCATCGGCCTGGCGGACGGCGTGCACCGCCGCGGCGCCATCGGCGGCGCAGTCGACGCGGAAATGGAGTTGTTCGAGCATGCGGGCCAGCACCTGGCGTGCGGTGTGGTTGTCGTCGACGACCAGCACCCGGCGGCCGCGCAGCTCGGTGCCGGGCAACAGGGCGCGCGGCGGGCGCTCCGCTTCGTCCACCCAGGCGGTGAACCAGAACGTGCTGCCCTCTCCGACGCGGCTATCGACGCCCACCTCGCCCCCCATCCGCTGTGCCAGCCGTTGCGCGATCGACAGGCCCAGCCCGGTGCCGCCGTAGCGGCGCGTAATCGAGGCATCACCCTGCTCGAAGGGCCGGAACAGCCGGGCCTGCTGTTCGGGGCTCATGCCGATGCCGGTGTCGCGCACGCTGAAGTGCAGCTGCAGGCGCGGGCCTGTGCGTTCGCGCACGCCCACGCGCACTTCGATCTCGCCCTGTTCGGTGAATTTCACTGCATTGTTGGCGAAATTGATCAGTACCTGGCCCAGACGCAGGGGGTCGCCCACCAGCCACAGGGGCACGTCGGGGGTGGTTTCGAACACCAGCTCCAGCCCCTTGGCCGCCGCTTTTTCCGCAATCACGCTGGCCAGTTTGTCGAGCAGGTCGTCGATGGCGAATTCGGTGTGCTCCAGCTCCAGCTTGCCGGCCTCGATCTTCGACAGGTCGAGGATGCCGTTGATGATCTCGAGCAGATGCCGGCCCGCGCTCTGGATCCGGCTCAGATAGTCGTGCTGGCGGGGGCTGAGTTCGGTGCGCAGGGCAAGGTGGGTCATGCCCAGGATGGCGTTCATCGGGGTGCGGATTTCATGGCTCATGTTGGCGAGGAATTCCGATTTCAGCCGGGTGGCCGACTCGGCCATTGCCTTGCCCTCGCGCAGCGCCTCGGCGGCGGCGTGTTCCTGCTCGATGTCTTCGATGATTCCGAGCACGCCCTTTTCGGGTGCGTCGCGGTCGAGCAACTGGCCGGTCAGGCGCGCCCAGAACAGGCTGCCGTCGCGGCGCCTCAGCTGCTGTTCGCGGCAGTGGCGCTCGCCCCGCGACATCGCGGCGTCGGCCGGGGCGGATTCGCGTTCGTAGGTGGCGTCGTCCGGATACCACACCCGGGTCGGCAATCCGGTGAGCGTTCCCGGCGCGTAGCCGAGCAGCGTTTCGAGATAGCGATTGCAGCGCAGGATCCTGCGCTCGCACATCAGCACGATGCCGACTGGCGCGGAGTCGAACAGGGCCGCCTGTTCTTCGATCAGCTTTTCGAGTTCGGTCGTCGTCGCCTGCAACTGTGCGGTGCGCTCGGCCACCAGTTCCTGCAGCTGCCGGCGGTAACGCTCGAGCTCGTCGGCTTGCTTTTTTTGCTCGGTGATGTCCTGCACGGTGCCAATCATGCGTGCGCCCGCGCCGTCGCTGCGGTGGACTTCGGCATGGACCTGGACGTGGCGGAGGCCCCCGTCCGGGAGCACGATCCGGTAGTCCACCGCGAGCGCTGCGGCGGTGCGCAGGCTCTGCGCGAAGTGCTCGCGTACGCGCTCGCGGTCATCGGCGTGGATGCGTTCCTGAATCGTTTTCAGGGGCGGTGTGCGGCTGTTCGGGTCGAGCTGGTAGATGGCTTCGACCTGGTCGCTGAAGCACAGCGTGCGGGTGGTGGTGTCGAATTCCCAGTGTCCGAGGCGGGCGATGCGTTCGGCTTCGGTCAGCCGTGCCAGGCTGGCCTCGAGGGCGTCCTGGGCCTGGAGGTAGGCGGTCATGTCGCGGGCGATGCCGAGCACTCCGACCGCCTTGCCGTGTGCATCGCAGATCGGCGTGCGGATCGTCTCCGCCCGCTCGCGGTGGCCGTCGCTGGCGAAATGGAGCGCCTCCACGGTACGTATCGGATGGCCTGCGGCGAGTACCGCGAGCTCGTGCCGGCGAAAGCGTGCGGCCTGTTCGGGATCGGCGGGGTTGGCATCGGTGCCGCCGGTGACATCCTTTGCCCGGGGGCCGAAAAGGGCGCTGGCGCGCGGGTTGCAGGCCAGGAAACGCCCTTCGGCATCCTTCAGCCAGACCGGATCGGGAATCGCGTCGATCACCGACTTCAGGCGCGCTTGTTCGTGTTCGAGATCCCGCGTGCGCCGGAGTACCAGCCCGCGCAGCGAGCGCACCCACAGCAGCAGCAACAGCGCCAGCCCGGACAGGGCGGCGGCGGCGATTCCCAGCGGTCTCAGCCATCGGCTCCAGTCGGTGGCGGTCGCAAGCCATTTTTTTTCGAGCGCCGCCTTTTCCTGGGCGCTGATCGCCGCCATGCCGCGTTCGACCAGGGCGAGGGTGGCGTGCTCGCCTTTGCGCACGGCGCGGCGGAACTGGCCGCGGTACAGCTCGAAGGCCTTGACGAAGTCAAGATGCGCGCCGCGCTGGTAGAGGTAGAACGCGGCCGGGTATTCATCCAGGCAGAATAGCTTGACGTCGCCGGCGGTGGCGGCGTCGAGCAGGGATGCATATTCCGGATAGCGCTGCAGGGAGCCGATTCCCCGGGCGCTCAGATGCTCGACGCAGGCATCGCCGGCCTGTACACCGATCTGAAAGCCGCGCAAGGCCTGCGCCTCGGTGATCCCGGCGATGGAGGCGTGGCGGTAGATGGCGACCGGTACTTCGGCGTAGGGGGGCGAAAAATCATAGTCGGGCGCACGCTCCGGAGTGTGGAAGATCATGTCGATCACATCCGCTTCGCCGCGCAGCAGCATTTTCTGGGCATCGCTCCAGCGCGTGGCGGTGAGGCGGACGGGAATTCCGGTGCGCGCCGCCCAGAGCTGCCACAGTTCGACCAGGTAGCCGGTGTCGCGGCCGCGGGCGTCCTTGTACAGGTAGGGCGGATAGTTGTCGTCGGTGACGACGTGCAGCTCGCGCGGCTGTGCCAGCGCGACCGTGGTCACCGCATACAGCGTGAGGATGACCCACACCGTGGAGAGCATGCGCACAGCAGTCATGGCCAGAATGTCATCAGGAGCCGTCGTGAGCTCTCACTGCCGGAAATCCTCCGGCAATGTCTTGGATCAAGAATAAACCAGGATGCATCATTCTGGCATGGATCGGGATCCGGCGTATGAAAAACATCCGCGATGAACGGGCTTGGCGGGCTACGCTCCTGGCGGTCCGGCGGAACGTGTCGGCATGCGGGGGCGAGTGGAGAGCGCAGGCGCCGGCGGGGGAGGCCGCGGGGGGAAGGCGCACGGCATGGTGAATGCGGCGCTGAAAACGAAACCGGGCACTTCCGAAGAAGTGCCCGGTGCCGGGAAAGACTGGCGCGCCCGGAAGGATTCGAACCTCCTACCCCCTGGTTCGTAGCCAGGTACTCTATCCAGATGAGCTACGGGCGCGTTGCCGAAGTCGTTTAGAGCCCGATATCGGAAGGCTGTGTCTGGCGCGCCCGGAAGGATTCGAACCTCCTACCCCCTGGTTCGTAGCCAGGTACTCTATCCAGATGAGCTACGGGCGCTTTTTGCTGCGACTGCGAAGGAGCGGCATTATAGCGTCTAATTACGCTTCTTCAACAGGTATTTGGCGGAGAGGGTGGGATTCGAACCCACGGTACCTTGCGGTACGCCTGATTTCGAGTCAGGTACATTCGACCACTCTGCCACCTCTCCGCTCGAAGGTCGGCATTATAGTGAATCCACTGGAAATGTGAACGTCTATTTGCCGTCGCCCGAAAAATCATACCGGGTGGTGCGGTGCGCCGCCCGGAGCGGGGTCAAGCGCTTCCGGGCAGCATTTCCTCGTAGGCGCGCACCGCTTCGGCGGCGTACATCAGGGCCGGGCCCCCGCCCATGTAGGTGCATACGCCCAGGGTTTCCATGATCTGCTCGCGGCTGGCGCCGAGGCGGATCAGGGCCTTGACGTGAAAGCCGATGCAGGCGTCGCAGCGCTGGGTCACGGCGATGGCGAGGGCGATCAGTTCCTTGTGCAGCTCGCTGAGGGCACCGTCCTGCAGCGAGCTTTTCGCCATCGCACCGAAACTGGTCATGGTTTGGGGGATTTCCCGGCGCAGCGTGCCGAGGGCTTTGGAAACGTCGGAAGTGATCTGGACAAAGGATTTGGACATCGTGGCTGTTCCGTATTTAAGGAAACGCTTATTTTACGATGTCCTGTGCACTGTTGCCATCCCGCATGGCCGGGCGGGCGAGCCGGCGGTGGTCGCGGTTGATGCCGCTACGGCGGCAGCTGGGCGCCGTTCAGGCCGCGCTGCGCTTGTCGCGCTCGATCAGGGCGTAGGCCGAATGGTTGTGGATCGACTCGAAGTTTTCCGATTCGACGACGTAGGCGTCGATACGCGCTTCCTGGTCGAGGCTGGCGGCGAGGTCGCGGACCATGTCTTCGACGAACTTGGGGTTGTCGTAGGCGCGCTCGGTGACCCATTTTTCGTCGGGGCGCTTGAGCAGGCCGAAGAGTTCGCAGGAAGCCTGGTTTTCGACCAGCTGCACCAGGTCCTCGATCCACAGGTGGTCGTTGAGCACGGCGGTGACGGTAACGTGCGAGCGCTGATTGTGCGCACCGTAGGCGGAGATCTTCTTCGAGCACGGGCACAGGCTGGTCACCGGCACCACCACCTTGATGGTGAATTCGTAGTGCCCGTCGTCGTCGATCGAGCCGATGAAGCAGACTTCGTAATCCATCAGGCTCTGCACCCCGGATACCGGTGCGGTCTTGTTGATGAAGTAAGGGAAGCTCATCTCGACATGGCCGGCTTCGGCTTCGAGACGCTCGACCATCGCGCGCAGCATCGGTTCGAAGGATTCGACCGAGATTTCGCGCTCGTTGCCGTTGAGGATGTCGACGAAGCGCGACATGTGGGTGCCCTTGAAATTGTGCGGCAACCCGACGTACATGTTGAAGCTCGCCACCGTGTGCTGCACGCCGCCGCATTTGTCGGCGACCTTGACCGGGTGGCGGATCGACTTGATGCCGACCTTGTTGATCGCGATCCGGCGGCTGTCCGCGCTGTTCTGTACGTCGGGGATGGCGTGGTCGGTGGGGGCGTTCATGTCGGTTCTCTGCGGATTGGGGGGTTGTGCAATCGAGTTGCACTAACTTTGAATGGTAGCTTTCCCGACCAATTCACTCAACTTCTTCGGGCGTGTGGTGCCGGGGGAAGGCATTTGCGCCCGCGGATGCGGGCGGTGGAGCGGAAGGGCGCTCAGCGTGGGTGGATGCGCGCGATGCTGGCGAGGATACCGGCCTTGTCGAGGCCGACGGAGGCGAGCAGGCGGGCCTGGTCGCCATGATCGATGAAGTGGTCGGGCAGGCCCAGGCGCAGCATCCGCGGGCGGGCCTCGAGGCCGTCGACGATGCGCGCGACTTCGGCGCCGACGCCGCCGACGACGGCGTTTTCCTCGAGGGTCACGAGCACGTCGTGGTCGGCGGCGAGGGTGGCGACCAGCGCTTCGTCGAGCGGCTTGACGAAGCGCATGTTGGCCACCGTGGCGTCGATCTCCTCGGCCACCTCGCGGGCGACGCCGACCATGCTGCCGAAGGCGAGCAGGGCGATGCGCGTGCCGTTGCGCAGCACTTCACCCTTGCCGATCGGCAGGGCGGTCATTTCCGCGGCCAGGGTCACCCCGCTGCCGCCGCCGCGCGGGTAGCGCACTGCGCTCGGGCCTTCGTGGCGCACCGCGGTGTACAGCATCTGGCGGCATTCGTTTTCATCGGCCGGAGCCATGACCACCATGTTGGGGATGCAGGTCAGATAGGACAGGTCGAAGGCGCCGTGGTGGGTCGCGCCGTCGGCCCCGACCAGGCCGCCGCGGTCGATGGCGAACACCACCTGCAGGTTCTGCAGGGCGACGTCGTGGATCAGCTGGTCGTAGGCGCGCTGGAGGAAGGTCGAATAGATCGCCACCACCGGCACCAGGCCTTCGCAGGCGAGGCCGGCGGCGAAGGTGACCGCATGCTGCTCGGCGATGCCGACGTCGAAGTAACGCTCGGGGTATTCCTGGGCGAAGCGCACCAGGCCCGAGCCTTCACGCATCGCCGGGGTGATGCCGACGATGCGCGGGTCGGCTTTCGCCATGTCGCACAGCCAGTCGCCGAACACCTGGGTGTAGGTGAGCGTGCTGCTGCCCTTGGCGGCCTGGATGCCGGCGGTGTGGTCGAACTTGGACACCCCGTGATACAGGATCGGATCGGCTTCGGCGAGCTTGTAGCCCTGGCCCTTGCGGGTGATCACGTGGAGGAACTGCGGCCCCTTCAGCTTCTTCAGGTTGTGCAGGGTGGGAATCAGCGCGTCGAGGTCGTGGCCGTCGATCGGGCCGTAGTAGTGGAAGCCGAATTCCTCGAACAGGGTGCCCGGGCTGATCATGCCTTTGGCGTACTCCTCGACCTTGCGCGCGAGCTCGGCCACCGGCGGTGCCATGCCCAGCACTTTTTCGCCGACGCGGCGCGCGGTGTTGTAGGTCGAGCCCGACAGCATCCGCGCGAGGATCTTGGTGAGGGCGCCGACCGGCGGCGAGATCGACATCTCGTTGTCGTTGAGGATGACCAGCAGGTTGAGGTCTTCCATGTCGCCGGCGTTGTTGAGGGCCTCGAAGGCCATCCCCGCCGACATCGCGCCGTCGCCGATCACGGCGATCGCATGGCGGTCTTCCTTGCGTGCGCGGGCGGCGACCGCCATGCCGAGCGCGGCCGAGATCGACGTCGATGAATGGGCCGTGCCGAAGGTGTCGTACTCGCTCTCGCAGCGCCGCGGGAAGCCGGAAATGCCGCCCCAGTGGCGCAGCCTGCCCATCGCCTCGCGACGTCCGGTCAGCACCTTGTGGCCGTAGGTCTGGTGGCCGACGTCCCACACGATGCGGTCGTGCGGGGTGTTGAACACGTGATGCAGCGCGATCGTGAGCTCGACCGTGCCGAGGTTGGAGGACAGGTGGCCGCCGGTCTTCGAGACCGACTCGATCAGGAAGGCACGCAGCTCGCTGGCGATCGCCGCCAGCTCGCGGCGCTCGCGTGTGCGCAGATCGGCGGGTTTGGCGATGCGTTCCAGGTTGGGGTAGGGGGCCATTGGCGGTCCGGGGTCAATGCTTCTGTTCGGTGGGCAGCAGGGGCAGAACCGTGAATGCGGCAGGTACTCAGAACGCGCGATGCACGATGTAGTCGGCGAGGGCGCCGAGGCGGGCGGCCCGTGCGCCGAAGGGGGCGAGGGTGGTGCGCGCGTCGACGAGCATTTCTTCGGCCAGGCGACGGGCGTCGGCCAGGCCGAGCAGGCTGACGTAGGTCGGTTTGTTCTGTTCCGCGTCCTTGCCGGCGGTCTTGCCCAGGGTGGCGGTGTCGGCCTCGGCGTCGAGGATGTCGTCGACGACCTGGAACAGCAGGCCGACCACTTTTGCATAGTGATCGAGGCGCGCCAGCTCGTCGGCGCCGAGGCCGCGCCCGCAGTGGGCGCCGAGCAGCACCGCGGCGCGGATCAGGGCGCCGGTCTTGTGGATGTGCATGGCCTCGAGCTCCGCGCGGCTGAGCTGCCGGCCCACCGCAGCCAGGTCGATGGCCTGACCGCCGGCCATGCCGCGCGAACCGGCGGCGGCGGCGAGCCGGGCGAGCATCGCAAGCTGAGCCGAGGGCGTGTCGCACATCGGCGTTTCGGCCAGGACCTGAAAGGCGAGGGCCTGCAGGGCATCGCCCACCAGGAGCGCGGTGGCCTCGTCGTACTCGACATGGACGGTGGGCTTGCCGCGGCGCAGCACGTCATCGTCCATGCACGGCATGTCGTCATGCACCAGCGAATAGGCGTGGATCAGCTCGACGGCGCAGGCGGCGCGGTCGACGATTTCGGGCGCGGCTCCAGCGAGCTCGCCGGCCGCATGGGCGAGCAGCGGGCGGATGCGCTTGCCGCCGCCGAGCGTGGCGTAGCGCATCGCCTCGTGCAGGCGCCGGGGGGTGATCGACGGCTCGGGCAACAAGGCGGCGAGCGCGGTCTCGGTGCGCTGCTGCACATCCCTCATCCAGTCGGCGAAAGCCGGGCTGCGGTCCGGGTCGTTCATGCGCCTTCTCCTTCTTCGCTGTCGCGCAGGCCTTCGGGCTGGAAATCGGACAGGCCTTCACCCTCGAGCATCTTCACGCGCTGTTCGGCGTCGGCGAGAGTGGTCTGACAGTATCGCAGCAGCTGCGTGCCACGTTGGTAGCGCGCGAGCGCGTCTTCGAGCGCGAGCGTGCCCGCTTCCATCTCCTGGACGATGCTCTCCAGCTCGGAAACCGCGGCTTCGAACGACTTGGGGGAAGAGGACGCCGACTTTGGCATGGATCGATATCTGGCGCGGTAAAAGCGGAAAAATAACCGAAGGCGGGTCTGGCGGTCAAACGGACGGTGTCTTAAACTAATTCGTTTATTTTCCGGATATTTGTCCGCGCGAGGAGGAGTCGGGGATGTCCGACATCGGCGCCAAGGGGCAACTGGCGCAGGCTGTTTCGCAGCTGCCTGTTTCCTGGTACTTCGACGAAAAGATCTTCGAGCAGGAAAAAAAGCTGCTGTTCGATGCCGGTCCGGGCTATACGGGCCATGAGCAGATGGTTCCCGAAATCGGTAGTTACCGCTCGCTCGAATGGCTGGACCATTCGAAGCTGCTGGTCCGCACCGAGGCCGGTGTGCACCGGATGTCGAACATCTGCCGCCATCGTCAGGCGATCATGCTGCAGGGCAGCGGCACGACCTCGCGCGTGACCTGTCCGATCCATCGCTGGAACTACGACCTCCAGGGGACGTTGGTGGGCGCGCCGCACTTTCGGGAAAAGCCCTGCCTGAACCTGCGCCGCGATGCGCTCGAAAGCTGGCATGGCCTGCTGTTCAAGGGGCCGCGCTCGCCCCGCGCCGATCTGGCCGGCATGGAGATGGCGCCGGCGCTCGATTTCTCCGGCTTCAAGCTCGATCGGGTGGAGATCCACCGCTGCAATTACAACTGGAAAACCTTCATCGAGATCTATCTCGAGGACTACCACGTCGTGCCCTTCCACCCCGGGCTGGGACGCTTCGTCACCTGCCGGGACCTGAGCTGGCAGTTCGGCGACTGGTATTCGGTCCAGCGTGTCGGTCTCGCATCGCTGGACAAGCCCGGGTCTGCCGCCTATGCCCGCTGGCACGAAGCGGTGCTCGCCCGCTACGGCGACAGAAAGCCGGAGCATGGCGCGATCTGGCTCACCTACTACCCCAACGTGATGGTCGAGTGGTATCCCCAGGTGCTGGTGGTAAGCACGCTGGTGCCGACCGCGGTCGACCAGACCACCAACGTCGTCGAGTTCTACTACCCGGAAGACCTCGTCGCATCGGGGCGTGCATTCATCGAGGCCGAGCAGGCGGCCTACATGGAAACCGCGATCGAGGACGACGAGATCGGCGAGCGCATGGACCGCGGGCGCCGGGCGCTGCTCGAGGAAGGGCGCAACGAGATCGGCCCGTACCAGTCACCCTATGAAGACGGGATGAAGCACTTCCACCAGTTCTACCGCCGGATCATGGCGCCGCACATCGGCGGGAGCGGCAGCGCGGCGCAGGAGTGAGTCCAGGCCGCGGCCGTTCCTGCCGCCGGGAGCTTAGCCCCAGACTTCCGCGGAGACCTTCAGGCGCTCGACGGGCTGGTTGCCGAGCAGGTGCTCGTCGATGATCGTGGCGACGTCTTCGGGCTTCAGCTTCCCGTACATCACCCCTTCCGGATACACCAGCGCGACCGGGCCCGCGCTACAGGCGCCCAGGCAGCCGGTGCGGGTGATCGCGAAGCGTCCGAGCAGTTCGCGCTCCTTGAGCTGCTGATAGAAGCCGCCGGCGACGTCCTTGCCGCCACAGGCGCCGCACGACGGGCGCCCCAGTTCGGGCGGGTGGATGTGGCTGCAGACGAATACGTGTTTTTCGGGTTTTGCCATCATGGGCTCCTTTGTGGCCGGTCAATGGGATCAGCTTATGTAAGAACTCGATATTTTAATCGAATTCTCCCCCGTTCCATACCATCGCGTACGGCCGCAGCAGCCCGTCGCCCGCAGCGGCGGCTCTCAGCGGGCGTCCTGCAGTTCCTTCGGCAGCGGGAAGGTCACTTTTTCGGGGACGCCGTCGAGGTTGCGCACCACTGTGCCGCCGAGCTCCGTGAGGCGTTCGATGACCTCTTCGACCAGCACTTCGGGGGCCGAGGCGCCGGCGGTGACGCCGATGCGGCGCTTGCCCTCGAGCCACGCCGGGTCGATGTCGGAGGCATTGTCAACGAGATAGGCGGGGACGTCGCGCAGGGCGGCGACTTCGCGCAGGCGGTTGGAGTTCGAGCTGTTCTTCGAGCCGACCACGAATACCACATCGGCCTGCGCGGTCATCGCTTTCACCGCGTCCTGGCGGTTCTGGGTGGCGTAGCAGATGTCGTCCTTCCGCGGGCCGGCGATGTTCGGAAAGCGCGCGCGCAGGGCGGCGACGATCGATGCCGCATCATCCACCGACAGCGTGGTCTGGGTGACATAGGCCAGCTTGTCGGGGTCGGCGACCTGCAACACGGCCACGTCCGCGGGGGTTTCGACAAGGTGGATGCCGGTCCTGACCTGGCCCATCGTGCCTTCCACCTCGGGGTGGCCCTTGTGCCCGATCATGATGATCTCGCGGCGCTGCTCGTGCATGCGCCCGACCTCCAGATGGACCTTGGTGACCAGCGGGCAGGTCGCGTCGAACACGCGCAGGCCGCGGCGCCGGGCTTCCTCGCGCACCGCCTGCGAGACGCCGTGGGCGGAGAAGATCACCGTGTTGCCGGCGGGGACCTCGTCGAGGTCCTCGACGAAGATCGCGCCCTTGCTGCGCAGGTTGTCGACGACGAACTTGTTGTGCACCACTTCGTGGCGGACGTAGATCGGCGCGCCGAAGCGCTCGAGGGCGCGCTCGACGATCTCGATTGCGCGTTCCACCCCGGCGCAAAAGCCGCGCGGGTTGGCCAGCAGGATTTCCTTGTCGCTCATCGGGGGCTCCGGGGCAGTGGGACGGTTCGGGCAAGCGTGCCGCTTGCGGCAGCGTCAGAGGATGCCGACGACCTCGACTTCGAGGCGGATGTGCTTGCCGGCGAGCGGGTGGTTGAAATCGATCAGGGCCGATTGGGCGTCGATCTCGCGCACCAGGCCGGAGTAGCGCGAGCCGTCGGGGGCGGTGAATTCCATGATGCTCATCGCTTCGATCTCCTCGTCGGGCATGTGTTCGCGCTTGACCCGCTCGACTAGTTCCGTGCGGTGCGGGCCGAACGCGTTTTCCGGGGTCAGCTCGAACACCTGGCGGGCGCCGGGGGCGAGACCGAGGAGCAGTTTTTCCATTCCCGGCAGCATCTCGCCGGCGCCTAGCTGCAGGGTCGCGGGGGTCGCCTCGAAGGTGCTGATCAGCGGCTGGCCGTTGGGCAGGGTAATGCGGTAGTGCAGGGTGACGAGGCTGTTGGCTTCGATGGTCTGGCTCAAGATCATGCTCCGGGTCGGGTCTCAGTCGACATGGCGGGGGCCGCAGCACTGCGCCCACAGCATCAGCACGACGCCGACGGTGATGGCCGAGTCGGCCAGGTTGAACGCCGGCCAGCTGTAGCCGGCGTAGTGGAAATGGAGGAAGTCGACGACCGCGCCATGCACCAGGCGGTCGTAGACGTTGCCCAGCGCGCCGCCGATGATCAGCGCGAAGGCGGCCGGCAGCAGCCTTTCGTGGCGGTGCCGGTGCATCAGCACCAGCAGCCAGGTGCAGATGCTCATCGCCAGCACGGTGAAGAACCAGCGCTGCCAGCCGCCGTGGGTGGCGAGGAAGCTGAACGCTGCGCCGGGGTTGAACACCAGCACCAGATCGAAGAAGCCGGTCACCGGCACGACCTGGCCGAGGTGCAGGTTCGCCAGCACCAGTTGCTTCGTGGCCTGGTCGAGTACGCCGACCGCCGCCGCCAGGATCAGCCAGGGCAGCAGCAGGGCGAGCGCGCCGCGTCCGGTGTCGGGCTTCATCGCCTTGGCCGCCTCAGGCATGGGTGCGGGTTTCGCCGTCACCGAACAGGTTGCTCGCGCAGCGTCCGCACAGGGAAGGATGTTCGGCGTCGCGGCCCACCGATTCGACGTAGTGCCAGCAGCGCTCGCACTTTTGCGCTGTAGCCGGGCGGGCGGTGATGCGCTCGTCCTCGGGGGCGGCGGCCACGGTCAGGGTCGCCGCCGAGGTCATGGTGACGAAGCGCAGGTCCTCGCCCAGGCTGGCGAGCGCGGCATGCTTGTCGGCGCTCAGGGACAGGGCCAGCTCGGCCTGCAGCGAGGAGCCGACCTTGCCTTCGGCGCGCAGCGCTTCGATCACCTTGAGGCCTTCGGCGCGCACCGCGCGGATGGCCTCCCAGCGCGCGATCAGTCCCGCTTCGCCTTCCTGCGCCGGCAGGGCATGGAAAGCGTGCAGCATCACGCTGTCCGGTTCGTCGCCGCCCGGGGCGAGCACCGCCCATGCCTCTTCGGCGGTGAAGGCCAGGATCGGCGCCATCAGCTTCACCAGCGTCTGGGTGATGTGCCACAGCGCGGTCTGCGCGGCGCGGCGCGGCAGGCTGGCAGCGGCGGTGGTGTACAGGCGGTCCTTGAGGATGTCGAGGTAGAAGGCGCCCAGGTCTTCGGCGCAGAACACCTGCAGCGCCTGGACGATGCGGTGGAACTCGAACTTCGCATAGTCGGCCTCGACCTGCTGGGCGAGCCGGCGGGTGAAGGCGAGCGCGTAGCGGTCGATGTCGAGCCACTGCGCGAGCGGCACCGCGTCCTTCTCGATGTCGAAGTCGGCGGTGTTGGCGAGCAGAAAGCGCAGGGTGTTGCGGATGCGGCGATAGACTTCGACCACGCGGTCGAGGATCTCCTTGCTGATCGACAGCTCGCCCGAATAGTCGGTGGACGCGACCCACAGGCGCAGGATCTCGGCGCCGAGCTTGCCGGTGACTTCCTGCGGCACGACGACGTTGCCCAGCGACTTGCTCATCTTGCGCCCGGCACCATCGACGGCGAAGCCGTGGGTGAGCAGGCTGCGATAAGGGGCGTGGCCGTCGATCGCGCTGCCGGTGAGCAGCGAGGAATGGAACCAGCCGCGGTGCTGGTCGGAGCCTTCGAGGTACATGTCGGCGCGCGGCCCCTGGGCGTGGCCGTCGTTGTGCGAGCCGCGCAGCACATGCCAGTGGGTGGTGCCGGAGTCGAACCAGACGTCGAGGGTGTCGCTGATCTTGTCGTACCGGGGCGCTTCGTCGCCGAGCAGCTCGGCAGCGTCGAGCCGGAACCAGGCTTCGATGCCTTCCAGCTCGACGCGGCGGGCGACTTCTTCCATCAGCTCGACCGTGCGCGGGTGCAGCTCGCCGGTCTCCTTGTGCAGGAAGAAGGGGATCGGCACCCCCCAGTTGCGCTGGCGCGAGATGCACCAGTCGGGACGGTTGGCGATCATCGCGTGCAGGCGGGCCTGCCCCCAGGCGGGGTAGAACTGGGTCGCCTCCACCGCGCGCAGCGCGCGCTCGCGCAGGGTGGAGCCGTCGGCGGCGACCCGGTCCATGCCGACGAACCACTGCGCGGTGGCGCGATACACCAGCGGCGTCTTGTGGCGCCAGCAGTGCATGTAGCTGTGGGTGATCTTGCCGTTCGACAGGAGCGCGCCGACTTCGGCGAGCTTGTCGATGATCGCGGCGTTGGCTTTCCAGATGTTCATGCCGCCGAAGAAGGGCAGCTCGGGTATGTACTCGCCGCCGCCCATCACGATCGAGAGGATTTCCTCGTTGCTGCGGCCGTAGGCGCGCCAGGCGTTGAAGTCGTCCACGCCGTGCGCCGGGGCCGAGTGCACGATGCCGGTACCGGCGTCGAGACCGACATAGTCGGCCAGGTAGACCGGCGAGGGGCGGTCGTAGAAGGGGTGGCGGAACTCGACGTGCTCGAGCGCCGCGCCTTTCGCGGTGGCGACGATGGTGCCTTCGAGCTGGTAGCGCTGGAGGGCGGATTCGACCAGCTCCCGGGCGAGCACGAGCAGGCGCGCGCCGCCGTCCTTGAGCGTGACCTCGACGAGCGCGTAGTCGAACTCGGAATGGACGTTGAGCGCCTGGTTGGCGGGGATCGTCCACGGCGTGGTAGTCCAGATCACCGCGGCGGCGGGCTTGTCGAGGCGGGCGAGGCCGAAGGCGGCGGCGAGCTTTGCGGCATGCGCAGCTGACACCGGGAAGGCGACGTCGATCGTCGGTGACGGCTTGTCGGCGTATTCGACTTCGGCCTCGGCCAGCGCCGAACCGCAGTCGAAGCACCAGTTCACCGGCTTCAAGCCCTTGAACACGTAGCCGTTCCTGGTCATTTCGGCGAGTGCGCGGATCTCGTTGGCTTCGTTGGCGAAGTCCATCGTGCGATAGGGCTTGTCCCAGTCGCCGAGCACGCCGAGGCGGATGAAGTCGGCGCGCTGGATGTCGATCTGCTCGGCGGCGTAGGCGCGGCACAGCTCGCGGACCTTGTCGGCGGGCAGGTTCTTGCCGTGAGTGACTTCGACCTTGTGCTCGATCGGCAGGCCGTGGCAGTCCCAGCCCGGCACGTAGGGCGCGTCGAAGCCGGCGAGGGTCTTCGAGCGGATGATGATGTCCTTGAGGATCTTGTTCAGGGCGTGGCCGATGTGGAGGCTGCCGTTGGCGTAGGGCGGGCCGTCATGGAGCACGAACTTGGGCCGCCCGGCGCTGGCCTGGCGGATGCGCTGGTAGAGCTTCGTGCGCTGCCAGTCGGCGATCCAGTTCGGCTCGCGCTTGGGCAGATCGCCGCGCATCGGGAATGACGTGTCGGGCAGGTTGAGCGTTTTACGGTAGTCGGCCATGGCGGAAAAGAGGTCGGTTGGAACGTTGCAGGGCCCGGTTCAGGCCTGCAGCCGGTCGGGGTTGTCCTGGAGCCACTGGCGGGCGGTGGCGGCATCGGCGGCGATTTGTGCGCGCAGGGCGTCGAGCGAATCGAAACGGCGTTCCGCGCGCAGCTTGTGCAGGAAATGCACGCGGATGTGGGCGCCGTAGCAGTCCCGGGTCCAGTCGAACAGGTGGACTTCGAGGCGGGCGCGACCGTTGGCCGTCACCGTGGGGCGCAGGCCGATGTTGGCGACGCCGGCGATAGGGGTGGCGGCCAGCCCTTCGACGCCGACCGCATAGACGCCGGTGAGCGGCGGCAGGCGGTGCTTCATCTGGATGTTGGCGGTCGGAAAGCCGAGCTGGCGACCGAGCTTGTCGCCGTGGCTCACCCGCCCGGCGATGCTGTAGGGGCGGCCGAGGAGGCGGGCGGCGCGGGCGAGGTCGGCTTCGGCCAGCGCGCTACGGACCGCCGAGCTGGAGACGCGCTCGCCGTCGACGGAGAGGGTGGGCATCGATTCGACGCCGAAGCCGAGGCGGCGGCCGGCTTCCTGCAGCATCGTGAAGTCGCCCTGGCGGCGCGCGCCGAAACGGAAGTCGTCACCGATGAAGAGGTGGCGCACGCCCAGTCCATGCACCAGGGTGTCGTCGATGAAGCTTTGTGCGTTCTGTGCCGCGAAGCGGGCGTCGAAGCGGCAGACGTGGGTGCGGTCCACTCCCGCGGCGCCCAGCAGTAGCAGCTTTTCGCGCAGCGAGGCGAGGCGCGCCGGGGCATCGGCCGGGCTGAAGTATTCGCGCGGATGGGGTTCGAACGTGAGCACGACCGCCGGCAGGCCGAGGGCGCGGGCTTTTTCGGTCAGCAGGGCGAGCAGGGCCTGATGGCCGAGGTGGAGGCCATCGAAGTTGCCGATGGTCAGCACCGTCGCCGTGTCGGCCTGCTCGGGGATTCCGCGGTGAACCTGCATGAACGCCTGACAAAAGCGGGGATTATAACGACAAAGCCCGCCTCTGCGGGTCTGGCGCTTGCGGGCTGCAGGGCGATCCGGGCATGCGGATACGCCGGGCGCAGTGGGGCGGCGCCGGGCGGGGAATGCTAGCCGAGGCGGGCGACGCGGGTCGGGGTGGCCGGCGCGTGATCCTGGAAGTAGCGCTGGATGCCGCGCAGCAAGGCGTTGGCCATTTTGTCCTGGTAATCCTCGTCGTTCAGCCGGCGCTCTTCCCGCGGGTTGCTGATGAAGGCGGTTTCGACCAGCACCGAAGGGATGTCGGGCGCGCGCAGCACGGCGAAGCCGGCCTGTTCGACTTCGGGCTTGTGCAGGCGGTTGATCGTGCCCAGTTCGCCGAGCATGGCGCGGCCGAGCTTGAAGCTGTCGTTGATCGTCGCCGTCTGCGACAGATCGAGCAGTGTGCGGGCGATATGCCCGTCCTGGCCGGCAAGATTGACGCCGCCGACGAGGTCGGCGTCGTTTTCCTTCTGCGCCAGCCAGCGCGCGGCCGAACTTGAGGCGCCGCGCTCGGACAGGACGTACACCGAGCTGCCGTTCGCTTCCGGGCGGACGAAGGCATCGGCGTGGATCGATACGAACAGGTCGGCGCGCACCCGGCGCGCGCGCGTCACGCGCTGGTGCAGCGGCACGAAGTAGTCACCGTCGCGGGTGAGCACCGCGCGCATGCCGGGCGCCGCGTCGATCTTGCGTTTCAGGCGGCGGGCGATCGACAGCGTGACGTTCTTCTCGTAGCTGCCGCCGCGGCCGACGGCGCCCGGGTCTTCGCCACCGTGGCCGGCATCGAGCACCACCGTGTACAGGCGGTTGACTTCCGGCTCCTTGCCGCGGGGGCCGCGCGCGGGCGGGCGTGATTCGGCGCGGGCGACCGGGGCCGTGTCCGCGCCGGCGTCGCCCAGTGCCGCGTCCATCGGCGAATCCTTCAGGATCAGCGCCATCAGGGGGTCGGGCTCTGCGGTCGAGTGGAGGTCGAGCACCAGGCGGTGGCCGTAATCGCCGACCGGCGTGAGGGTGAAGACTTGCGGATCGACCGGCTTTTTCAACTCGACCACCACCCGCACCACGCTGGGGCGGTTCTGCCCGGCGCGGATCAGGCGGATGTAAGGGTCGGAGTCGAGCACCTTGGATGGCAGCGACTGAAGCACGCTGTCGAGCCGGACGCCTTCGAGATCGACCACCAGGCGGTCGGGGTCCTGTACCAGCATGTGGCTGAAGCGCAACTCGGCCGCACCTTCGAGGGTGATCCGGGTGTACTCGGGGGAGGGCCATACGCGCACCGCGAGCAGGCTCGCCGGGGCCGCGTGGCCGAGCGGGCTCACCATCAGCGCGAGCGTGGCGCCGGCGAACTTCAGCAGTTCGCGGCGGCTCAGGCCGCGGTCCGGCAGCGCGCCTTCCTCGTCGTGGGTCAGGTCGTCCCGGGCGCCGGGTCCGCGCCCCGTAGTGCTTTCACCAGTTCGATCACGCATGTCCGCCCCGCTTCAGTGTTGCCGCTGATTTCCGCAAACCGCCCGCTCCCCTTGGCATCCAGGCGAATTTCGATGTCCGGTGCGGGCAGGTAGGGCGCGGCTTTGTCCGGCCACTCCACGATGCATACCCCTTGTCCGGAAAAGTATTCGTCCAGCCCTGCGTCCAGGTATTCTTCTGGCGAGTTGAAGCGATAAAAATCAAAGTGATATAAGTCTAATCTAGAAACGACGTAAGCTTCAATCAAGGTATATGTAGGACTCTTGACCTTTCCGGCGTGACCGAGGCCGCGCAGCAGCCCGCGGGTGAGGGTGGTCTTGCCCATGCCGAGATCGCCCTGCAGCCAGATGTGCAGGCCGGGAACGAGCACTGTGGCCAGCGCCGCACCGAGGGCTTCGGTGTCGGTTTCGGCCGGCAAGTGCGCCCGCAGGCGGGCGCCGTTATCATCGGGGGCTTGAATCGACTCGATCATGGGAACCTCGTGGTGATGGCGGCAGGGCTGGGGGGCGATACGGACAACGGCGTGGACAACAATGCGGGCGAACCTGCGGGCGATCCGCTCCGGCTCGACGCCGCAGGTCTTGTTGCGCGGATCAGACAGTGGGGGCAGGCGCTGGGTTTTTCCGCGATCGGCGTGGGCGGGACCGATCTGTCCGACGCTGAGCCGGGGCTGGCGGCCTGGCTCGAGGCCGGTTTTCACGGCGGCATGGATTATATGGCGCGCCACGGCATGAAGCGCGCCCGCGCGGCCGAACTGCTGCCCGGCACGCTGCGCGTGATCAGCGCGCGGATGGACTACTGGCCAGATGCCGCGCCGGCCCGGGCGGTGCTGGACGATCCGGCACGGGCCTACGTGTCGCGCTATGCGCTGGGGCGGGACTACCACAAGGTGCTGCGCGCCCGCCTGCAAAAACTCGCCGAGCGCATCGCCGCCGAAACTGCCCACCAGTACCGGGTGTTCACCGACTCCGCCCCGGTGCTCGAAGTCGAGCATGCCTGCCGCAACGGCCTGGGCTGGCGCGGCAAGCACACTTTGCTGCTCGATCGTGCGGCCGGCTCCTGGTTCTTCCTCGGCGAAATCTTCACCGACCTGCCGCTCCCGCTCGATCCGCCGGTTGCACCGCACTGCGGGCGCTGCACCGCCTGCATCGACGCCTGCCCCACCGGCGCCATCGTCGCCCCCTACCGGGTCGATGCGCGGCGCTGCATCTCTTATCTCACCATCGAGCTGCACGGCGCGATTCCCGGACCCCTGCGCCCGCTGCTGGGCAACCGCATCTATGGCTGCGACGACTGCCAGCTCGCCTGCCCGTGGAACCGCTTCGCCGGGTTGAGCTGCGAGCCGGACTTCGCCCCGCGCCATGGGCTGGACGGTGCCACCCTGGCCGCGCTGTTCGCGTGGACGGCAGCCGATTTTGCCGAGCGCACCGCGGGCAGTCCGATCCATCGCATCGGCCACGAACGCTGGCTGCGCAACCTCGCGGTGGCGCTGGGCAATGCGCCCTCCACCCCCGAAGTGCGGGCCGCGCTCCAGTCCCGCGCCGGCGACGACAGTG
Organism: Thauera chlorobenzoica; assembly: GCF_001922305.1. Lineage (NCBI taxonomy): Bacteria > Pseudomonadati > Pseudomonadota > Betaproteobacteria > Rhodocyclales > Zoogloeaceae > Thauera > Thauera chlorobenzoica. The sequence goes on from NZ_CP018839.1 coordinate 2,693,462, forward strand.
CGCTGGTGCGCGAGCACGTCGCCTGGGCACTCGCCCGCCATCGCCGAAACGGCGCCACGGCGGGGGACGGGGCAGGCTAGAATCCGGCGCCTGCGCGTAAGGAAAGACTCATGGAAGATCGCATCGAAACGCTGGAAACCAAGCTGATGGCCGTCGAAGACCTGGTCGACGAACTCAATCGCACGGTCTGGCGCCAGCAGCAGGAGCTCGACCTGCTGCGCCAGCACGTGCGCCAGCTCGCCCAGCAGGTGAAAACGATCCAGCCGGCCAATCCGCTGCGTCCGGAAGACGAGATCCCGCCGCATTGGTGACTGCTCCGGAGCCGGCCCGCGTTTCACTCTCCGTGCTGCCGCAGGCTGCGCGCAGCCCCAACCCGAACGAGGAGCGCATGACCTTGAAAACCGCCACCGCCCTGCTGGCCTTCGCCCTGACCCTGGGCATCAACGCGCATGCCGAAGAAGTCGGCAGCGTCGACACCGCCTTCAAGCTGATCGGGCGCAACCACCAAGTGGTGGTCGAAGTGTTCGACGATCCCAAGGTCAAAGGCGTGTCGTGCTATGTGTCGCGGGCGCGCACCGGTGGCATCAAGGGCAGCCTGGGGCTGGCCGAAGATACCGCCGACGCTTCGGTCGCATGCCGCCAGGTGGGCGAGATCGCGTTCACCGAGGCGCTGCGCCAGCAGGAGGAGGTGTTCTCGCAGAGCGCCTCGATCCTGTTCAAGAAGATCCGCATCGTGCGCATGGCCGACGTCAGGCGCAACACCCTGGTGTATCTCGTGTACAGCGACAAGCTGATCGACGGCAGTCCGCAGAACAACGTCACCGCCGTTCCGCTGCCGCCCGGCCTGCCGCTGCGCATGCGCTGAGCGTCCGGCGGGTGCCGGGGCAAAACGTCGGGGGCCACCCCCCGGAGGCGAAACTGCGGTGGTGAATCGCCGGACATTTGCCGCCGGTCAACGCAGCGAAAGGTCGGTCGTGGTCCGATTGGCGCCTTTGATCACAACACGGCGTGTGGAGGAAAGCAGGCATGGCGAAAGTGAAATTTTACGGTGGCGAGTCGGTTCCCCTTGAAATGCACAAGGTGCGCATCGTCCAGAAGCTCAACCTGCCGCCGGTGGAACGCCGCCTGGAGGCGATCACCGAGGCGGGCAACAACACCTTCCTGCTGCGCAACGCCGACGTCTTCATGGACATGCTGACCGACAGCGGCGTGAACGCGATGAGCGACCAGCAGCAGGCGGCGATGATGATCGCCGACGACAGCTACGCCGGCAGCGCCACCTATACGCGCCTCGAGGCCAAGCTGCAGGACATCTTCGGCATGGACTACTTCCTGCCTGCGCACCAGGGCCGGGCCTGCGAGAACATCCTCGGCCAGGTGCTGGTGACGCCGGGCTCGGTGGTGCCGATGAACTACCACTTCACCACCACCAAGGCGCACATCACCCTCAACGGCGGCATCGTCGAGGAGCTTGTGTCCGACGCCGGGCTGGAAGTCGTCAGCGTCCACCCGTTCAAGGGCAACATGGACGTCGCCAAGCTGCAGGCCGTGATCGGCAAGCACGGCGCCGACAAGATCGCCTTCGTGCGCATGGAGGCGGGCACCAACCTGATCGGCGGCCAGCCGTTCTCGCTCGAGAACCTTGCCGACATCCGCAAGGTCTGCGACCAGCACCGCCTGCTGCTGGTGCTCGACGCCAGCCTGCTCGCCGACAACCTGCACTTCATCAAGAACCGCGAGGAAAGCTGCAAGGCGCTGAGCATCCGCGAGATCACCCGCAAGATGGCCGACCTGTGCGACCTCATCTATTTCTCCGCGCGCAAGCTCGGCTGCGCCCGCGGCGGCGGCATGTGCATGCGCAGCGAGGAACTGTACCGCCGCATGCGCGGGCTGATTCCGCTGTACGAAGGCTTCCTCACCTACGGCGGCATGTCGGTGCGCGAAATGGAAGCGCTCACCGTCGGCCTCGAAGAGACCATGGACGAGGAGGTGATCAACCAGGGGCCGCAGTTCATCGGCTACATGGTCGATGAGCTGCAAAAGCGCGACATCCCGGTGATCACGCCCGCCGGCGGCCTGGGCTGCCACATCAACGCGATGAAGTTCGTCGACCATATCCCGCAGGCCCAGTATCCGGCCGGCGCGCTGGCCTCGGCGCTGTACATCGCCGGCGGCATCCGCGGCATGGAGCGCGGCACCCTGTCCGAGCAGCGCGAACCCGACGGCAGCGAGATCTTCGCCAACATGGAGCTGGTCCGCCTGGCCCTGCCGCGGCGTGTGTTCACCCTGTCGCAGGTCAAGTACGCGGTCGATCGCCTGGAATGGCTGTATGCCAACCGCCGCCTGATCGGCGGGCTGGTGTTCACCGAGGAGCCGGAAATCCTGCGCTTCTTCTACGGCCGCCTGGCGCCGGTGTCGAACTGGCAGGAAAAGCTGGTCGCCAAGTTCCGCGAGGATTTCGGCGACAGCCTCTGATCGGGGTTTTCGTCGGTTTTTCGGCGCCCGGAAGCGGGCGCGACGGGGTAGGCGACCTGCGCGGCTTTTCGCGCAGGTCTGCCGGGCACCGTGTTACGTATGCCTGGCCTCGGCGCGCGGTCTCAGCCCGAGAGCACCGATTATCTTGAGAATCGTGTCGAAGTCGGGACTACGTTCCCCTGAAAGGGCTTTGTAGAGGCTTTTTGCCGTCCGCTGCAAGCGCTTGTTGGGCCATTAGCTAGTGGCACGCTGGTTGCGGTGCAGCCTACTGGCGCGGCGGTTGTGCCTCGCGAGGTTCGCTTACTCTTTGCTCGCGGTCTTCGTCAGCAACTCAAGCACAGATTTTGACCCGGCTACTGACTCTCCCTTGCCATTTGAGAAGCCCGTTTCTTGTGGAGAGAAGATGCAAGATGCGGCATGTGCAAGGACAATATTTTCAGTACCGGCTCCGCCAGACGCTTCGACGAGCGACCGGTAAGTGAGCAGTGCGTTCTGACGATGCCTGTTTACTACTACATTGTGCTTATGTGTGGCGTAGTTTCGAGAGGCCATTAACAGTAGATAGCCCAATACGGCAAATATCAGCACCTTACTGCTAATGAGTTGAAACATCTCTGCGGAGCTCTCTGGCCGTATCCATTCGACCTTGTGCAGAAACAAGCTAAGGACGGCAAAAAATCCAACTGCCGACGCAAACCAATATGTGTACTTGAGCCATGTGGCTGCCAAGGTCTCTTGTTCCTCGGCTTCTTGCTTGAAGTGAATTGCTTGTTGCGAGACGCCTTGTTCCGCTGCTACCGCCCGAATTTCAGCTAGTGCACTGTCGGCGTCGCTCTTCGCCGTATGCAGTTGTGTTGTTAGTTTTTCGGACTGATCTTTAATAGATTGGATTGTCGCTCGGGCTTGTGTTTCAAGGAGACTGGTATCCGTAATGCGAGCGACGCCATACGCCACGTATTGCCACAGTTGGTCGAAGAGCTGATCTCGCCGAGTTTTCAGGGTGTTGATGATACTCGTACGGCTGCTGGCGGCGTTCGCTGCCGTGGCGTTGAATTCGAGAATCTGCTCGAAAACGTTGAAATCGGCTTGTGCCTGCTGGCTAATAACATTCAACTGCCCGTCTGAAAAGTCATCGAGAGCAGTGAGGGGGATGCGCCGATATATGTCAATTAGGGCCCGCGATGGCGCGACTGCTTCGGAGAAGTTCATCTGCTTGCCAAGATCAGCTTCACGGCTGAGCGTACTTGCATCAAATTGCTGAACACGATCAAGAGCCTCGCGAGTGCTTTCCAACAATGTTAGCGTTGCCATTTTCTTGTTCGCCTATCAGAAACTCATTGAAATGTGATTTGCGTAAGAATGCGGAGCCCAACGTCGAAGATCAGCAAGGGGCAAAAGCGCAGCTTTTGACCGGTCGGCTGCAGCATAGTGTTAGCCATGGCACCTATACGACCAGGAATTTGAAATGACTTGGCCTATCACTGCGGAGAACATGGCTGGAAACCTTCAGCTTGCCGCAGTAGGTGAAGTCGGAGTGGTGGCGTTCACGGTGAAAAAGATGAATTTCCTCACCGTTCGTCTCTGCGTTGAGCATGCGCTCTTCGGCGAAATGGTCGGTCGGACCCTCCCATTCAAGCGTATTTCCAGATAGCCGGTCAGTGTATTGCTCGGCTGACGATTGCTTTTCCTCGGTGACGAACAGGACGATCTTATGGTCGTCACGTGGCGTGACGACTCCACGAGCGATGGCGTGGAAACTCGCATACCCCCACAACTCAGCCAATGCTTGGCGTGAGTACGTGGCCCCTTTATTGATCTTGGCGAACGAGATTGGCATGGGTGTGAATGTATGAATGGCTAACGCAGCGCTAACCGGCCGCCGGAGCGCGTAGCGCGAAGGGAACCAAAAGCGCAGCTTTTGGGCGGTCCGAGTTGAGCAAATGGTTAGCAGTCATTTTGCTGTGACTAATTGCGCGATGATCGCACCAACAGAAAGTGCTAAGGCCACTAGCGATACGCCTAATGACCAGATGAATTTGGAATTTTCCTGATCTTGTCCGGCCAAGATAGCTGCGAGGTACGGCAGGTTGATTGCGTGTCGCAATTCTCCGGCCACTGGCGCGAACAAATGCACGGATGAATTCTCGCCAGTCTTGTATTTGTACTTGTGATCAAGATGGTAGTAAATGTAGCCGAATAAGATGTGTTTGTCGCAGCCAAGCTCTTCTGCAATCGCCTCAATATCGATCTCAATCATTACCTTTCCGATGTGGCTCTATGCCGTTTCCAGTGGAAATTGACTTCTCAACAAACATGACCTTCGGTGGTCCAACCGCCCGACACTGACGCCGACCTCGCACCCGATGAACAACCAGATCGAAGCCCTCTTCACCACCGCACTTGGCCTGCAGCCGCCCTGGCAAGTCGCCAAGGTCGAGCTCAACACGGCCAAGCGGCGCATCGACTTCGAGGTCGAGCACACCGGCAAACGTGCGACCTGCCCGGCATGCGGGGTCGAGCAGCAGTTGATCCATGATCGCGTGCGCCGCAGTTGGCGACACCTGGACTTCTTCCAGTTCGAAGCCTGGCTCCATGCCGAGGTGCCGCGCGTGCAGTGCTCGGGCTGCGGCAAGACCACGCAGTTGCCGGTGCCGTGGGCACGCGAGGGCAGTGGCTTCACCTTGCTGTTCGAGGCGCTGGGCCTGTCGCTGTGCCGGGAATTGCCCGTGCGCCAGGCCGCCAATCAGATGCGGGTTGCACCAAAGCGGCTGTGGCGGCGGGTTCGCCACTACGTCGAGGTGGCGCGAGCCAAGGACGACATGTCGGGCGTGCGCCACGTGGGCATCGACGAGACCAGCGTCAAGCGTGGGCACCAGTACATCACCGTGGTGCATGACCTGGCGGCCAAGCGTTTGCTGTTCGCCTGCCCCGGTCGTGACCATCAAACCCTGGGGGCCTTTTCGGAGGACATGCGCGCGCATGGCGGCGATCCGGCCACCATCGAACACGCCTGCATCGACATGAGCGCGGCGTACGCCAAGGGGATCAGTCAGTCGCTGCCCAACGCCCAGATCAGCTACGACCGCTTTCACGTCGTGGCGCTTGCCAACGCGGCGATGGATGAGGTGCGACGCGAAGAGATGCGCAGCTCGGCCGCCGCCGTCCGCGAGGCGGTGGGCGTGCATAGCAAGAAGACCCTTCGCCAACTGCTGTGGGGCATGCGCAAGGACTCGGCGAGCTGGACTCGGGCGCAGTTCGAGGCGATGCACTGGCTGCAGCGCTCGAACCTGAAGAGCGCACGGGCCTGGCGACTCAAGCAGGCCCTGCGGCTGGTCTACCGCGAGGCGCGGGACAGCAACAGCGAAGAGCTCGCCCTGGGCGCATTGACGAAGTGGATGAGCTGGGCTCGACGCTCGCGGCTCGAGCCGTTCAAGCGCTTGGCGGCCACGTTGAAAGAACATCTCGGCGGTGTCGTGCACGGCATGCTCGACGGGCGCAGCAACGCCTACGTCGAGGCGATGAACGGCCTGCTTCAGAAAGCGAAGACCGCCGCCCGAGGCTTCCGGGACCCCGAGAACTTCATCGCGATCGCCTACCTGCGAATGTCCAAGCTCGAGCATCTACCGAAGAACCCTCTGGTGCCGGCCATCCCCCGCGACTACGGGCGCTACCGTCATGTTTGTTGAGAAGTCAATTTCCACTGGAAACGGCATAGAGCCTCCGATGTTCGAGCCCTCAATTGGAAAGGATGCTTGATATAAGTCGTAAATGCAGCGGAGAACTTGTCTCTCGGTTGGGATAGGCTTTGACATGATGGCTAACTATAAGTGGACCGCCTAAATGACGGATCTCAACCCGTCGGCACGAATGTATGCACTCTACATCAAGACGACTTCATGCAACAATACAATCCCTTACGTTTTTTTAGCGTGTCCTACCCATGACTGCAGACCCGTCAGCGCCAGCGTCGCCGTGATTGCTCGACCGTGTCCGGGAGCGCATCCGCGTAAAGCATTACAGCATCCGCACGGATGCAGGCGTACGTTGATTGGATACGGTGGTTCATCCTCTTTCACGGCAAGCGACATCCGCAGGAATTGGGGGCGCCGGAGGTGGACCGGGTGACGATGCTGCCGAATGCGCTGGAGCGCAAGTATCCGATGGCAGCACGGGCTGCGGCCGACGCGGCCGCGCATCTGGTGCAGTTGCGCGAGGCCGAAGCGGTCGCTGCGGTTGATGATGATCGTGTTCGCGGTCGGGCAGGTGCAGGAGGAGACGGCGGTTCAGCGCGACAGCTGCGCCGCCAGGGTCCGTACTTCGTCGGGCACGCCGGGGGCGGGGCGTGCGGGTGCGCTCGCCAAGGCGTCGATCAGCCGTGCGACCACGGCCTCATGCGGCAGGGTGACGCCGAAATGGAGCACGACCCCGCCGCGCATGACTGCCAGGGTAGGGAAGTTGTCCACGTCGATGTCGCCGACGAGTTCGGCGTCGTCCTCGATGTCGGCCCAGGCGAAGACGATGCCGGGGCGGGCGCTTGCGATGCGCTCGAATGCCGGGCGGAAGTCGCGGCAGGTTCCGCACCAGGCGGCACAGAGGGCGACGACGACGAGTGGGGCTTCGGCCGCGCGCGGGCGGTCGGCGAGCTTGGCGAGCGGGGTCAGGGGCGGCATCGATGCGGTGGATTCCGGTATTTCGATCGGACGAGCGGTTGCGCCGCTGCGGGGGCAAGATTACCAGAGCGGGCGGTGGGGTCGCGGTTCATGCCGCATCTGGCCGCCTGCATCTAGCCGCCTTTCGGGAAGAACTCCAGCTTGCGTTCCGTTGCTTCGTGCCTGTTCGCGACCTGCGGCTTCAGCGCGCCGATGACGTGCATCTCGCAGCGCTTGCAGTCGAAGCGCAGGGTCAGGGTCTGGTCGCCGTGGACGAGCTGCATCGGTTCGGGGCGGATGCCTTTCACTTCCTTCGGACACTGGTTGAGGCTGTAGCGCAGGCAGTGCCGGGTGATCATCAGCGGCACTTCGCCGCGTTCCTCGTTCGCTTCGAAGGCGGCGTCGATCCGCTTCACGCCGTGCCTGGCGTAAAAGGCGCGGGCGCGGGCGTTGGCGACGTTGGCGAGATAGCTCAGGTCGTCCTGCGGGTAGGGTACCGGCGGTTCGACCGCTGCCGCCCGGGGTGGGCGCGGATGCGCCGCGAGGCGCGCCGCTTCGAGGCGTTCGACGGCCTCGCGGCGCAGGGCGTTGAGCTGGGCGGCGGACAGGAAGGGGGCGGCCGGCGCGACGGCAGCCGCGCCCGAGGCCGGCGGCAGGGCGAGGACGATGTCGCCGGCGGTGAATATCGTGCCGCCGAGCTTGCCGAGCTGCTCGCGGATCCCCGCCAGCGCGCGCCCGACATCGCGCGCCGGCTCCCAGGCGGTATCCAACTCCGCGGTCGCGCCGATGCCGTCCTCGTCGGTGAGGCTGAGGGCAAAGCCGGTGGCGGTGGCGGCAAAGCGCGCATCGACGCGGATGCGGCGCTCGGCGGACTTCTTTTCCAGGGCGCGTTCGAATTCGTGGTCGTGGTTGCGGAACAGCGCGGTGCCGGGCACCAGTCCGGCAGGCAGCGGCTCGGACACGAACACCCGGTCGATGCCGTCGGCACCGGCCTCGACCCGGTTGACGCGCAGGCCGGCGAGCTCGCCCTTCGGGCCGTACCAGGCCAGGCCGTCGCCGTTGTGCAGGGGCGTGTTGCGCTCGACATCGAAGAACTTGCGGCCCTTGGCGTCGATCTTCGCCGCGTGCCCGATCGGCTCGCCGACGAATTTCGGCGACTCGAAGGCCTCGATGCCGTGCTGGCGCTCGTGGGTGAAGTAATCGGTGTAGCCGCGGTTGAAGGTCTTGTCGGCCTGCGGCGTGAACAGAAAGGTGGTGCGCCCGCTGGAGGCGCGGCGCCAGGCCGGGCCGTCGGCCTCGGGGCGATCGAGGAGGTCGTCGAGCAGGCGGCGGTAGTGGGCGGTGATGTTCTTGACGTAGGCGAGGTCCTTGTAGCGGCCCTCGATCTTGAACGAGCTCACCCCCGCGGCGGCCAGCGCGCGCAGGTTGGCGCTCTGGTTGTTGTCCTTCATCGACAGCAGGTGTTGGCCGCTGGCGAGGGTGCGGCCGTCCTGGTCCTTGAGGTCGTAGGGCAGGCGGCAGGCCTGCGAGCATTCGCCGCGGTTGGCGCTGCGCCCGGTATGGGCGTGGCTGATGTAGCACTGGCCGGAAAAGGCCACGCACAGTGCGCCATGGACGAAGTATTCGAGCTGGCAGGTGGTGGCATCGGCGATCTTGCGCACCTGGGCGAGGCTCAGCTCGCGCGCCAGCACGAGCTGCGAGAAGCCCACATCCTGCAGGAAGCGCGCCTTGGAGGCGTCGCGGATGTCGGTCTGGGTGCTGGCGTGGAGCTGGATCGGCGGCAGCTCGAGTTCAAGCAGGCCCATGTCCTGGACGATCAGCGCATCGGCGCCGGCGTCGTAGAGTTGCCAGATCAGCCGCTGCGCTGCTTCCAGTTCATGATCGAACAGGATCGTGTTGGTGGCGACGAACACCTTCGCGTGGTAGCGGTGGGCGTGCGCCGCGAGGCGGGCGATGTCGGCGACCGTATTGTCCGCGGCCGAGCGCGCGCCGAAGGCCGGGCCGCCGATATAGACGGCGTCGGCGCCGTGGTTGATCGCCTCGATGCCGAAGTCGGCGGTCTTGGCCGGAGCGAGGAGTTCGAGGACGTGGCGGGCAGTGTTCATCGCAGGGAGTTCCGGTTCGAAGGTTCGCCTTCGGGCGCGCGAGGGCGGAGCTTACAGCCGATCATGCCGGCGCCGGGCAAAGGGCAGCAGCACCAGCAACCCGGTCGCGTCGGCCAGCCAGTCGAGCGGATCGCCGACGCGGTGCGCGGTCAGCGCCTGCGCCACTTCCATCGCTGCGCCGTACAGCAGCAGGCCGCAGGCGATGCGCAGCGCCTGCCGCGGCCAGGCTGCGAGCGCCAGCAGGGCGAGGGCGGCGAACAGTACGGCGTGCTCGATCTTGTCCTGCCAGGCCACCAGCCGGGGTACCTCGGGGGCCGGCAGCAGCGCCAGCCAGAACACGGCCAGCAGGACGATGACAAAAAGCAGGCGCAGCAGTTGACGAACGGTCGCGGGCATGCGAAGTCCTAAAAGCGTTGATCACGATCGCCGGCCACGGGAAGGCCGGAGCCGCGGGAGGTTCCCGCCGGCTCCCGTCCGGCACAGGAGAACGATGATGGTTGCGGCAAAAGCGGTGTGGTGCACTACCTTGCTCGGCGCGCTGCTGTTCACGGCAGTGCTTGTTCCCGTGCCGGTTTGGGCGAGGGACGTGATCGTGCGCACCGAAACGGCCAGCGTCAAGGTCAGCGAGGTCGCACGCGGCCTGGAAAACCCGTGGTCGCTCGCTTTCCTGCCCGATGGCCGCATGCTGGTCACCGAACGGCCGGGGCGGATGCGCGTCGTCACTGCCGACGGCAGTCTGTCGGCGCCGATCGCCGGTCTGCCCGAGGTGCACGCGCAGGGCCAGGGCGGGCTGCTCGATGTCGCCCTCGGCCCCCGTTTCGCCGAGGATGGCCTGATCGTGTTTTCCTACGCCGAGCCCACCGCGCGCGGCGCGCGCACCGCGGTGGCGCGCGCCCGCCTCGACCTCGACGGTTTGCGCGTGCACGCGGTGCAACGCATCTTCGCCCAGAGCGAGGACCCCTCCGGCAGCCATCACTGGGGTTCGCGCCTGGTGTTCTCCCCCGATGGCAGTCTGTTCGTCACTCTCGGCGACCGCTATCACTTCCGCGATCGCGCCCAAGCCCTCGACAGCCACCTCGGCAAGGTGGTGCGCATCGCCGTGGATGGCAGCGCGCCGGCGGACAACCCCTTCCGCGGTCGTGCCGGCGCGCTGCCCGAGATCTGGTCCTACGGCCACCGCAATCTCCAGGGGGCGGCGCTGGACCCGCAGACCGGCGCGCTGTGGACGCACGAACACGGCCCGCAGGGCGGCGACGAGCTCAATCTCACCCGGGGCGGGCGCAACTACGGCTGGCCGGTGATCACCCACGGCCGCGAATACGTCACCGGGCGCAAGATCGGCGAAGGCACGGAGCGCGCCGATGTCGAGGCGCCACGCTGGCAGTGGACGCCGTCGATCGCGCCGTCGGGAATGGCGTTCTACACCGGGGAGGCCTTTCCGCAATGGCGCGGCAATCTCTTCGTCGGCGCGCTGAAGCACCAGCTCGTCGTTCGCCTGGTGCTCGAGGACGGCAAGGTCGTTCATGAAGAGCGCATGCTCAGTGCGCTCGGCCGGCGGATCCGCGACGTCCGCCAGGGGCCGGACGGCAGGCTGTGGCTGCTCGACGAGAGCGGGGGGCGGATCCTGCGCCTCGATCCGGCCTGAGCCGCGGACGGCAAGGCGGTGGGGTTTCGTGCCATCATCGCGGTCCCGCGACGACACCGACGACATCAGGATGGAAAGCCCCTTCAAAAGCACGAAAGGCCTGCGCCACGTCTGGAGCGCCTTGCATTACTCGGTCGACGGCCTGCGCGCCGCATACCGCAACGAAGACGCTTTCCGCCAGGAGGTCTGGATCGCCCTGATCGCGGTGCCGGTGGCGCTGTGGCTGGGAGACTCGGCGCTCGAGCGGGCGCTGATGATCGGCAGCGTGCTGCTGGTGATGGTCGTCGAACTGCTGAACTCCGCGATCGAAGCGGTGGTCGATCGGGTATCGCTGGAGCGCCACCCCTTGTCCAAGCGCGCCAAGGATATCGGCAGTGCGGCGGTGTTCATTGCGCTGCTCAATGCGGCCGTGGTGTGGGCGCTGCTGCTGCTGGACTGAAGGCCGACGCGCGGTGCGCGGCATCGGAACCTGCATCAGGCCGGACGAGGGCCCCAGCTGCGCACCGGGCCGGTGTCGATGTGGACGAAATCCGATTCGGGGTAATAGCCGACGCCGCCGGCACGCAAGGCGAGCGCGGCATCGCACAGGCGCGCGCTGTCCACCCCGGCCAGGCGGATGTCGATCGCCTTGCCGTCCATGTGCAGGCTGCGTTTGGCCACCCCGCCGCCGGTCTTGCGCAGGGCCTGGTTGGTGGCCGGCGAACGGTAGCCGGAGATGATCTCGAACGTATCGCCGCCGCAGCGCAGGCTCAAGGCATGGAGCATGTCGTACAGGCGGGGGTCCATGGCGATGGCGTCTCCGGTGCGGAAGTCGCGCAGCAGCCAGTTCATGCGCTGCAGTGCCGGTTCGATGTAGCCGCGCCGGTCGCGGTACGCGAGCTGGAGACGCTCGTCGGTGTGAGTGTGGCGGAACGCGAGCCGGTGATCGTGGGCGAATGCGGCAGGATGGGCCCGTGCGCTGCCGAGGGAGAGGCCCAGCGGCAAAGTGGAAAGACCTTTGAGGAGCAGCCGGCGGCGTGCGCCAGAGTCATCGTGGGGAGTTCTCGACATGGATAATCGTCATTCCGAACAAGCACTTGAATCGCGCATCCTAACCGAAACAGGCACCCGGACAGGCAAAAGTTTTGTAACTCTGGCGGCGTTGGTGGTGGGGGTGCTGGCCGCTGCTGCGGGGCAATCCGCCGTAGCGCCCGCGGCGACGGCGGGCACGCATCCCGGCTCGCCGGTTGTGGCCCCCGCCCTTCCCGCCCACGGGGCTGGCGACGCGGGGGGGGCGGTGGCGGGGGCGATGGACGACATGGCTGAGGCCATCGCCGGTGAGCTTGAACTGCGCAGCGCGTCCATCGACGACAGTGTGGCGCCGTTTTACCTTGCCCGAGCCTATCGCCCGGCATGGGCCGGCGCGGCGCCGGCTGCGGCGCTGTTGACCGCGGTGGAAGCCAGCCGCGAGCATGGGCTGGACCCCGCCGATTTTGCACTCGAACGCCTGCGCCAGGCCGTGGATGCCGATCCGGCCTCCCTCTCGCCCGCACAACGGGCCGAGAGGGAGGTAACCCTCTCCGACAGCCTTGCCCGCTTGTTGCGCCAGTTGCGCTACGGCAAGCTCGACCCGCGCCTGCTGTACCGCGAGTGGAACTTCGCGCCGCTACCCGGCCCGGCGCTGCGGGCCGGCGAACTTGAGGCGGTGCTGGCGGCTCCCGGGCTGGGGGCGGCGATCGCGGACCATGCGCCGGCGCTGCCCGTGTACCGGGTCTTGCAGCAAGCCTATGCGCAATACCGTGCCCAGGCCGCGCTCGGCGACTGGCCGCCGGTCCCTGCCGGGCCGACGCTGCATCCCGGCGAGCGCGACCGACGTGTCGCTGCCCTGCGCGCCCGTCTGCAGGCAGGCGGGGAACGCGGTCTGGAGACGGCCGATCCGGCATACTTCGATCCTCTCCTGGCCGAGGCGGTGCGCCGCTTCCAGCGTGCCCACGGGCTGGAGGCCGATGCCCTGGCCGGGCGTCAGACGATGGCGGCGCTTGAGGTCGGCCCGGCGCGGCGCGCCGACCAGATCCGTGCCAACCTCGAGCGCCTGCGCTGGGTCGCGCAAGACCTGCAAGGCGATCATCTTCGCCTCGATATCGCCGCCCAGACCGCCGAACTCGTGCTCGATGGCGCGCGCGCGTGGTCCTCGCGCGTGGTGGTGGGGCGGCCGTCGCGCAAGACCCCTTTGCTCCGCGACCGCGTGCAGCACCTCGTACTCAATCCGAAATGGGTGGTGCCGCCCACCATCCTCAAGCAGGATGTCATTCCCGCGATGGTGCGTGATCCGGGGTATCTCGCCGCGCACAGGATGCGTGTCGTCGACGCCAAGGGGCAGGCGGTCGATCCGGCCGGGATCGACTGGGCGGCGGTGCCCCGACACGGCTTTCCTTACCGGATCGTGCAGGAGTCGGGCGCCGACGGCGCGCTCGGGCGGATCAAGTTCGCGCTCACCAATCCTTACACGATCTTCATGCACGATACCAATGCCCCGGAGCTGTTCGGGCGCAGCGTGCGCGCTTTCAGCTCGGGTTGCCTGCGCCTGGAAAAGCCGCTGGAGCTCGCCTTGCTGCTGCTCGACGATCCGCAGCGGTGGAGTGCGGAAACGCTCGCGGCCGAGCTCGATCGCGGGGCGACCCGCACGATTGCGGTCGGGCGCGAGATTCCGGTACTGTTGCTCTACTTCACGGCGGGGCTCGACAAAACCGGCGGCGTGCAGCTGCGCGAGGACATCTACGATCATGACGGAGAGATCATCGCCGCGCTGACGCAGCGGCGCAGCGTTGAGCTGAGCGATTCCGTTCGCCCGACCCCGGACCGGACGGGCCGGGACCCCGCTGGTTAAGAGATGCGGGCTGCGGGATGCGGACTGCGGCTCAGCGGGGCGCTGCGGTGTCGAGGCTGCGGTGGCTGGCCAGGCCGAGGGGCCAGTGTCCTGCGGCGATGTTCATTCGTCTTCCCGCTGCGGATGGCGGAAGTCGTCGATGATCCACGCGGTGGCGCTCGCGCTCGTCAGCCTGAAGTCGGGCCGCACCCGCAGCTGCGCGAGTTCGTCGCCCGCCTCGTCGAATGCGCTGAGCAGGGCATAGGGTTCGTACTCGTCGGGAACGATGTCCAGCCTGACTTCCCATTGCCTGTCGCGGGCGAACACCGTCAGGCGTTTGTGCAGCGCGGCATGGTGTTGCTGCTGGTGACGCAGGAGCACTTCGGAGGCGGTTTTCACCAGGGTGTTGAATGCGGCCTGATCCAGCGGCTTGGGGTTCTTCTTGTCGCGCCCCATGGTCCACGGGCCGACCAGTGCCGGTTCGGGCTCGCCATCCTGGAGCATTTCGACGGCCCAGCCGTCGTCATCCTCGTTCTTGATCACGCGCGCCATCCAGCCGGCGTCGTGCCACAGGCGGTCTTCGCGGATCGCCACCGGAGCGTCCGCAGCGGTGGATTCGGGGGCGGGGAGGGGGGCGGAAAGAGGGTGGGTGGAGGCGTTGGTGGTCATGGGTGCGAGTCGGGCAGGGTCCGGATCGGGGTTGGTCGGAGCCGGGTACGGTTTGGGCGCGGCCGCGTGTCTGGAAGGCGCTGTACGCCGAGGGGTGAAGCCGCGATCGACGGCGAAATCGAAGCTGAGCTGGCTCATCTGCCGCCGCCGGCGTGACCGGGATGCCGTTCCACAAGGTTGCGCAGGCGGGGGTGGGGCGCTTGTGCCGCATCTGCCGGCCCGCTCGGCTCTGCCGTGCTGCGTGCCGCCGCAGATGCGGTCGACCGTTCGCTCAGGAGCAGAGGGTGTCCGCATTCCGGACAGACTCTGTAGGTGTGGATTTGGTCCGAGGCGAACTCGAACTGTTCGATGGCGACCGGCATGTGGCAGTACGGACAGGTCTGGTGGGATCGGCGGGTGGGGAACATGATGGCACTTCTCCTGTGGCTGTATTTTTATACAGATACGGAGGAGCGGCAAGTCGTGCCGATCATGCCGAGTACCGGCATGGCGTATGAGCCGGCTTCCATCCGCTCAAGCAATGGAACAGGCCGTCACCTGTGCCAACGGCTCTTTGCCGGCGAAGTTTTGCCAACTGGGCGCTGTGGGGGCTCGCCACCAGCGCCCGGAGGCCTATAAAAAATAAAGCCCTGAAAAATCAGGGCTTTATGGTGTTCTGGCGGACAGGGCGGGATTCGAACCCGCGTTGGGATATTATCCCAAACACGCTTTCCAGGCGTGCGACTTAAACCACTCATCCACCTGTCCGTGAAAGCGCGGCATTATAGCCGGAAGAGCGGGAGGACGAAAGTTTTTTATGCCTTGCCGGTGCGCATGCTCACGCCCCGTCGTGTGTGCGCCGGCGCTGCGCGGACAATGCCTGGATATAGCCGTGCAGTTCGTGGAAGGGGATGGGTTTGCGATAAACCGTGACGTCCTTGGGCAGGGGGCCGCGGGCGGCGATTTCTTGCGCGCTCAGCGCCGAGACCACGACGATGGAGGTGCGGCTGCTCAAGGGATTGGCGTGCAGACGGCGGATCATTTCGAAACCGTCGACACCGGGCATGCGCAGGTCGGTGATCAGCAGGTCGGGTTGTTCGCGGCCGAGTTCGACGAGGGCGTCGAGGCCGTGATTGACGATGTTCAGCTCGAGCGGAATCGGCCAGGTCGAGAATGTCTCGCGATAGAGCGTTTGCAGCAGCTTGTCGTCCTCGACGATCAGCACCCGCAGCGTGCCGCCGTGAGTGCGACCGCGGGCGAGCAGGGCATCGACCGAGTCCTGCCAGATCCGGCGATGGCCGCCGGCGGTTTTCCAGCCGGAGAGGGCGCCGGCCTCGACCATGTGCTGAACAGTGCCCAAAGACAAACCCAGCTGACGTGCAGCCTGGGCGGTGCTGATGAATTCACGCTTTGAATCTTGCGTGTCGGGCATGGCAGACATTCAGGTACCGAAATCGATGTAACCCGGCAAAAATAGCAGAAATACGCTGTTTTCGGTCGATCGGGGAGCGCTGGCGCTACAATGCTCCGGCCACTGCGGGGTGCCGCCACCCGGCTTGCCGGGCGGACCGGCGCTTCGCGTTTTCCCGTGTGGTCCATCAATCTGCGGAAACAACGAGCATGAATGCGTCACGAAACGTCCTGGGCGGGCCCTTGCTGGCCTGCAGTTATTCCCCGCTGACGGGGTTCTTCCGGACGGGGTGTTGCGAAACCGGCCCCGACGATCTCGGTCGCCATACGATTTGCGTGCGGGTCGATGAGGCTTTTCTGGCTTTTTCCCAGGCGGCCGGCAACGACTTGAGCACGCCACGCCCGGAATTCCGGTTCGCGGGCTTGAAACCGGGCGATCGCTGGTGCCTGTGCGCGCTGCGCTGGAAGGAAGCCCTCGAAGCGGGCGTGGCGCCGCCGGTCGTGCTCGAGGCCACGCATGAGTCGGCGCTGGGGGTGGTCGATCTGGAAACGCTCAAAGCCCATGCCTACAGCGCTGCGGCGGGGCCGCGGGCGTAAGCGCGATGGGGTTTGCCGAAGATCTGATCGCCTGCCTCGAACAGGCCCTTGCCGGCCAGCCGGTTCCGCGCGTGCGGGCCTTGCACTTGCCGCCGCCCGAGGCTGCCACGTCGAAGAACGGCGAATTCTGCGCGCTGGAACTCGATGACGGGGCGCTCGGCCTTTCCTACGTCCTGCTCGGCAACGCCCTCGCCCGGCTGCTCGGCTCGGATGACCCGAAAAGCATTGTCGGGATGGATGCGCTGCAACTCGCGCGCGAATTCGCCGCGCCCGCAGGAGCGGGCGGTGATGTCGAGTTGCGCCGGATGCTGGGATTCGCCGCGGCCAATGCACTGTCGCGCACGGTGATGGAGCGGATGGGGTTTGCACCTCCGCGCGCGTCCGATTCGATCGGCGGGATCGCGCCCCGGATGGGGGAGCACATCGGGATGGTCGGGCTGTTTACGCCGCTGCTCAAGCAGGTGACTGCCGCGGGTGCGCGCCTGACCGTGATCGAGCTCAATCCCGAGCGCGTCGGCGAGTACGAGGGCTATCGCGTCACCCTCGATGCGGGCGAGCTCGAGGCCTGCGACAAGGTGCTGTCGACCAGCACGATCCTGCTCAACCATACGGTGGACGCCATCCTCGGCCATTGCCGCCACGCCCGCCGTATCGTGCTGATTGGCCCGAGCGCGGGTTGTCTGCCCGAGCCGCTGTTCGCCCGTGGTGTGACCATGGTGGGCGGCAGCTGGGTCACCGATCGCACAGGCTTCATCGACGCCTTGCTGCGGGGGGTTTCCTGGAGCGGCTTCGCCTACAAGTTCGCGCTTTCCGCCGCGGACTGGCCCGGCCTGCCCCGCGCTTGAGGCAGGGCGCGGCCCTTCCGCCATCGAGAACCCGATCAAACAATAATCGTCCTGATGAATCTCTCTCCCCGGCTGTTCTTCTTTCTGATCCTGCCGCCCCTGCTGTGGGCGATCAACGCGGTCGTCGGCCGGATTGCGATCGAGCGTATGGATCCGCTCTGGCTCAATGCGGTGCGCTGGGCGCTGGCCCTCGTGCTGCTGCTGCCGCTGGGCTGGCGCGCCTTCGGCACGCCTGCGGCGCGTGCCCGGGTTCGCGCGCGCTGGGCGCACCTGGCCGTGCTCGGGCTGATCGGCGTGGGCGCCTACAACGCGCTGCAATACATGGCGTTGCGTACCAGTACGCCGCTCAATGTCACCCTGATCGCCTCGAGCGCGCCGGTGTGGATGATGCTGATCGGTGCGCTGTTCTACCGCGTGATTCCGCGCCCGGTACAGGTTCTCGGCGCGCTGCTGTCGCTCGCCGGGGTGGCGGTGGTGCTGTCGCGCGGCGAGCCCGCCGCGCTCGCGCGCATCGAGTTCGTCGAGGGCGACCTGCTGATGCTGCTGGCGATGGTGGGGTGGACCGCCTACAGCTGGATGCTCGCGCGTCCGCCCGCGCACATGACCGGGGAGGCCCGCCCGGCGTGGAACTGGGCGGAATTCCTCGCCGTGCAGTGCGTGTTCGGGGTGGGCTGGGCGGTCGCTGCCGCTGCCGCCGGCGACCTGATCCTGCCTTCGGGGCCGACGCAGTGGTCGTGGGGGCTGGTGGCGATCATCGTCTATGTCGCCGTCGGGCCGTCGATCATCGCCTACCGTGCGTGGGGCGTGGCGGTGGCCGAAGCCGGCCCGGCGGTTGCGGCCATCTTCTACAACTTCAACCCGCTGTTTACCGCGGTTCTGTCGGCCGCCGTGATCGGCGAGTGGCCGCGCCTCTACCATGGTGCCGCGTTCGTGCTGATCGTCGGCGGCATCCTGGTCAGCACGCAGACCGCGCGCCGGCGCGCGGCCTGAGCGTGGCCTGGGCGCGGCCCTCGTCGCCCTGGCCGGGTAGCACAGCGCCGGCGGATGGAGCCCCTGCCGCTGCGCCCGCCCGCTGCCGCAGTCCGCGGCGGAGCCTTCCGGCAAGCGGGCGAAACCGGTCAGCGCGCGATCGGCTTGTAGCGGATGCGTTTCGGCTTGGCGCCTTCCTCGCCCAGGCGCTTCTTCTTGTCTTCCTCGTATTCCTGGTAGTTGCCGGCGAAGAAGGTCCATTGCGAGTCGCCTTCGGCGGCGAGGATGTGGGTGCAGATGCGGTCGAGGAACCAGCGGTCGTGCGAGATCACCAGCGCGCAGCCGGCGAACTCCAGCAGGGCGTCTTCGAGCGCGCGCAGGGTCTCGACGTCGAGGTCGTTGGACGGTTCGTCGAGCAGCAGCACGTTGCCGCCCTGGATCAGGGTCTTGGCCAGGTGCAGGCGGCCGCGCTCGCCGCCCGACAGGTTGCCGACGATCTTCTGCTGGTCGCCGCCCTTGAAGTTGAAGCGGCCGATGTAGGCGCGGCTGGGCATCTCGAAGCGGCCGACGGTGAGGATGTCGGCGCCCTCTGAGATCGCCTCGAACACCGTCTTGTCGTTGGCGAGGCCCTCGCGGGTCTGGTCGACCGCGGCGATCTTGACCGTGGCGCCGATCTCCACCGTGCCCGAATCCGGCGTGTCGCGGCCCTCGATCATCTTGAACAGGGTCGATTTACCCGCGCCGTTGGGTCCGATGATGCCGACGATGGCGCCCGGCGGAACGCTGAAACTGACGTTGTCCATCAGCAGCTTGTCGCCGAAGGCCTTGCTCACCTCGTGGAACTCGATGACCTTGTCGCCGAGGCGCTCGCCGGGCGGGATGAAGATTTCCTGGGTCTCGTTGCGGCGCTGGTATTCGACGCTCGCCATCTCTTCGTAGCGGGCGAGGCGGGCCTTGGACTTGGCCTGGCGTGCCTTGGGGTTGGAGCGCGCCCACTCCAGCTCGGTCTTCATCGCCTTCTGGTGGGCGGCTTCCTGCTTGGCTTCCTGGGCCAGGCGGTCGCCCTTCTGCTCGAGCCAGGACGAGTAGTTGCCCTTCCACGGGATGCCGTGGCCGCGGTCGAGTTCGAGGATCCACTCGGCGGCGTTGTCGAGGAAGTAGCGGTCGTGGGTGACGGCGACCACGGTGCCGGGGAAGCGGGTCAGGAACTGCTCGAGCCACTCGACCGATTCGGCGTCGAGGTGGTTGGTCGGTTCGTCGAGCAGCAGCATGTCGGGCTTGGACAGCAGCAGCTTGCACAGCGCGACACGGCGCTTCTCGCCGCCGGAGAGCTTGCCGATGACGGCGTCCCAGGGCGGCAGGCGCAGGGCGTCGGCGGCGATCTCCATCTGGGTCTCGACGTCGCTGCCGGCCGTAGACAGGATGTTCTCGTACCTGGCCTGTTCCTCGGCGAGCTTGTCGAAGTCGGCGTCGGGCTCGGCGTAGGCGGCGTAGACCTCTTCCAGCTTCTGGCGCGCTTCCATGATTTCGCCGAGCGCGGATTCGACCTCTTCCTTCACCGTCCTGGCCGGGTCGAGCTCGGGCTCCTGCGGCAGGTAGCCGATGCGCTGGCCGGCGAGCCACTGCACTTCGCCGTCGTATTCCTTGTCCACTCCGGCCATGATGCGCAGCACGGTGGATTTGCCCGAGCCGTTGAGG
Organism: Thauera chlorobenzoica; assembly: GCF_001922305.1. Taxonomy (NCBI): domain Bacteria; kingdom Pseudomonadati; phylum Pseudomonadota; class Betaproteobacteria; order Rhodocyclales; family Zoogloeaceae; genus Thauera; species Thauera chlorobenzoica. The sequence goes on from NZ_CP018839.1 coordinate 2,713,348, forward strand.
CCGAGCAGGCCGATTTTGGCGCCGGGGAAGAAGGAGAGGGAGATGTCCTTGATGATCTGACGCTTGGGCGGAACGATCTTGCTCACGCGCAGCATCGACATGACGTATTGGGCCATTGGGCGGGGTCCTGCGGAGTCGGAAAGGGCAGGAGTCTACCGGAGGCGGACGCGGGGAGCACGCATCGTCTTGCGCCCGGGCAGGGCGGGAGCAGCGGACGAGGATGTTCCGGAGGAAGGGGGAGGGGCGGCGCGTGCAATGGCGTCGCAGTGGGTCACCTCACCGCCGTGGGGCGGATCACTTTTCGACGAAGGCGCGCTCGATCACGTAGTCGCCGGTCACGCCGATGCGTGGCGACATTGCGAAGCCGCGTGCGTCGAGCAGGTCGCAGCAGTCCTTGTTCATCGCCTGGCTGCCGCAGATCATCACCCGGTCGTGCGCCGGATCGAGCGCCGGCAGGCCGATGTCGGCGGACAGCTTGCCGGTTTCGATCACATGGGTGATGCGGCCGGTGTTGCGGAAGGGTTCGCGGGTGACCGTGGGGTAGTAAATCAGCTGCTTGCGCACCTGCTCGCCGAAGAATTCATTCTGCGGCAGCGCGCGGGTGATGAACTCGGTGTAGGCGAGCTCGGAGACGAAGCGGACCCCGTGCACCAGCACCACCTTCTCGAAGCGCTCGTAGGTGTGCGGGTCCTGAATGACGCTGAGGAAGGGCGCCAGCCCGGTACCGGTGGCGAGCAGGTAGAGGTGCTTGCCGGGGTTGAGGTCGTGCACGACGAGGGTGCCGGTGGGCTTCTTGCTGACCACGATCGGGTCGCCCGGACGCAGAAACTGCAGGCGCGAGGTGAGCGGGCCGTCGGGCACCTTGATGCTGAAGAACTCGAGGTGTTCCTCGTGGTTGGGGCTGGCGATGCTGTAGGCACGGGTCAGCGGCTTGCCTTCGACATCGAGGCCGATCATCACGAACTGGCCGTTCTCGAAGCGCAGGCCGGGGTTGCGGGTGGTGCGGAAGCTGAACAGGGAGTCGTTCCAGTGATGGACGCTGAGGACGGTTTCGGTGGCGAGGTTGCTCATGATCGGGGCCGTGTGCGAAGTGGGGATGAGTGGATTCTAGGGGGAATGTTTTACCTTTTTACTGGATAATATTTCTATCTCTTACCTGAAAAATAGATATGCGATTCACTCTTCGTCAGCTCCAGGTCTTCGTCGGGGTCGCGCGCAGCGAGAACGTGTCGCGCGCGGCCGAGGCGCTGGCGCTGTCGCAGTCGGCGGCGAGCGCGGCGCTGGCCGAGCTGGAGAGCCTGTTCGAGCAACAGCTGTTCGACCGCAAAGGCAAGCGCCTGCGCCTGAACGAGCAGGGCAGCCTGCTGCTGCCGCATGCGGTGGAGCTGCTCGACCGTGCCGAGGAGATCGAGACCCTGGTGCGTAGTGACCGTGGGCTGGGCAACCTGCGCGTGGGGGCGACGCTGACGATCGGCAACTACCTGCTGCCGCTGATCGTGTCGGCGTACCTGCAGCGCCATCCGGAAAGCCGGGTCCGGCTGCAGGTGCACAACACGGCGAGCATCGCCGCGATGCTGCTGCGCTACGAGATCGACCTCGGCCTGGTCGAAGGGCAGGTGGTGGATGCCGAAATCGAGCTCGAGCCGTGGGTCGATGACGAGCTGGTGGTGTTCTGTGCGCCCTCGCATGCGCTGGCCGGACGCCAGGCGGTGGCGGTGGATGAGATCGCGCCGCAGCCGTGGATTTTGCGCGAGCGTGGCTCGGGAACGCGCGAAACCTTCGATCGAGCGCTGCGCCATCGCCCCGGCGGGCTGGTGCCACGCCTCGAACTGGAGCACACCGAGGCGGTCAAGCGTGCGGTGGAGAGCGGGCTGGGGCTGGGGTGCCTGTCGCGGCTGGCGCTGCGCGATGCGCTGCGGCGTGGCAGCCTGGTGGCGCTGGAGACGCCGGAGCTCGATCTGCGCCGGCAGTTCAGCTTCGCCTGGCACAAGGGGAAGTACCACAGCGCGGCGATCCGCTGCTTTCTCGACGACTGTCGCGCGTTCACCGCCGGCGCCCGGCGCAGCGATTTGATTGCGCTGCCGCCGGTGCCTTGATTCGCGGGCCGCGCCTCAGGCGCCGCGGCGGCGGAAGTCGCGCAGGCGGAAACCGAGAGCCAACAGGGTGGTGAAGTAGGCGAGGGCGCCGCCCGCGACCACTGCTGCCAGCTTCAGGCCACGTTCCAGTCCGCCGCTCTGCACCCACTGGGTTTCCGGCCCGCTGCCGAACCACAGGACGCCGCCCATCACCGCCAGTGCCGCGAGCAGCTTGAGCATGAATACGGTCCAGCCCGGCTGCGGCATGTAGATCGCCCGTTTGCGCAGGCCGCGAAACAGCAGCCCGGCGTTCAGGCAGGAGGCCAGGCCGATCGCCAGGGCCAGCCCGGCGTGGCGCAGTGGAACGATGAAGGCGAGGTTCATCAGCTGGGTCGCCGCCAGGGTGATCAGCGCGATCTTGACCGGGGTGCGGATGTCCTGGCGGGCGTAGAAGCCCGGCGCCAGCACCTTCACCAGGATCAGCCCGGTGAGGCCGATGCTGTAGGCGACGAGCGCGCTGCGCGTCTGCATTACATCGGTGGCGGAGAAGGCGCCGTAGTTGAACAGCGTGGACACCAGTGGCACCGCCAGCAGCGCCAGCCCGAGCGCGGCCGGCAGGGTCAGCAGCAGGGTCAGGCGCAGGCCCCAGTCGAGCAGGGAGGAAAATTCCTCCGTCTTTTCGTCTGCATGCAGCTTGGCCAGGCTGGGCAGCAGGATGGTCCCCAGCGCGACGCCGAGCAGGCCGGCGGGGAATTCCATCAGGCGGTCGGCGTAATACAGCCAGGACACGCTGCCACTTTCCAGGAAGGAGGCGAAGATGGTGTTGATCAGCAGCGAGATCTGGCTCACTGACACGCCCAGCAGGGCGGGCGCCATCAGCTTCATGATGCGGCGCACCCCGGGATCGGAGAAGTTCAGGTCGAAGCGCGGCAGCATGCCGATCTTTCGCAGCGGGCGGATCTGCAGCACGAGCTGGAGCAGGCCGCCGAGAAACACCGCCCAGGCCAGCGCAAGCACTGGCGGGTCGAAATAGGGGGCCGCAAACAGGGCCATGCCGATGAATGCGAGGTTCAGCAGCACCGGGGTGAATGCCGGGATCGCGAACCGGCTCCAGGTGTTGAGCACGCCGCCGGCGAGGGCTACCAGGGCCATGAAGAAGATGTAGGGGAAGGTGATGCGGGTGAGTTCGACGGTGAGTTCGAACTTGCCGGGATCGCCGGCGAAGCCGGGGGCAGAAACGTAGATGATCAGCGGCGCAGCGAGCGCCCCGAGGGCGGCGACGAGCGCCACCACCAGGCCGAGCGCGGTCGCGACCCGGTTGACCAGGGTGTGGGTCGCTTCCGCTCCCTGGCGGTTCTTGTATTCGGCCAGGATGGGTACGAAAGCCTGCGAGAACGCGCCTTCGGCGAACATCCGGCGCAACAGGTTGGGCAGGCGGAAGGCGACGAAGAAGGCGTCGGTGGCGAGGCCGGCGCCGAAGGTGCGCGCGATGACGAAGTCGCGCACGAAACCGAGGATGCGGGACAGCAGGGTCATGCCGCTGACGGTGACGAGGGCGCGCAGCAGGTTCATGCGGGACGGGGGGCGCCGCCGGGATGGCGTGCTGGGAATGGGGAGCGCGCATGATAGCCGAAAACAGGCTTGCATCCGGATGGCTACGCGGATAGAATCGCGGACTTTCTAGAACCACCAAAACGGAATCGAATTTATGGCCAACTCGGCACAAGCTCGCAAGCGCGCCCGTCAGGCAGTCAAGTCTCGCGCTCACAACGCCAGCCTTCGCTCCCGCCTGCGTACCGCGATCAAGGCCGTGCGCAAGGCCATCGTGGGTGGCGACAAGGCGGCGGCTCAGTCGGTCTTTCGCACCTCGATGAGCACCATCGACACCATCGCCGACAAGAAGATCATCCACAAGAACAAGGCCGCTCGCCACAAGAGCCGCCTGTCCGCCGCAGTCAAGTCGATGGCTGCCTGAGTCGTTCGGCACGCAAGGCCCTGGCGCTGCGGCGCAGGGTATGGAAAAAGCGACCTGCGGGTCGCTTTTTTATTTTGTGTGCCCAGCATGGGCGCGCTCCTGCGGGATGCCTGCATCCTGGCGGTTGTTCGCTTTCCGCGGTGCGCGCCGCGCTATAGCGGAGTGTCGCCCATCCAGTCGATCTGCAGATCGTTGTCGTTGGCGAAGTTGATCAGGAACTTGTAGGCCAGCGGCTCGATGTCGTAGAGCCGGGCGTCGACGAGGACCGTCTTGTTGCCGGTGAGGGTGCAGCCCGGGCGCACGTAGGGAGAATACATCATGCGGTGGTCCGCGCCGAAAGCGGACATGATGCCGCACAGGCGGTCGGCCCAATCGCTTGGACGGAACGTCTTTCCTTCCCTCGTGACCCCGACAATGACGAAGTTTTCGATCTTCTGGTTCATGTGTGATGCCTTGGCGGCTTCGGGGGGTGTTCAGGCCCCGGTTCTTTGTCGCCGGGACTCAAAAGCGCGCGAATTCTAGCAGAAAACCGCAGGGCGAAACGGACGGGGGCTGGAGCGCAGGCGGCGCCGTGCGCCCGGGCCCGAAGGATGGGCGGGCCACACCGGCGATGATGCCGTGCGCCAGGGGGGCGGGAATCCGCCGTCCGGTGCCGCCGCTCCCGCTGTCGGAAGGCGCTGGATTGCTGTCGGGCTTATGTACAGGGCCGAGGTTTTTGGCTTAACATCGGGGCCCGATCCTGCACGGCGGCACCTGCCGCCGTGCGCGTTTTCCAGCCTTCGTTTCTCCGTCTTCGTTTCGTTCGAGGTACACCATGTCCCATCTCATGAACACCTACGCCCGCCTGCCCGTCGCCTTCACGCACGGAGAGGGCGTGTGGTTGTACGATGAGGCTGGCAAGCGCTATCTCGATGCCCTGTCCGGGATCGCGGTCAACACCCTTGGCCACAATCATCCCGCTCTGGTCAAGGCCATTGCCGGTCAGGCCGCGCGCGTGCTGCACACTTCCAATCTTTACGCCATTCCGCTCCAGGAACAGCTCGCCGACCGCATCGCCGAGGCATCGGGCATGGATGAGGTGTTTTTCTGCAATTCCGGCTGCGAGGCCAATGAGGCGGCAATCAAGCTCGCACGCATGCACGGCCATCAGAAGGGAATCGAACTGCCCCACATCATCGTCATGGAAAACGCCTTCCACGGGCGTACCCTGGCGACCCTCTCGGCAACCGGCAACCGCAAGACCCAGGCCGGCTTCGAGCCGCTGGTGCAGGGGTTCATCCGCGTGCCTTACCGCGACATCGAGGCGATCCGCAAAATCGGCGAGCACAATCACGGCATCGCCGCGGTGATGCTGGAGATGATCCAGGGCGAGGGCGGGGTGAATGTGGCCGATGAGGCCTTCCAGCGCGACCTCCGGGCGTTGTGCGACGAGAAAGGCTGGCTGATGATCTGCGACGAAGTCCAGTGCGGCATGGGCCGCACCGGCAAGTGGTTCGGCTGGCAGCATGCCGGGGTGATGCCCGACGTGATGACCCTGGCGAAGGGACTGGCTTCGGGCGTGCCCATCGGCGCGTGCGTCACCGCCGGCAAGGCGAAAGGGCTGTTCGGGCCGGGAAATCACGGGTCCACTTTCGGCGGCAACCCGCTGGCCTGTGCGGCCGGCCTGGCCACCTTCGACGCCATCGTCGACGACAAGCTGATCGAGAATGCCGTCACTGTCGGCGAGGCGATCCGCAAGGGGCTGGCCGAAGCGCTCGACGGCGTCGCCGGTGTGGTCGATATCCGCGGCCGCGGGCTGATGATCGGCATCGAACTCGACCGTCCGTGCGGGGTGCTGATGGAGCGTGCCGCGGAGCAGGGGTTGCTGCTCAGCATCACCTCGGAACGCGTCGTCCGTCTGCTGCCGGCGCTCACCTTCACTCCCGCCGACGCGCAAACCCTGGTGTCGATGCTGGCGCCGATGATCCGCGATTTCCTCGCCCGGGGCTAAGGAGGCGGCATGAGTCAGATCAAGCATTATCTCCAGTTCAAGGACTTCTCCCGCGAGGAGTACGGCCACCTGTTCGCGCGCGCGAAGTGGATCAAGGACAAGTTCAAGCGCTACGAACCCTACCACCCGCTGTTCGACCGCACCCTGGTGATGATCTTCGAGAAGGCCAGCACCCGGACCCGGCTGTCGTTCGAGGCCGGCATGCACCAGCTCGGCGGCACGGCGATCTATCTCAATACCCGCGACTCGCAGCTGGGGCGCGGCGAGCCGGTGGAAGATGCCGGCCAGGTGATTTCGCGGATGAGCGACCTGGTGATGATCCGCACCTTCGAGCAGGACATCGTCGAACGCTTCGCCGCCAATTCGCGCGTGCCGGTGATCAATGGCCTGACCAACGAATACCATCCCTGCCAGATCCTCGCCGACATCTTCACCTACATCGAGCACCGCGGCTCGATCCAGGGCAAGACGGTGGCCTGGGTTGGCGACAGCAACAACATGTGCAACACCTGGCTGCAGGCCGCCGAAGTGCTCGACTTCAACGTCCATGTGTCGACGCCGCCGGGCTACGAAGTCGAGCCCGAACGCGCCGGCCTGTACGGCACGGCCAACTTCGAGCAGTTCGCCGATCCGCTCGAGGCGTGCAAGGGCGCCGATCTGGTCACCACCGACGTGTGGACTTCGATGGGCTTCGAGGCCGAGAACGAAGAGCGCGTGAAAGCCTTTGCCGACTGGTGCGTCGATGCCGAGATGATGGCGGTCGCGCACAAGGATGCGCTGTTCATGCACTGCCTGCCGGCGCACCGCGGCGAGGAAGTCACCGCCGAGGTCATGGACGGCCCGCAGTCGGTGGTCTGGGACGAGGCGGAAAACCGCCTGCACGCGCAGAAGGCGCTGATGGAATACCTGATGCTCGGCCGCATCGAGGACTGAGGCGCGGAACAATCACGGTGTGCACGGGCGTGCACACCGGCAACACAGCAGGAAACAGGAAAACAGCATGAGCGACGTCAACAAGGTTGTGCTCGCCTACTCCGGCGGGCTGGACACTTCGGTCATTCTGAAGTGGCTGCAGGACACCTACCAGTGCGAGGTGGTGACCTTCACCGCCGACCTCGGCCAGGGCGAGGAGCTCGAGCCCGCGCGCACCAAGGCGCTGAAGTTCGGCATCAAGCCCGAGAACATCTTCATCGACGATCTGCGCGAAGAATTCGTGCGCGACTTCGTCTTCCCGATGTTCCGTGCCAATACCGTCTACGAAGGCGAATACCTGCTCGGCACCTCGATCGCGCGCCCGCTGATCGCCAAGCGCCAGATCGAGATCGCGCGCGCCACCGGCGCCGACGCGGTGTCGCACGGTGCCACCGGCAAGGGCAACGACCAGGTCCGCTTCGAGCTCGGCTACTACGCGCTGATGCCGGGCGTGAAGGTGATCGCGCCGTGGCGCGAGTGGGATCTGCTGTCGCGCGAGAAGCTGCTCGCCTACGCTGAAAAGCACGGCATTCCGATCGAGATGAAGCACAAGCAGGGCGGTTCGCCCTACTCGATGGACGCCAACCTGCTGCATATCTCCTTCGAAGGGCGCCACCTCGAGAACCCGGCGGCCGAAGCCGAGGAGTCGATGTGGCGGTGGACGGTGTCGCCGGAGGCCGCCCCGGATGCGGCCGAGTACATCGATCTGGAGTTCGAGAAGGGCGACCTCGTCGCGATCGACGGCACCCGCATGAAGCCGCACGAGCTGCTCGCCAGGTTGAACGAATTGGGCGGCAAGCACGGTATCGGCCGCCTCGATCTGGTCGAGAACCGCTACGTCGGCATGAAGAGCCGCGGCTGCTACGAAACCCCGGGCGGCACCATCCTGCTGCGTGCCCACCGCGCGATCGAATCGATCACGCTTGACCGCGAAGTCGCCCACCTCAAGGACGACCTCATGGCGCGCTACGCCAGCATGATCTACAACGGCTACTGGTGGAGCCCCGAGCGCCAGGCGATCCAGGCGCTGATCGACCACACCCAGCAGACCGTCAACGGCTGGGTGCGGCTCAAGCTCTACAAGGGCAACGTCATCGTCACCGGGCGCGACTCGAAGTCCGATTCGCTGTTCGACCCGACCATCGCCACCTTCGAGGACGACGCCGGCGCCTACAACCAGAAGGACGCCCACGGCTTCATCCGCCTCAACGCGCTGCGCATGCGCATCGCCGCCAACGCCAGGGCGAAGCGCGGCTGATCCGCCTCCGGCCGGTGACCTGCGCCCCGCTGCGCGGGCCCGGCCACACCCTTTTCGAGCATTGCACCGCCCCCGATGGACGACGACATCCTTCTCTTCGGCCTCACGCTCGCCGAGTTCGAGTCGATCTCGCTGAAGGTCTGCCTCGCCGCCCTGGTCCTCTACATGCTGTTCATCATCGGCAATCTCGCCAGGGAATCGAAGGCCGGCCGCTACGGCACGATCTGGCTGTTCGTCGTCCTCGGCCTGGGCTTTCTCGGCTTCGTCTCGAAGGGTCTCATCCAGAAAATCCTTGGCATTGAATAGGAGTCCGCTTTCGCCATGAGCATCACCGCAAAGATCGACGGCGTCGCCGTCACCACCCAGGCCAATGTCTACTTCGACGGCAAGTGCGTCAGCCACGGCATCCAGTTCGCCGATGGCACCAAGAAGTCGGTCGGCGTCATCCTGCCGGCTGCGCTCACCTTCAATACCGGCGCGCCCGAAATCATGGAAGGCGTCGCCGGCCAGTGTCGCGTGCGCCTGAAGGGCAGCGATGGCAAGTCCGGCGAATGGCAGACCTATGGCGCTGGAGAATCCTTCAACGTGCCGGGAAACTCCAGCTTCGACATCGAGGTGGCGGGCGAGCCTTATCACTACATCTGCCACTTCGGCTGAACGCGGCTAGGGGGAGGAAATCATGCCGTCTTTCGACATCATGTCCGAAGTCGACCAGCCTTCGCTGCGCAACGCCGTCGAGCAGGCCAACCGCAAGGTCGAAGGCCGCCACGACTTCAAGGGCACCAGCGCCAGGATCGAGCATGCCGACAAGCTGCTCACCCTCTACGGCGACAGCGACTTCCAACTCGACCAGATCAAGACCATCCTGCTGCCGGAGATGACCAAGAAAAACGTCGACGTGCGCTGCCTCGACTATGGCGACGTGCAGAAGATTTCCGGCAACAAGGTCAAGCAGGAAGTCAAGGTGCGGGTCGGCGTCGACCAGGACCTGGCGAAGAAGATCGTCAAGCACATCAAGGACAGCAAGCTCAAGGTCCAGGCCGCGATCCAGGGCGACGCCGTGCGCGTCTCCGGGGCCAAGCGCGACGTACTGCAGGATGCGATCGCGCTGGTGAAGAAGCAGATCACCGATTTCCCGCTGCAGTACGGCAACTTCAGGGACTGAAGGCCTCCTCGGCTTGCCGGGAGCGGGAAGACGTTCGGAAGGCCGCTTCGGGTGTTCCTCATCTATGGCGTGAAGGTGCGCTCCTCCCGCTTTCGGTCCGGGGCCGTGAAATAGTCGTTCACTGTTCCGGAGGGGGAGGCTGAAAATGCTACCGTTTTTTCTACCACCTTGGCTCACAGCACACCATGCAAAGCACACCCCGCTCCGGTCCGAAGGTCGATACGACGGCGCTGTTCGAGCGTTTCCCCCATCTGGCGCCGCGCATCAGCGCAATGTGGGGAACCCGCGATGGGCGCAAGTATCTTTCCAGCCTCATCATGGATACCCGCGACGGCCAGCGTCAGGGCTTTCCGCCAGAGCACGCGAAGACGATCGTCCGCCTGCTGCTGGAGCACGACATCGCGTATCCCGAGTTCGAACCGGTTGATGACCGAGTCTGGAACGAGCGCTAAGCGAGGATGACGCTGCGCTTCCTGCTTCCGGGGTGCTGCGCCTTGTCACCAGCAGGCATCTGGACCCGGGGTTTCGCCACCGGCTGAAACGGTGAGGGTCAGGGTGTGGCAGGCGCCGGCCAGTTGCGCGGTGCTGGTTGCCGTCACCGTATAGCCGGTTGCGCTGAGATTGCTCACGGCAATGCTGTAAAACTTGTCATCCGACTGGGCTGGCGCACCGATAGCGCTCAGGCTTCCGTAGCTCGTATTGTTCGCACGCCATTTTTCCTGCGCCAGCTGGACGCGGAGGATGGCGGCCTGGCCGTCGGCGCGGCGCGCGCGCTGGACATACTCGATGTAGCTCGGGTAGGCGATCGCGGCCAGGATGCCGATGATGGCGACCACCACCATCAACTCGATGAGGGTAAAGGCAGCTTGTTTCAGGCGGGCATTCATCGCAGGGTCATTCATCACAGGCTCGGCGGGTTGGGGCGGATCGGAGCAGGCTGACGCGCTGATCGCACAGCCTATCTGCAAGGGTTTCAGGGGAAGTTGAGCGTGTTGATGGCGTTGCAGACGAATGGCTCTAATAGCGTCTTGGTGACGGTGGTATTGCCTGAGGTTTGGCTGACTGTGACGGTCGTTGAACCCTCTGCCGCCGTGATGCCGCAAGTATAGTTTTTGATGTTCCCGCCGCTGGTTGCGCATTCGACGGTTTCAACCGAGCTTGTCGCACTGACCTTGGCGCCGGAGCTTTCGGTGCTGCCACTGACCGTTCCGCTGCAGGTGTTGGCCGAACCACCGGAACCGTCGTCCTCGCCGCTGTCTCCGCCACCGAAATCGCCTGCCCCCGCGTCGATGAAAGTGGGCCAGCCCGGCCATATTTTGGGACACTTGTCGTCTGCCGGGCTGTCGTCGGGCGACAGACACAGGGCCGCACCGGCATTCTTGTGGAAGTGCGTGCTGAATCCGCTCATGACGCTTTGGCAACTGTCCTGAGCTTTAAGGTCGGTGATCAGGAAGTGGTGGTTGAAGTAATTCTGCGTTGTCGAAGACGTACTGTAGCTGCTGAAGTGCGATGGCTTCGGCATCCCGTCTTCGGGATATGTGCCGCCGTTGGCGATGCCGGTGATGAAATATCCGGTCGCTGCGCTTTCCAGGCTTTTATAGCCGCGATACACCCGGCGCGAAGCGGGCTGGGCCATCGGCAGGGTGGTCCAGTAATTCATGCTGCTGCTGGTGGTGAACGTCGGATCGCCGACGCAGACGTTGACTTCATTGGTGTCGAGATTCTGGATGGCGATGTTGGCGTACCAGCCTTCGCCAACGTAGCATTTATATTCGTAATATTTGAGCTTGCCGCCCGTGTCCGGCACGGTCGTCAGTGCAATGCTGGCACTGGTGCTCGGAAAGCAATGCCCTTCGGCGGTGCTGGCGACGAGCACCTTGGCAGGCTGGAAATTCGACTTCAGCCGGTCGGTATCGAAGTAAATCCGGCCGCTGATGGTGGCGAATTCGCGCGGGTTGTTCTTGTCGATCGGGTCGAGGACGAGCAGGACGTTGCCTGCGGTGTCCCGGAGCTCGCGCTTGTCGCCATCGTTGTACACGCCGGCTTCGCCCGCTTCGCGCTGGATCGGGACGGCAGGCCGCTTGGCGAGGCCGATCGGCGGGTGTAGAGCGTTTTCATAACCGGGGACGCCCTCCTCGAGGTGGATCAGCAACTTGGGGTCCGACCAGTTGAGCAGGGTGCGGACGGTGACGCTGTCGGTGCCGGCGCCGCCATCCGTGGGTGAACCCCAGTTCGCGGGTGGAACCCAGCTGACCGTGACGTCGATGCGCTTCAAGGTGGTGTTCAGGTCCGTCACCGTCCGCAGCACGGTAAACAGCGCGTTCTTGCCCGCCACACTGGTCGTTGGCTGATCTCCGATCCCATCGAAGCTGCTCTTCAGCACCTGGGTGCGCAGCGCTTCGATTTCGGCTTGTGCAAGCTGGGCGGCTTCGGCCCTGGCTTTGGTGAGGCCGGCGGCGCCCAACATGTGGGCGTCGAGCTTGCCGAGGGCGAGGATGCCTACGGAGAGGACCACCACCGAGATCAGTCCCTCGAGTAGTGCGATGCCGCGTAGATGGCGATGAATCAGCATGGGGGCTCCTGTGCTGGGGCGGCTTATTCGATGGTCCAGTCGCGCCACGACCCGGCGATGGCAGTGCGGCGGCCTACTTTCATGGTGTTGCCGAGCACGGCCTCGTCGTAAAAGATGGTCGGATTGCCGTTGAGATTGGTGGTGCCACCATGGGCCAGCACGGCACCGTAGATATTGCCGTTTGCATTGCCGCTGAGGCTGCCCGAGGTGTAGAGGACGCCGTAGAAGTCGATGCCGGCGCCGAGGGCGAGATCACCATCGACGATGAGGACTACCGGGCGGTCGATGGAGCCGATCGGTTCGTTGCCGGAGAGGGTAAGTGGGCCGTCGACCCAGATCACCTCTCCGTGCACCCCAGCGGCAAATTTATCGGCGGCCTCGCTCGGGGTCAGGACCTCGCTGGCGACGCTGTCCTTGTAGCCGGTCTTGTCGAGGCCGAAGAATTGGCGGAAGAAGCTGGCTTCGGACAGTGCGGCGAGGTTGATGTCTTTGTCGACGACGTCGGCGCCGATGGTATTGGCATTGGCGCCCTTGTCGGTCGATTGCAGCAAATGGGTGGTGCTCTTGTTGGTCGGCGCCTTGCACTTGTTGTTGTAGATGCGGTCGTTTTCATCGGCGATGACCGCGCATTGATCCCCCAGGGCATCGGCCAGCTGATAGCTTTTGTAGATGTCCGATTCGGTCGGATAGACGCTGTCATCGCTGTAATTGGCCGGTGTGCTGCCGGGATTGCGAATGAAGCTCTTCACGGTGGCGTTGCCATAATCCAGGCTGCCGCCGGTCCAGTAGGTGAGGTTGTTGAAATAGTTGACCACCGTAAAGCTGCCGCCCATGCCGGCGGAGGCCGGCGTCGAGAGTGGGTTGTTTACCGCGCCGGAGGGGAATGCCGGCGTGCCGCCGAGGCGCTGGACGATGATGTGGCGGGCGGAATCGTCGTCGCTCCAGCCGCAGGCGACGGCGAAGGGCTGGAGCAGGTATTCGCCAGCGGGCGGCTGGCAGTTCTGGATCGGCGGCACCGCAGCGGGCGTGTCGGCACATCTGAAATCGGCGACCGCAGGGGAGCAGAATGCAACGCGGATGTGGGCCGCCAGTACATCCGGAAGTGCTGGCTTCGAATCATTGTCCGGATCGGCCGCCGTGTTCAGAGGGTTGGTGGCCATGGTGATATCGATGCCTCTGGCAAATTCGCCCACGGCGTAATCCATGCCGCCTTGTGCATGCTCGAACGCGGCCCTCGACCGCGCCTCGTTGGCCGACAGGCGCTGCTCGGAGAGGGCCGAGCGCGAGGCAACAAAGACGGTGAGCGTGGAGATCAGCAGGACGACGACCGAGAACAGGAGGGCCATCGCTCCCTCTTGCGCATGTAAGGCCGCTGGTGCGCGATGAACAAGGCTCGAAACGGGCATCGTGTTGGCTTCCATGTTTCGTGTCAGAACACCCTGTCGTTGCGCACGCGGATCGTGTCGCGGGTTTGCACCGCCACGCTCTGGTCGGCCGTGAGCTGGGCGGCGATTTCGATCGTGATGCGCTGGACGAGGACGCCGGAAACAAGATCGTCGCAATCGATCGCGTTGCTGGTGATCCGATCGAAGCATGCCGATCCGCCGGCATCGAAGTCGAGGGCGGTGATGGCGACCATGCCCGAGTCGGTGATCGCTACCCAGGTGCCGCTGGTGCAGTCTGCGAGCGTTCCGCCGTCCTTCAATTCGATCTGGCCCGCATTGAGGCGAAAACCGGCGTTGCGCTCGCTGCCGTCGAACTGGTAGCGATAGACGATGCAGCTGCCGCTGTCATCGATTGCGACCGAGCCCTCGCCCGCATCGAGGCCGAATCCGGCCCGCCGGATTTCGAAATTCATCAGCTCGGTGAGGGCGCGGATCTCCTGGTTGAGCCGGTTGGCGGCGAGGATGTCAGCGCTACTGCGGGTGGTGGAGACATACACGCTGCCGACGGCGGCGACGACGATCAGGCCGATGAGCAGGCCGACCATCAGCTCGATCAGGGAAACGCCCCGCTCCGGCTTCCACTTCGAGCAAAGCATGTGCCTGCCTTTGTCTTTCAGCATGGCTTGTAGCCCCCGGCATTCGTCGTGGCAGAGGGCGAGCACAGGCGAATCCGGCCGATCGGATTGAGGGCGAGGCGCGCCGTCCACCCGCGCTGCGAGGTGAAATCGAGTGTGGCACCGTTCGCAGCGATGCCGCTGGCGAGTCCGCGGGGATTGAACGCAAATGTCGCCAAGCTTGCATCCAGTTTGACGCCGGGGTAGCGGGACGGATCGCTCATCCGGGTCACGCCGGTTCCGCCTTCGAGAATTTTGCAGTCGCTCGCGTCAGCGCAGGCGCCGGTGCCATGGGAAAGGCCGATCAGCCAGCTGCCTGCGGCGCCTGTGCTCATCGTCACCCGCGTGGTGCGCGACTGCTTGATCGCCTCGGAGCGCGCCATGTGCAGCAGCGAATAGGCTTCTTCGACCGCGCCGACGGCGCGCTTCCTGTCGATCATGTCCACCATCGACGGTGTTGCGATCGCGGCGATGATGCCGAGAACGGCGACGGTGACCATCAACTCGACGAGGGAAAAGCCCGCGCGTGCAGGGGAAGGGGAGGTGCTTCGCCGCCAGGCCTGATTCATCTGCGGAACTCCTGTCCGGTTTCCGGTATCCCTCGGGAGGGCTAGTGCGGGACAATGTCTCCGCCCGGCGGCGCTCGAAGGCGGGACGCCGTTCTCCGCTGCCGGCTGGGCGCGATGTCGCTGCCTTGCGCGCCGGGTTATTGTGCATCATCTTCGCATGCAGCCATATGCTCTTCTGGGTGCAGGCGATGACGGAGGGCAAACCGAAGCAAAAGAGGTCGGCATTCATATGGCCGTAAAATCGGAAACGGCAATTCAATTTATTTTTATAATCGATAATGCAGCTCGACTTCACCGGAATCGACTCGTTGCCTGGATTCTTGCCGAATCGTTTTGCCGAGCCTCCGGAGGCGATCGGCGCGGGGCGTTGCCGGGAACATGCTGGTCGGTGGTTGCGTCGCGCTGCGCTGGTGCTCGCGGTTGGGGTGGCGGTGTTTCCGGCGCACGGCCGCGGGCCGGCGGACGTGCTGCTCGGCGGCGTATTTGGCAGCAAGGCGGTGCTTGTCATCGACGGCGGGCTGCCGCAAACCCTAGCGGTCGGGCAGCTCAGCGCCGAGGGCGTGCGTCTGCTTGCCGCCGGGGAGAGTACGGCGGTTGTCGAGCATGAGGGCGCGGTGATCCATCTGCGCCTGGGCGAGTTCGGAGTCCGTGCTGCGCGACATGAGGGAGGGGGGCGCTCTTTTTCCGTGCAGGCCGATGCGCAGGGGCATTTTTTTGCTCCCGGAAAGGTCAATGGCGTGGATGTGGAGATGCTCGTGGATACTGGCGCGACTCTGGTTTCCATGGGGCGGGCTCATGCGGACCGTCTGGGCCTGAACTATTCAGCGGCGCGCAGGGTCGCTGCTGCCAGTGCAAGCGGTACGGTCGGAGGCTGGGTGGTTCGGCTGGAACGCGTCGAGGTGGCGGCTTTGCGCCTGCAAGATGTCGAAGCCCTGGTGCTGGACTCCGAGCTGCCGTATGTGTTGTTGGGAATGAGTTTTCTCAACCGTGTCCAATGGCAGCGCGATGGACGGACCCTCCGCTTCGCACGCCAAGACGATTGAGCACTCTTCTTTCGCGCACACATGATCTTCGCGGCGAATGCCGCTCATTTCCTGGTCCATGAAAATGCAGCTTCCTGCTTCGAATCCGCCTTCCGTTGATATCGACGCCTTGAAAGCACGGCTCTCCGTTGCCGGGCGAGGGGGCAGGCACGGGGACTGGCCCGGCATCGAGCAGGTCGGGGCGCACACCCCGGCGGCCGTCCTGGTTCCCGTCGTCGCGCATGAAAGGGATTTGTCCGTGCTCCTGACCAAGCGCACCGCACACCTCCATCACCACCCCGGCCAGATCAGCTTTCCCGGAGGGCGGGTCGAAGAGAACGATTCTTCTCCAGTGGATACCGCCTTGCGCGAGACCGAGGAGGAGATCGGCCTCTACAGCCGTCAGGTGGAGTTGCTCTGTGCACTGCCGGATTACTTTACCGGTACGGGTTTCCGGATCACGCCGGTGGTGGGGCTGGTCCATCCTCCGTTCGAACTGAAGCTCGACGCCTTCGAGGTGGCCGAGGCGTTCGAGGTGCCGTTGTCGCATTTCCTCGATCCCGCCAACCACCAGCGCCACAGCATGGTCCACGAGGGGCGCCTGCGCTATTACCATGCCATGCCGTACAAGGGCTACTACATCTGGGGGGCGACCGCGGGAATCCTGATGTCCCTGTACCGCACCCTGTGCGGCGATGCGGCGATGCCGGTGCGGGACGAGGGGTGAGCGCCGGGCTTTGTGATATCTTCCGCGCCGGTTTGTTCCGCATCCACCCGCTGGCCGTTTTCCGTTCCCATCCCCGATGACGCTGTTGACCTTGATCCTCGTACTGCTGCTGGAGCAGGCGCGCCCATTGCCACTCCGGCGCTGGGTGCTCGCTCCGCTGCGCAGGGTGATGGCGATGACTGGCGGGGGCGGCGGCGATGCCCCGGTGTGGACGGTTCGCGCAAGGTGGTTCGTGTTGACGGGCGCCGGCACCCTGGGTTCTGCGCTGGCGTACTGGCTGCTGTGGGAACTGCATCCGGCACTCGCCTTCGGCTTTAATGTCGTGGCCTTGTATTTCGCCATGGGCTTTCGCCAGGAAAGCCGTTTTTTCACCGGGATTCACGTCGCCTTGCGTCTGGGCGAGATCGATCGTGCGCGTACGCTGCTGGGGCAGTGGCGCGGCGGGCAGTATCCGGATGCGAGCGCCAGCGAAATCGCCCGCCTGGCGATCGAAAAGGCGCTGGTGTCGGCGCACCGCACGGTGTTCGGTGTGGGCTTCTGGTTCGTCCTCATGCCCGGCCCGAGCGGTGCGCTGATGTACCGGCTGGCGCGTTTCCTGGCGGAAGAACCGGACGCCTGGGGGCGTGTTGCCGGCGCGGATGCGGGTAAAGGGTTCGCCCAGCGCGGGTTCGATTTCATCGATGCCGCGCCGGTGCGCCTGACCGCCGCGGTGTTCTCGGTGATGGGCAATTTCGAGGACGCGATCTACTGCTGGCGCTCGCAGGCAGTGCTGTGGCCGGAGAGGTCGTCGGCTATACTGATTGCTTGTGGCGGCGGTGCGCTGGGGGTACGCCTCGGCATGCCGGTCCATGAATCCGGCGCAATCGTCGACCGCCCCGAAATGGGCCTGGGCGACGACGCGAACGTCGATCACATGCAAAGCACAGTAGGCCTGGTATGGCGGGCACTGCTCGTGTGTCTGTTCCTGCTCGCCTTGCTCGGCGCTGCCGGGTGGGTCGGTGGGTAACGCGCTTTTTCCTGATAGGGAGCTGGTTATGGCAAATCGTGAAGTCGTTGTTCTGAGTGCGGTCCGTTCCGCGGTGGGGGGCTTCAATGGCTCGCTGAAAGACATGGAGCCCTGCGAGCTGGGCGCGGTGGTGGCGAAGGAAGCGTTCGCCCGCGCCGGCGTCGACCCGAAGGCAGTGTCTTTCGCCGCCGTTGGCAACTGCATTCCGACCGACTCCCGTTATCCGTACGTCGCCCGCGTGGCGACGATCAACGCCGGCATGGCGATGGATTCGGTGGCCTTCGCGGTGAACCGCCTGTGCGGTTCGGCGCAGCAGGCCGTCGTCAGTGCCGCGCAGGCGATCATGCTGGGTGATGCCGACTACGCTGTCGGCGGCGGCGTGGAAGTGATGTCGCGTGGTGCCTATCTGATGCCGACGCTGCGCAGTGGCGCGCGCATGGGCGACACGAAGGCGATCGATGCGATGGTCGCGGTGCTGACCGACCCCTTCGGCGTCGGCCACATGGGGATCACCGCCGAAAACCTGTGCACCAAGTGGGGGATCTCGCGGGAAGAACAGGACGCGTTCGCGCTGGAGTCGCAGAAGCGCGCTGCGGCGGCGATCGCCGACGGCCGTTTCAAGGGCCAGATCGTCCCGATCAGCTTCGAGACCCGCAAGGGCACGGTGGTGTTCGACACCGACGAGCATCCGCGCATGACCACCCTGGAAGCACTGGCCAAGATGAAGCCGGCGTTCAAGAAGGACGGCTCGGTCACCGCCGGCAATGCCTCCGGGATCAACGACGCCGCGGCCTTCCTGGTGCTGGCCGATGCCGCCAAGGCCGCCGCGGCGGGCCAGAAGCCGATCGCCCGCCTGGTTTCCTACGCCATCGCCGGGGTCCCGAACGACGTCATGGGCGAGGGTCCGATCCCCGCCACCCGGCTCGCGCTGCAGCGCGCCGGCCTGACGCTCGACCAGATCGACGTGATCGAGTCCAACGAAGCGTTTGCCGCCCAGTCGATCGCGGTGAATCGCGGCCTGGAGCTGGACGCGGCGAAGGTCAACCCGAACGGCGGCGCCATTTCGCTGGGCCACCCGGTGGGTGCGACCGGTGCGGTGATCATCACCAAGCTGCTCCACGAGCTGATCCGCAGCAACGGCCGTTACGGCCTCGCGACCATGTGCATCGGCGGTGGCCAGGGCATCACCACGGTGTGGGAACGCGTCTAAGCGCGCTTTCCTCCACGAAAAAAACCGCGCGGCCGCAAGGCTTGCGCGGTTTTTTCGCTTATGGCGTGGTTCTTTTCTCGGGCGGTCGGGGGGCTAAGGTTTCCCGTCGGGGTCCTTTTCCAGCCTGATCGACACTGAGTTGATGCAGTAGCGCAAGCCGGTGGGCTGGGGGCCGTCATCGAAGACGTGACCGAGGTGGGCGCCGCACTGCTGGCACAGCACTTCGGTGCGCACCATGAAATGGCTGCGATCGACGGCGGTGTCGAGGTTGCCGGGCTCGGCCGCCGTCCAGAAGCTGGGCCAGCCGCAGCCGGCGTCGAACTTGTGCTCGGAGCGGAACAGCGGGGCTCCGCAGCACACGCAGCGGTAGCCTCCCTTGTCCCATGTATTCCAGTACTCGCCGCTGAAGGCCGGCTCGGTGCCTTTGCCCCGGGCAACGCGGTACTGCAGGTCGGTCAGTTGGGCACGCCATTCGGCGTCGCTTTTTTCGATCTTGCGGTTCATCGTCTAGTGCAGATGCCGCGGCATCTGTTCCGAATGCTCCTCGGGCATTTCCGCATGAACCACTTCGCCTTCGGAGGAGGGATAGAGCGGGGCGCCGCAGTCATCGCAATACTCGAGCGGAAACTGGTGCTCGAGGATCACGACGTCGCTGACACCGGATTCGCGCAGCACGGCTTCGATCTGTGCAGGACTGTCGGTGCTGTCGTCCTCGGCGCCGAGCAGGGGCCAGACGACGCCATGCACGACCTGATCGTGTCCGTGCACGGTGAGGCCGATGCGGTATTCCTCGAGATCCCGATCCCAGAACGGGGCGATCACGGCGCGCAGGTTGGCCGCCGGGGTTTCCAGTGTGGTGGCGAGGAAGGCGACCGAGGCGCGGACCGAGTACGGGCGGCTGTCCGTGTCGGCCGTGCGGCTGGCGGCGAAGTAGGATTCCGGCAAAACCAGCTCGATGGCGCAGCCCGGGAGCAGGGGGGCCAGGCAGGCGCCGCCCTGGGTGCGCCACTGGTCGCGTGCGGTGTCCCGGCTGCCGTCGGCTTCCTGCCAGCGGAACAGGGCCTGGCCGTGGGGCGTGGCGACCGCGGCGAGCAGGTAGCGGGTGTCGGACAGGAACTGCGCGGTCTCGGGCATGCCTTCGGTGTCGACATGCAGGTCCTGGTTGTCGAGCGCGGCGGCGCCGATCGTCTTGGCGAACTCGGCAGTGGCGCAATAGCCCTGCGGCAGCTGGTCGGGGCTGAAGAGGAAGTCGGCGACCGACAGCCGTGCCCCCTTTGCCAGCACATGGGCCTGGAGATGGACGCGCAGGTTGGCGAGCACTGCGGGTGGAATCGAGGTGGCAGGAATGCGATAGCGCGACCAGGCGAGCACCGGCGCGGCAATCAGGACGACTTCGTGCGTGTCGGAAGCCTTGGCGGCACATTCGGCGCGCGACTCGATCTGGTCGGCGAGCTCGTCGTAAGCCCGCGGTTCGGCGCTGTGGAGGCGGTCGAGTGCGGCGTTGAGGGCGCTTTCCTCGTGGTTTGCGAGTGCCTCGTCGAGGGTGGCGGCCAGTTGCTGGTCCCAGTACCGGTCTTCGACCCGGCTGCCTGAATCGGCCAGGCCGTTGGCGAGCCAGACGAGTTGTTCGGCGATGCGGCCGAGGCCGCCACGGCGCTTGAGGCGCGTTCTTTTCATGGGATGTCCTGTTGCTGTTCGGGGCGGACCGGGGCAGGCCCGGCCTGCATGAAATCGTATTCTAGCCGAAGGACGTGTTCGCGCTGACGGAGGGGCGACGGGAGGCAGGGTTGCGGCCCGTCCGGACCGGGCCCGACTTTGTGCGGCGGGGTCAGAAGCCGGGACGGTTGAGACGGATGGTCTGCAGGATGGTGGCCGATATCTCCTCGATGGACTTGGTCGTCGATTCCAGCCAGCGGATGTTTTCGCGGCGCATCAGCTTGTGTGCCGCTTCGATCTCGTAGCGGCAGTTGTCGAGCGCGGCGTAGCGGCTGTTGGGGCGGCGTTCCTGGCGGATCTGGGACAGACGCTCGGGAGCGATGGTGAGGCCGAAGAGCTTGTTGCGGTAGCGGTGCAGCTCGCCGGGCAGCTTGTTGCGTTCGAAGTCTTCCGGGATCAGCGGGTAGTTGGCGGCCTTGACCCCGAACTGCATCGCCAGGTACAGGCTGGTGGGCGTCTTGCCCGAACGCGATACGCCGACCAGGATGACGTCGGCCTCGGCCAGTTCGCCGTCGCTGGAGACGCCGTCGTCGTGGGCCATGGCGAAGTTGATCGCCTCGATGCGGTGCTTGTAGTTGAGGCTGTCGGCGATGCCGTGGAAGCGGCCGACGGCGTGGGTGGAGCGTTCGCCCAGTTCGGTTTCGAGCGGGCCGATGAAGCGTTCGAAGAGGTCGAGGAACAGGGCGTCGGCTTGATGCAGTGCAGCAATACTGTCTTCGTTGACCAGGGTGCTGAACACGATCGGGCGCACGCCGTCTTCGGCTGCGGCCTCGCGGATCTGGCCGGCGCACTCGATGGCCTTGTCGATGTTGTCCACGAAAGGGGCGCGAACCTGCTTGAAACTGCGCTCGGGAAACTGGGCGAGCAGGCTGTGGCCAAGGGTTTCGGCGGTGATGCCGGTGCCGTCCGAGACGAAGAAGATGGTGCGTGGGCGCGTGTCGCTCATGGTGTCTGTCCTGTGGCTGGGGCATCCGGCGTGCTGCGGCATTGGGGCAAACCCTGCGGTGCGGCGCAGCACAAAAAAACGTTAGAATTGCATTTTGCTGTCTATCCAAAATTTTCGGAAGGCCACCCATGACCCGTTACGTGATCCCCTTCAACGAACTGCGCATGACCGATGTGGAACAGGTCGGCGGCAAGAATGCCTCGCTGGGCGAGATGATCAGCCAGTTGCCTGCCAGCGTTCGGGTTCCGGGGGGCTTCGCGACCACGGCCGAGGCCTACCGCGAGTTCCTCGCCCACGATGGCCTCGCCGAGCGCATCAATGCCGCGCTCGATGCCCTCGATGTGGATGACGTCGATGCGCTGGCGAAGACCGGCGCGCAGATCCGCCAATGGATCGTCGACCTGCCTTTCCCGGCCAGGCTCGAAACCGAGATCAAGGCCGCCTACGAGGCGATCACCGCCGAGGGCGAAGGCAGCTTCGCGGTGCGCTCGTCGGCGACCGCGGAAGACCTGCCGGACGCCTCCTTCGCCGGCCAGCAGGAAACCTTCCTCAACATCCACGGCTACGAGAACATCCTGCACGCGATGAAGGAAGTGTTCGCCTCGCTGTACAACGACCGCGCGATCGCCTACCGCGTGCACAAGAACTTCGCCCACGCCGACGTGGCGCTGTCGGCCGGGGTGCAGCGCATGGTGCGTTCCGACACCGGGGCCTCGGGGGTGATGTTCTCGATCGACACCGAATCGGGCTTCGATCAGGTGGTGTTCATCACCGCATCTTATGGCCTCGGCGAAACGGTGGTGCAGGGCGCGGTCAATCCTGACGAGTTCTATGTGCACAAGCCCACCCTGGCGCTGGGCAAGCCGGCGATCATCCGCCGCAACCTGGGCTCGAAGCTGATCAAGATGGTGTTCACCGACAAGGCCGTGGCCGGCAAGTCGGTGCGCACGGTGGATGTGCCCGAAGCCGAGCGCAACCGTTTCTCGCTCACCGACGCCGACGTTCTCGAACTCGCCCGCTATGCGGTGATCATCGAGCGGCACTACGGCCGGCCGATGGACATCGAGTGGGGCAAGGACGGCGATGACGGCAAGCTCTACATCCTGCAGGCGCGCCCGGAAACGGTGAAGAGCCAGGACAGCGGCCTGGTGATGGAGAAGTACCGCCTCAAGCAGTACGGCAAGGCGCTCACCCATGGCCGCGCGATCGGCCAGAAGATCGGCGCCGGTGTGGTGCGCATCGTCGGCGACGCCTCCGAGATGAACCGCGTCCAGGCTGGCGACGTCCTCGTCACCGACATGACCGACCCCAACTGGGAGCCGGTGATGAAGCGCGCCAGCGCGATCGTCACCAACCGCGGCGGCCGCACCTGCCATGCGGCGATCATCGCCCGCGAACTCGGCATCCCGGCGATCGTCGGCTGCGGCAACGCCACCGAAGTGCTGCAGGAAGGCGAGTCGGTCACCGTGTCCTGCGCCGAGGGCGACACCGGCTATGTGTATCGCGGCAAGCTCGACTACGAGGTCATCACCACCGACATGGGCAACCTGCCCGAGATTCCGGTGAAGATCATGATGAACGTGGGCAATCCCGAGCTCGCCTTCGAGTTCGCGCAGATTCCCAACGGCGGCGTCGGCCTGGCGCGCCTGGAGTTCGTCATCAACAACATGATCGGCATCCACCCGAAGGCGATCCTCGACCTCGGCCAGGTGCCGGCCAGCCTGCGCGACGAGATCAACCGCCGCTCGCGCGGCTACGCCACGCCCAAGCAGTTCTTCATCGAGAAGCTGGTCGAGGGCGTGGCCACGATCGCCGCGGCCTTCTACCCGAAGCCGGTGATCGTGCGCATGTCCGACTTCAAGTCGAACGAGTACCGCAAGCTGCTCGGCGGCGAGATCTACGAGCCGGAAGAAGAAAACCCGATGCTCGGCTTCCGTGGCGCCTCGCGCTACATCGCCCACAGCTTCCGCGACTGCTTCGAGATGGAAGTGGCGGCGATGAAGAAGGTGAGGAACGAACTCGGCCTCACCAACGTGCAGATCATGATCCCCTTCGTGCGCAACGTCGAAGAGGCGGCGGGCGTGGTCGAACTGCTGGCCGAGCACGGCCTCAAGCGCGGCGTGAACGACCTCAAGCTGATCATGATGTGCGAGATTCCATCCAACGCGATCCTCGCCGAGCAGTTCCTGCAGCACTTCGACGGTTTTTCGATCGGCTCCAACGACCTCACCCAGCTCACCCTGGGGCTGGACCGCGACTCGGGCCTGGTGGCGCACGCCTTCGACGAGCGCGACCAGGCGGTGAAGCAGCTGCTGTCGATGTCGATCAAGGCGGCAAACCGTCTCGGCAAGTATGTCGGCATCTGCGGCCAGGGCCCGTCGGAC
Organism: Thauera chlorobenzoica; assembly: GCF_001922305.1. Classification (NCBI taxonomy): domain Bacteria; kingdom Pseudomonadati; phylum Pseudomonadota; class Betaproteobacteria; order Rhodocyclales; family Zoogloeaceae; genus Thauera; species Thauera chlorobenzoica. The sequence goes on from NZ_CP018839.1 coordinate 2,736,994, forward strand.
CATGCGGATTTCGCCGAGTGGCTGATGGACGAAGGCATTCAGACCATTTCGCTGAACCCCGACACGGTCGTCGACACCTGGCTCAAGCTCGCCGCGCACCGTCAGCAGTAAGGCCGGCGCAGCGCTGCACATTAGGTCGCTGAACCGCCCTTCGGGGCGGTTTTTGCGTCTACGATAGCGATGATGCACCTGCCCGGAACAAGCGCATAATGTGCCCGTCCTGGAACGGGCTGGCTCATGATGAATGATGATCCGCGTACGCAATCGGAACAATCGTGCGGTGCTGCCAGCCGGGACAGGAGCTTGCTGCACGCCAAGATGCAGGCGCTCGACTGTCTCGCCACCCATTATGCGCTGCTCTCGGGGACGGCTTTTTACCAGGCAGTGTGCCGGCACCTGGCCGAAGCGCTCGAACTCGACATGGTGTGCGTGGGGCGGCTCGAACCTGGCGGCGAGACCGTGGCGGTGGTTGCGGGCTGGGCCTTCGGCCAGCCGTTGGCGTCGTATTCCTACCGCCTGGAAGGCACGCCCTGTGCCGAGGTGGTCGGCTGGGCGACCTGCATCCACCCCGCGGGGGTGGCGTCGCGCTTTCCCGATGACCCGGAACTGGCCGCGAACGGCATCGAGTCCTACTGCGGGGTGCCGCTTTTCGCCCGCGACGGCAGCGCGCTCGGCCTGATCGTGGGGCTGGGGCGTCGTCCGCTGCGCGATTGCGGATATGTCTGCGCCCTGATCGAGCTCTTCGACGACCGGGTCAGCGCCGAAATGCAGCGCGAACGCGCCGAAGCGGCCCTGACCCGGCGCGTCGCCTTCGAGCGTCTGGTATCGGGGGTGGCCTCCGAGCTCATCCTCGCCTGTCCGGAGCAACTTGATGCCGTGCTCACTCACGCCCTGGGCGAAATCGGCGTGTTTGCCGCCGCCGACCGCGTTTATGTGTTCCAGCTGACGGCCGACGGCCGGGCGGTCGACAATACGCACGAGTGGTGCGCGCCGGGGATCGAGCCGCAGCGCCGGAACCTGCAGGGCATCCCGTTCGACGACCGGCTGATGTTCAGCCGGCGCATGCGGCGCTTCGAGACCGTCGACATTGCGCGCGTGGATGCGCTTCCCGAGGAAGCCATGCTCGATCGCAAGATCCTCGCGGCGCAGTCGATTCAGTCGCTGCTCGCGGTGCCGATGGCGGCCGAAGGGCGGCTCATCGGTTTCATCGGGCTGGATGCGGTCCGCGAGGCGCGTGTCTGGTCGGACGAGGAGAGGACGCTGCTCACCCTCGCCGGCAACGCCATTACCGGCGTGCTCGAACGCAAGCGTGCGCACGACACCCTGCGCGACAGCGAGGCGCGCTACCGCCTGGTGGTGGAGAGCGTGAAGGAGGTGATCTTCCAGACCGATGCCGGCGGTTGCTGGACTTTTCTCAACAGCGCATGGGCGGACGTCACCGGCCATCGGGTAGGGGTGAGCCTGGGAACCCGCTTTCTCGATTACGTCCATCCCGACGACCGCGAGCAGCACCGTGCCTGGTTCGAGCGCCTGATCCGCCGCGAAGTCGAAGCCTGCTGCCTCGTCGTACGCTATTTGCGGATCGAAGGCGGGTTCTGCTGGGTCGAGGTCAATGCCCGCTCGATTACCGACACGGGTGGCAGCATCGTCGGGATTTCGGGCACGCTGAACGACGTCACGGCGCAGAAAGAGCACGAGTCCCAGCTCGAGTACATCGCCCATTACGATGCGCTGACCGGGCTGCCCAACCGGGTGCTGCTGCATGACCGGCTGCAGCGCAGCATGGTGCAGGCGCGCCGCCGTGGGCAGCAGCTGGCCGTGGCCTATATCGACCTGGACGGGTTCAAGGCGATCAACGACCTGCATGGCCACCGCGTAGGAGACCAGCTGTTGACCGTTCTGGCCGCGCGCATGAAGGCGATGCTGCGCGAGGGCGACAGCGTTTCGCGCCTGGGAGGTGACGAGTTCGTCGCGGTGCTGGTCGATCTAGCCGATCTCGACGCCGGCCTGCATTTGATCCAGCGCTTGCTGGCGGCCGTGGCGCAGAGCGTGCCGGCAGGCGGGCAGGTCCTGAAAGTGTCTGCCAGCATCGGCTTGACGCTGTATCCGCAGAGCGAGGAAGTCGATGCCGACCAGCTGCTGCGCCAGGCCGACCTGGCGATGTACCAGGCCAAGCTTGCCGGCAAGAATCGCTACCACGTTTTCGACACCATCCAGGACCGCTGCCAGCGCGGCCGCCACGAGAGCCTGGCGCGTATCCGCCGGGGACTGGAAGCCGGCGAGTTCGTGTTGCTGTACCAGCCCAAGGTGAATATGCGCACCGGCCTGCTCAACGGGCTCGAAGCCCTGATCCGGTGGCACCATCCCGAGCAGGGTGAGCTGGAGCCGGCGTCCTTCCTTCCCGTGCTCGAGGATCACCCCCTGTCGGTCGCGCTTGGCGAATGGGTGATCGAGAGCGCGCTGGAGCGGATGGGGCGCTGGAAGCGGGACGGTTTCGACGTGCCGGTGAGTGTCAATATCAGCGCCCGCCACCTGCAGTCGCCCGATTTCATGGCGCGCCTGCAGTCGATGCTGATGGCGCATCCCGAACTGGGGCCGGGCAGCCTGGAGCTCGAGGTGCTCGAAACCAGTGCGCTCGAGAGCATGAGCCAGGTGTCGCGGATCGTCGAAGAGTGTGCCGGGATCGGCGTCTCCTTTGCCCTCGACGACTTCGGCACCGGCTATTCCTCGCTCGCCTACCTGAAGCGGCTGCCGGCGGCGAGGCTGAAGGTTGACCAGCTTTTCGTGCGCAACATGCTCGAGGACCCCGACGATCTGGCCATCCTGGAAGCGATCCTGGGGCTGGCGCACGCATTCCGGCGCGAAGTGATCGCCGAAGGCGTGGAAAGCGTGCGGCACGGCAAGCTGTTGCTGCAACTGGGGTGCGAACTGGGGCAAGGCTACGGCATCAGCCGCCCGCTGGCCGGCGATGCGGTGCCTCTGTGGGCGGCGGCCTGGTCCTTGCCGGTTGCCTGGCGCGACCGGCACCCGGTGGAGCACGATTACGCCGCACTGCTGCGTGTCCAGGTGGAGCAGCGCGCGATGATGAACCAGCTTGCGGCGTGGGTCGCGGACGATTCCCGCAGTCCGCCGCCGCCGGTGTTCCGCGATGGGCGTCTGCTGCAGTGGCTCGAGTGCCTGCAGGTCGGAACCGCGGGGCGGGGCGGACATGAAATCGCGGATCAGTACCGCCTGCTGTATGCCCGGGTCGGAGCGCTGTTCGAGTGCCACTGGAGGCAGGACCGCGCGGGGATGGTGTGCGCCCTCGATCTCGCCCGCAGGCAATTGCGCGCAGTACATGCGCGCATCCAGCGTCTGGTCGATGGACCTCGAGGAGGAGCGGAATGGCGCCCGAACTGAAACCGGCGCCTTGCGGCGCCGGAGTCGGGGCAGAACGCAGACCGCGCTCAGGCGACGCTGACCGGGACCTTGCCGATCCTCGCCTGCCACTCGCGCGGGCCGGTGTTGTGCACGCTGCTGCCCTGGGCGTCGACCGCCACCGTCACCGGCATGTCCTGCACGGTGAATTCGTAGATCGCTTCCATGCCGAGATCTTCGAAGCCGACCACCTTGGCTTCCTTGATCGCCTTCGACACCAGGTAGGCGGCACCGCCGACCGCCATCAGGTAGGCCGAGCGGTTGTCCTTGATCGCCTCGATCGCGACCGGGCCGCGCTCGGACTTGCCGATCATCGAGATCAGGCCGGTCTGCTCGAGCATCATCCGGGTGAACTTGTCCATGCGCGTGGCGGTGGTGGGGCCGGCGGGGCCGACGACTTCGTCGCGCACCGGATCGACCGGGCCGACGTAGTAGATCACCCGGTTGGTGAAGTCGACCGGCAGCTTCTCGCCCTTTTCGAGCATGTCCTGGATGCGCTTGTGCGCGGCGTCGCGGCCGGTGAGCATCATGCCGTTGAGCAGCAGGATCTGGCCCGGCTTCCAGGAGGCGACCTCTTCCTTGGTCAGGGTGTCGAGGTTCACCCGGGTGGCGACGTTGGTGTCGGCCTTCCAGGTAACCTGCGGCCAGTCCTCGAGCCTGGGCGTGGGCAGGTGGGCGGGGCCGGTGCCGTCGAGGTGGAAATGCACATGGCGGGTGGCGGCACAGTTCGGGATCATCGCCACCGGCAGGCTCGCGGCGTGGGTCGGGTAGTCGAGGATCTTGACGTCGAGCACGGTGGTCAGTCCGCCCAGACCCTGGGCGCCGATGCCCAGCGCGTTGACCTTGTCCATCAGTTCCAGGCGCAGTTCCTCGGCGCGGGTCAGCGCGGTGCCGGCGGCGGCCTTGGCGCGCAGCTCGTGGATGTCGACCGGCGCCATCAGGGATTCCTTGGCCAGCAGCATCGCCTTTTCCGGCGTGCCGCCGATGCCGATGCCAAGGATCCCCGGCGGACACCAGCCCGCGCCCATCGTCGGCACCGTCTTGAGGACCCAGTCGACGATCGAGTCGGAGGGGTTGAGCAGGGCCATCTTGGTCTTGTTCTCCGAGCCGCCGCCCTTGGCCGCACAGATCACCTCGATGCCGTCGCCCGGCACGATCTCGTAGTGCACCACCGCCGGGGTGTTGTCCTTGCTGTTGATGCGGGCGCCGGCCGGATCGAGCAGGACCGAGGCGCGCAGGGTGTTGTCCGGGTTGGTGTAGGCGCGGCGCACCCCTTCGTTGACCATCTCCTGGACGCTCATCTTCGCGTCCCACTGCACATTCATGCCGACCTTGAGGAAGACCACGGCGATGCCCGTATCCTGGCACAGGGGGCGGTGGCCTTCGGCGGCCATGCGCGAATTGGTCAAGATCTGCGCGATCGCATCCTTGGCCGCAGGGCTTTCTTCGCGCTCCCAGGCCTCGCCGAGCGCCTTGATGTAGTCGAGCGGGTGGTAATAGCTGATGTACTGGAACGCATCCGCAATCGACTGAATGAGGTCTTCTTCGCGAATAATCGTCATGGTGCTTGGTCTCCGGGATGACAAGGGGGCAGAATGGAGTGGCGGGACCTGGGCCCGCCAAGGAGCGGAATTCTAGCATTGCGCTGCTGCCCCCGTCGTGGGTGGGGCAGTGTAAGTCCTGTGTAAGATAAATGCCCTTAAATGCCGGCACATTCAGGGTTTCGCTGCGACCGTTCCCCGGCGGTCCGTGTCGTCCGAGCCCGTTCAAGGCTGGAGCCAACCAGCCGGACCCGCAAGGGTCAGCTTCAACCATTTGAACAGTTGAGGAGAGGTGAGCATGTCAAACGAGCAACAAGTCCGCATTTACAACCCCCCCCAGGCGATGGTCGAAAACGCCGCGGTGTCCGGCATGGATGGTTACCGCGCGCTGTGCAAGGAGGCCGAAGACGATTACGCAGGCTTCTGGGGGCGCCGTGCCAAGGAACTGCTGGACTGGGAGAAGCCCTTCACTCAGGTGCTCGACGAGTCGAGCGCCCCCTTCTTCAAGTGGTTCGCCGACGGCAGGCTGAACGTCTCGTACAACTGTCTCGACCGCAACGTCAATAACGGCCTCGGCGACAAGGTCGCGCTGATCTTCGAAGCCGACAGCGGCGATGTCACCAAGGTCACCTACAAGGACCTGCTCGGCCGCGTCAGCAAGCTCGCCAACGCCCTGCGCGGCATGGGCGTGAAGAAAGGCGACCGGGTGGTCATCTATCTGCCGATGTCGATCGAAGGCGTGGTCGCGATGCAGGCCTGCGCGCGCATCGGTGCGACCCACTCGATCGTGTTCGGCGGTTTCTCCGCCCAGGCCCTGCGCGATCGCATCGAGGACGCCGGTGCGGTGGCGGTGATCACCGCCGACGGCCAGTTCCGCGGCGGCAAGGCCTTGCCGCTGAAGCCGATCGCCGACGAGGCGCTGGCCCTGGGGGGCTGCGATTCGGTGAAGAACGTCATCGTCGTCAAGCGCACCGGCGCCGACATCGCCATGCTCGGCGGGCGCGACAGCTGGTACCACGACGCGGTCGCCGCCCAGTCCGAGCGTTGCGAGCCGGAGTGGGTCGAGGCCGAGCATCCGCTGTTCATCCTCTACACTTCGGGTTCCACGGGCAAGCCGAAGGGTGTGCAGCACTCCTCGGCCGGCTATCTGCTGCAGGCCGTGCTGTCGATGAAATACACCTTCGACATCAAGCCCGACGACGTCTATTGGTGCACCGCCGACATCGGCTGGGTCACCGGCCATACTTACATCACCTACGGCCCGCTCGCCTGCGGTGCGACCGAAATCGTATTCGAGGGGGTGCCGACCTACCCCGATGCCGGCCGCTTCTGGAAAATGATCCAGGACCACAAGGTCAGCATCTTCTACACCGCGCCGACCGCGATCCGCTCGCTGATCAAGGCTGCCGACAACAACCCGGCGGTGCACCCGAAGCAGTACGACCTGTCGAGCCTGCGCATCCTCGGTTCGGTCGGCGAGCCGATCAACCCGGCGGCCTGGGAGTGGTACTACGAGAATGTCGGTGGCGGCCGCTGCCCGATCGTCGATACCTTCTGGCAGACCGAGACCGGCGCCCACATGATCACCCCGCTGCCGGGCGCCACGCCGATGGTGCCGGGTTCGTGCACCCTGCCCTTCCCCGGCATCATGGCCGCGGTGGTCGATGAGACCGGTACCGAAGTGCCCTGGGGCCAGGGCGGCATCCTGGTGGTGAAGAAGCCGTGGCCGGCCATGATCCGCAACGTGTGGGGCGACCCCGAGCGTTTCAAGAAGACCTATTACCCGGACGACTTCAAGGGCAAGCTCTACCTTGCCGGCGACGGCGCGATCCGTGACGCGGAGACCGGTTACTTCACCATCACCGGGCGCATCGACGACGTCCTCAACGTTTCCGGCCACCGCATGGGCACGATGGAGATCGAATCCGCCCTGGTGGCGCACGAGAAGGTTGCCGAAGCCGCGGTGGTGGGCCGTCCCGACGACGTCACCGGCGAGGCGATCGTGGCCTTCGTGGTGCTGAAAGGGCCCCGTCCGAGCGGCGAGGACGCCGCGAAGATGATCAAGGAGCTGCAGACCTGGGTCGGTCACGAGATCGGCCCGATCGCCAAGCCCAAGGACATCCGCTTCGGCGAGAACCTGCCGAAGACCCGTTCGGGCAAGATCATGCGCCGTCTGCTGCGCCAGCTCGCCAAGGGCGAGGATGTCACGCAGGACACCTCGACCCTGGAAAATCCGGCGATCCTCGAGCAGCTCAAGGGCTGATCGCCGTGCCGGGCGCCTGCGCCCGGCACGAGGAGTGACAGGAGAAGGTCCGGCCATGCCGCCGGACCGGAAGGGGAGGGAGACCGGGCGCGCCCTGCGCGCCCCCTGTTGGTGCGAAGCGCCGAATCCGCCGAAAAGAGCGGGCGGCGCCTTCGTCTGGCCTTCACCACGGCGGACGTCATGAGAGCTGCATGATGCGCAAGGGACTTGCCGGGCAGCGCCTGGTGGCGGTGTTCATCGCCGGCCTGCTGCTGCTGAACTATCCGCTGCTGTCCTTGTTCGACCGGCCGCTGAGCGTGCTCGGGCTGCCGCTGCTCCATCTCTATCTGTTCGGGGTATGGCTGGGTCTGGTGGTGGTCGTGGCCTGGATCGTCGAGCGCGGCGCGCGCTGAGCCGGAGACCTCGATGCTGCCTGGCTGGCTGATCGTCGGCGCTTCGTTCGCCTACCTGCTGATCCTGTTCGCGATCGCGTATTTCGGCGATCGCCGCGCCGACCAGGGGCGTTCGATCATTGCCAATCCCTGGGTCTACAGCCTTTCGCTGGCGGTGTATTGCACCGCGTGGACCTACTTCGGCAGCGTCGGGCGTGCGGCGGCAGGCGGGATCTGGTTCCTGCCCACCTACCTGGGGCCGACCCTGGGGCTGACGCTGGCCTGGCTGGTGGTGCTGAAGATGATCCGCATCGCCCGCAGCTACCGCATCACCTCGGTCGCCGACTTCATCGCCTCGCGCTACGGCAAGAGCCACCTGCTCGGCGGCCTGGTCACGATCATCGCGGTGATCGGCATCGTGCCCTACATCGCGCTGCAGCTGAAGGCGATCTCCAGCGCCTATGCGCTGATGATCGGCGAGCACGACATCGTGTTCCGGGTCGAGAGCGCGAGCGCCGGCTGGTGGCAGGACAGCACGCTCTACATCGCGCTCGCGCTGGCCGCGTTCACCATCCTGTTCGGCACCCGCCACCTCGACACCACCGAACGCCACGAAGGCATGGTGGCGGCGATCGCCTTCGAGTCGGTGGTGAAGCTGCTCGCCTTCCTCGCGGTGGGCGTGTACGTGACCTACTGGCTGTACGACGGCTTTGCCGATCTGTATGCGCGCGCGATGGCGCGGCCCGAACTCGGGTCGCTGCTCGTGTTCGACGGCGCCGGCCGGCTCGGATACGGCGGCTGGTTCGCCCACGTGCTGCTGGCGATGCTGTCGATCATCTTCCTGCCGCGCCAGTTCCAGATCGCCGTGGTCGAGAACGTCAACGAGCAGCACCTGCGCCGTGCGACCTGGGTCTTCCCCGCCTACCTGCTGGCGATCAACATCTTCGTGGTCCCGATCGCGCTCGGCGGCCTGCTGCATTTCGGCCAGGGCACGGTGGACCCCGACACGTTCGTGCTGACGCTGCCAATCGCACACGACAACGCCGCCCTGGCACTGTTCGTGTTCGTCGGCGGACTGTCGGCGGCAACCGGGATGGTCATCGTCGAGGCGATCGCGCTGTCGACCATGGTGTGCAACGATCTGGTGATGCCGATGCTGCTGCGCAGCCGGCGCCTGGACCTGACGCGCGAGCGCGATCTCACCGGCCTGCTGCTGGGGATCCGGCGCGGGGCGATCCTGGGCGTGCTGCTGCTGGGCTACCTCTACTTCCGCCTCGCCGGCGAGGCGTATGCCCTGGTCAGCATCGGCCTGATCAGCTTTGCCGCGGTGGCGCAGTTCGCGCCGGCGGTGCTCGGTGGGATGTACTGGCGGGGCGGCACGCGCGAAGGGGCGTTCGCCGGCCTGCTCGCCGGCTTCCTGGTGTGGGGGTACACCTTGATGCTGCCGTCTTTTGCCAAGTCGGGCTGGCTCGATGCGCGTTTTCTCGAATACGGCCTGTTCGAGCTGTGGTGGCTGAAGCCCGAGCAGCTGTTCGGCATCGGTGGGTGGGACAACATCAGCCATGCGCTGTTCTGGAGCCTGTTCGCGAATATCGGCTGTTACGTGATCGTATCCTTGCTGCGCGTGCCGACCGGTTCGGAAGCGACCCAGGGCGCGTTGTTCGTCGATGTGTTCCGGCGCGGTGCGGCGGCGCCGGCGAGCTTCTGGCGCGGCGGCGCCGAAGTGCGCGATCTGCTGCCACTGGTTGCGCGCTTTCTCGGCCAGCGCCGCACCGAAGAGGCGTTCAGCGCCTATGCCCGGGGGCACGGCGTCGAGCGTGTCGAGCAGCTCAGGGCCGATCCCGAACTGGTGCATTTCGCCGAATCCCTGCTCGCCGGCGCGATCGGCAGCGCCTCGGCGCGGGTGATGGTGGCGACCGTGGTGCAGGAAGAGCGCCTCGGCCTGGGCGAGGTCATGGACATTCTCGACGAGGCCTCGCAGGTGCGTGCCTACTCGCGCGAGCTCGAGGAAAAATCGCGCGCCCTCGAGGTGGCGACTTCCGAACTGCGCGCGGCCAACGAACAGCTCAAGGAACTCGACCGCCTCAAGGACGACTTCATGTCGTCGGTGACCCATGAGCTGCGCACGCCGCTGACTTCGATCCGGGCGCTCTCGGAAATGATGGTCGATGATCCCGGGATCGAGCTTGCCGACCGCCAGCGCTTCCTGGGCATCATCGTGTCCGAGACCGTGCGTCTGACCCGGCTGGTGAACCAGGTCCTGGACATGGCGAAGATCGAATCGGGTCATGCCGAGTGGCACAACACCGACATCGACATGCGCGAGCTGGTGAACCATTCGGTCGAAACCACGCTGCAGCTGTTTCGCGACCGCGGCGCCGAAGTGCGGGTGTCGGCGCCCGATGCGGTGCCGCTGCTGCGCGCCGACCATGACCGCCTGCTGCAGGTGATGCTGAACCTGCTGTCCAATGCAGCTAAATTCGTGCCCGTGGGCACGGGAAAGGTGGATGTGCGCCTGAGCTGCGACGGCCGCCATGTCCGCGTCGAGGTGAAGGACAACGGGCCGGGCATCGAGCCGGCGCTCGAACCGGTGATCTTCCAGAAGTTCCGCCAGGGCGGCGATGAGCGCTCGCGGCCGCAAGGCACCGGACTGGGCCTGCCGATCAGCCGGCAGATCGTCGAGCATTTCGGCGGCCGCCTGTGGCTGGAGTCGGCGCCCGGTGAAGGCGCGCGCTTTTCGTTCGAGCTGCCGCTGGCGCCTGCGTCCGCTGGTGGATGACTTAGAATGATGCCGAGGGGGGAAACAGTGCATGCACAAGAAGATTCTGATCGCCGACGATGAGCAGAACATCGTCATTTCGCTGGAATTCCTGATGAAGCGCGAAGGCTTCGAGGTGTCGATCGCCCACGACGGCGAGGAGGCGGTGCGGAGGATTCGCGCCGAGCGTCCGGACCTCGTGCTGCTCGACGTGATGATGCCGAAGAAGAGCGGTTTCGAAGTGTGCCAGGAGATCAAGGCTGATCCGGCGCTGGCTGCGGTGCGCGTGCTGATGCTGACCGCCAAGGGGCGCGACACCGAAGTCGCCAAGGGGCTCGCCCTGGGGGCCGATGCCTACATGACCAAGCCTTTCTCGACCAGGGAGCTGGTGGACAAGGTGCGCAGCCTGCTGGGGCCCTGATCGATGCCGGCAGGGGTGCGCTTTGTCTTCGCGGTCATCGTGCTGTTCTTGCTGATGACCGGGCCGTTCTTGCTCACCGCCCTGATCATCTGGACGGAAACCCAGGCCTCGGGGCGCGCGCTGCTGGTCCAGGTGCTCAGTCCGCACCTGACGCTGGGCTTCGTGCTCACCGCGCTCGGCTTCGCCGCCGGCGTGGGGGTGGTGCGGATGTTGTTCCGGCAGTACGTCCAGGGCCTGCTGCGGATGGCCGAGCACCTCGGGCTGATGCTGGGGGCGAACAGGGGCTTTCGGGTCCAGCCCGAGGGGCCGCCGGAAGTCCAGGCCCTGGCCCAGGCAGCGAACGAGCTGGCGGGCCAGCGCGATGCGCTGATGGTCGATGTCGAGGCGCAGATCGCGCGTGCCAAGGAATCGCTCGAACTGGAAAAAAACCGCCTCGCCGCGCTGATGTCCGAACTGACCCAGAGCGTGGTGGTGTGCAACCTCGACGGCCGGGTGCTGCTCTACAACCAGCGTGCGCGTACCCAGTTCCGGGCGCTGTCGGAAGCGCCCGGAGTGGCCGGCGGCGGCGAGCTGATCGGCCTCGGGCGTTCGATCTATGCGGTGTTCGAGCGCAACCTGATCGCCCATGCGCTCGACACGATCCAGGTGCAACTGCGCCGTGGCGACAGTGAAGTGCAGGCCAACTTCGTCACCACGACCCGCGCCGGCCAGTTGCTGCGGGTGCAGATGGCGCCGGTGCTGTCGGCCGCCGAGCCTGTGCCTGCGGCACCCGGGCAGGGCAGCGAAGCACGGCCGGAAGGGCCGGCGGACGTGGGGCGGATGCTGACCGGCTTCATCCTGATGCTGGACAACATCACCCGCAACGTCGAAACCGAGTCGCGCCGCGACCGCATGCTGCACGAGCTCACCGAAGGCAACCGGGCCTCCCTTGCCAATGTGCGGGCTGCAGTCGAGATGCTCGAGTACGGAGATTTGCCCGACGACATGCGCGACCGCTTCCGCAAGGTGATCCGCGACGAAGTGCAGTCGATGAGCACGCGCCTGGACAGCACCGCAACCGAGTTCGCCGACGCGCTCAAGGTGCGCTGGCCGCTCGAGGACATGCTCGGCGCCGACCTGATCGCGGCCGCCCAGCGCCGCATCGAACAGTGCATCGGCTTGCCGACCAAGCTCGAGGACATCGACGTGAGCTTGTGGGTGAAGGTCGACAGCTTCTCGCTGATCCAGGCCATCACCTACCTCGCCAGCCGCCTCTCCGACGAGTTCGGGGTGCGCGAGGTGCGTTTCCGCCTGAGCGCCGCCGGCCGCCTCGCCCACCTCGACCTGATCTGGTCGGGGCAGGCGATGAGCACCGAGACGGTGATGGGCTGGGAGCTCGAGTCGATGCGCTTCGAGGGCGAGAGCAGCCCGCTGTCGGTACGCGACGTCATCGACCGCCATGACGGCGAGATGTGGCTCGAGCGCGAAAAGGTCCGCCATCGCGCCTTCTTCCGCATCCTGCTGCCGGCGGCGGCGCCCCGCGAGGTGCTCGAGTCCGGCATCCATCTGCGCGGCGAGGGCAGGCCGGAATACTACGATTTCGATCTCTTCGCCTGGTCGGAAAAATCGCACGAACTCGAAGAGCGGCGCCTCACCGAGCTGACCTTCACCGTGTTCGACACCGAGACCACCGGGCTCAATCCCTCGCAGGGCGACGAGATCATCCAGATCGGCGCCACCCGCATCGTCAATGGCAAGCTGCTGCGCAGCGAGTCCTTCGAGCAACTGGTGGACCCGCAGCGGGCGTTGAGCGCCGAGTCGGCCAAGGTGCACGGCATCAGCGCCGAGATGCTGCATGGCCAGCCCACGATCGACAAGGTGCTGCCCGCGTTCCACGCCTTTGCCGCGGATACCGTGCTGATCGCCCACAACGCCGCCTTCGACATGCGCTTCCTGCAGCTCAAGGAAACGCAGACCGGGCTGCGCTTCGACCAGCCGGTGCTCGACACCCTGCTGCTGTCGGCGGTGGTCCACCCGCAGCAGGCGTCGCACCGCCTCGAGGCCATCGCCGAACGGCTCGGCCTGACCATCGTCGGCCGCCATACCGCGCTGGGTGACGCGATCGTCACCGCCGAAGTGTTCCTGAAGCTGGTTCCGCTGCTCGCCGAGATGGGCATCCACACCTTGCGCGACGCGCGCAAGGCGGCGGAAAAATCGTATTACGCGCGGATCCGCTACTGATGGCGGACGCCTGTTCCAGCCTGGCAGTGCAGCCGTGACGCGCAGCCGCGCCTTTGCCCACCGCCTGCGGCGCTACTACGGCTGGTATACGCTCGTGTTCGTGCTGTTCGTGCTGCTGCTGGCGCTGGGCGAACATTTCGGGCTGCCGCAGCCGGTGATCGGCCACGTCTTCCTGTTCGTGACCATCGCGATCTATGCCGCGATCGGCGTCATGAGTCGCACCACCGACGTATCCGAGTATTACGTTGCCGGCCGCCGGGTGCCGGCGATGTTCAACGGCATGGCCACTGCAGCCGACTGGATGAGTGCGGCGTCCTTCATCGGTCTGGCTGGAACGCTTTATTTCTCCGGTTTCGAAGGGCTCGCCTTCGTCACCGGGTGGACCGGCGGTTTCGTGCTGGTGGCCTTGCTGCTCGCCCCCTATCTGCGCAAGTTCGGCCAATACACGATTCCGGACTTCCTCGGCGCACGCTATCAGGGCAGCGTGGCGCGCCTGGTCGGGCTGGCCGCGGCCGTGCTGGCGAGCTTCGTCTATCTGGTGGCACAGATCTACGGCGTCGGCCTGATCACCAGCCGCTTCGTCAGTGTCGAGTTCGAGATCGGGCTGTTCATCGGGCTCGCCGGCATTCTGGTGTGCTCCTTTCTCGGTGGCATGCGGGCGGTGACCTGGACCCAGGTGGCGCAGTACGTGATCCTGATCATCGCCTACCTGGTACCGGTGGTGATCCTGTCCTACAAGCTGACGGGCATCCCGCTGCCTCAGGCTGCCTACGGCAGCGTGCTGCAGAAAATCGTCGTCCGCGAAGACGCTCTGTTCGATGCGCCTTCCGAGGTCGAAGTGCGCACCCTGTACGCCGCCCGTGCGCGGGATTACCAGGCCAAGATCGCCGGCCTGCCGGATTCGCTGGAAACCGAGCGCCGGGCGCTGATCGAACGCCTGAACGAGCTGCGCCTGGGAAACGCCTCGGCACGCGAGATCGCCCTCACCGAGCGCGCCCTGCGCGATCTGCCGCGCACGCCGGCCGAGGCCGAGCAGATGTGGGCCCGGGCGCGCGTGGAGGCGCTCGAGCGCTCGCGTCCGCCTCCGCGCCATGCCCAGGCGCACCCGGGGGCGAATGCCGCCGAATCGGCCGTCGCGCGCAACAACTTCCTCGCCCTGATGTTCGTGCTGATGGTCGGCACCGCGGCCCTGCCGCACATCCTGATGCGCTACTACACCACGCCCGGGGTGGTCGAGGCACGGCGTTCGGTGGCCTGGTCGCTGTTCTTCATCTTCCTGCTCTATGTGACGGCGCCGGCCTACGCGGTATTCGCGAAGTGGGAGGTGTATCACAACCTGGTCGGCTCGAGCATCAGCATCCTGCCCGAATGGGTCAGCTCGTGGGGTAAGGTCGGTCTGGTGAAGATCGAGGACCTCAACCTGGATGGCATCCTGCAGCTGGCCGAGTTGCGCATGGACACCGATGTGATCGTGCTCGCCACCCCGGAAATCGCCGGCCTGCCTTACGTGGTGTCCGGCCTGGTGGCGGCGGGGGGGTTGGCGGCGGCGCTGTCGACCGCCGATGGCCTGCTGTTGACGATCTCGAATGCGCTGTCCCATGACCTCTACTACAAGCTGATCAATCCGCAGGCCTCCACCCATCGCCGGCTGGTGATTTCCAAGTCGCAGCTGCTGGTGGTCGCGGTGGTGGCGGCCTGGGTGGCGTCGATGCGCCCGGACAACATCTTGTTCATGGTCGGGCTGGCGTTTTCGATCGGGGCGTCGGCGTTTTTCCCGGCGCTGGTCCTGGGCATCTTTTGGAAGCGGGCGAACCGCCCCGGAGCCGTCGCCGGCATGCTCGCCGGCCTCGCGTTGACGCTGATCTACGTGGTGCAGACGCATCCGTTTTTCGGCGGCTCGATGGCCAACGCCTGGTTCGACATCAATCCGATTTCGGCCGGCGTGTTCGGGGTGCCGCTGGGGTTCGTGATCATCGTCGTCGTCAGCCTGCTGACCGAGCCGCCGCCGCGGGAAATTCAGGACCTGGTCGATTACGTGCGCTATCCGGAACTGCAGCCCCACCGCGGGCAGGAGGAGTAAGCCACGGCGCACTCCCGCCGCCGACGTTCGGACGTATGGCGCCGGAGCGCAAGCCGAGCTGCCCAGGCCGTTGCCGCTTCAGCAGATACGTTCCCAGAGACTTTGTTCGTCTTCGAAGCGGTCCAGCTCCAGGCCCTTGAAGTCGCTGCGCGAGACGATGCCGACGACCTTGCTTTCCACCACCACCGGCAGGTGACGGTAGCCGCCATCGCACATCATGTGCAGGGCTTCGATCGCCGTGCGCTTCGGTCGCGGCTCTTGAAGCGTGCCGAACGCGCCCCACATAACGAGTCAGTCAAACGTTCCTGAGGACGCCCTCCATGCGCTTCGACAAGCTCACCACCAAGTTCCAGCAGGCCCTGCAGGATGCGCAAAGCATTGCCGTGGGCAACGACCAGCAGTTCATCGAGCCGCTCCACCTGCTGCAGGCGATGCTCGAGCAGGACGACGGCGGCACCGTCTCGCTGCTGCAGCGCGCCGGGGTCAACGTGCCGCCGCTGAAGAGCGCGGTGGCAAAGGCGATCGGCCGCCTGCCCAAGGTCGAAGGCCATGGCGGCGAAGTCAGCCTCGGGCGCGATCTCAACAACCTGCTCAACGTCGCCGACCGCGCGGCACAGAAGCGCGGCGACCAGTTCATTGCCAGCGAGATGTTCCTGCTCGCCCTCGCTGATGACAAGGGCGAGGCCGGTCGCCTGCTCAAGGAGCACGGCCTCACGCGCAAGGCGCTCGAGGCGGCGATCGAGGCGGTGCGCGGCGGCGCCGGCGTCGCCAGCCAGGAGGCCGAAGGCCAGCGCGAGTCGCTCGCCAAGTACTGCCTCGACCTCACCGAGCGCGCCCGCAGCGGCAAGCTCGACCCGGTGATCGGTCGCGACGACGAGATCCGGCGCGCGATCCAGATCCTGCAGCGGCGGACCAAGAACAACCCGGTGCTGATCGGCGAGCCGGGGGTGGGCAAGACCGCGATCGTCGAGGGCCTGGCGCAGCGCATCGTCAACGACGAAGTGCCCGAAACGCTGAAAGGCAAAAAGGTGCTCTCGCTCGACATGGCGGCGCTCTTGGCCGGCGCCAAGTACCGCGGCGAGTTCGAGGAGCGGCTGAAGGCGGTGCTGAAGGAAATCGCCCAGGAGGAAGGGCGCATCATCGTCTTCATCGACGAGCTCCACACCATGGTCGGCGCGGGCAAGGCCGAAGGCGCGATCGACGCCGGCAACATGCTCAAACCGGCGCTCGCGCGCGGCGAGCTGCACTGCATCGGCGCCACCACGCTGGACGAGTACCGCAAATACATCGAGAAGGACGCCGCGCTCGAGCGCCGCTTCCAGAAGGTGCTGGTCGACGAGCCCTCGGTCGAGGCCACGATCGCCATCCTGCGCGGCCTGCAGGAGAAGTACGAGATCCACCACGGTGTCGACATCACCGACCCGGCGATCGTCGCCGCCGCCGAACTGTCCCACCGCTACATCACCGACCGTTTCCTGCCCGACAAGGCGATCGACCTCATCGACGAGGCCGCGGCGCGGATCAAGATGGAGATCGACTCCAAGCCCGAGGTCATGGACAAGCTCGACCGCCGCATGATCCAGTTGAAGATCGAGCGCGAGGCGGTGAAGAAGGAAAAGGACGAGGCCTCGCAAAAGCGCCTGGCGCTGATCGAGGACGAGCTCGCCAAGCTGCAGCGCGAGTACAACGATCTCGAGGAGATCTGGAAGGCGGAAAAATCGAAGGCTGCCGGCTCCGCCCACGTCAAGGAAGAGATCGATGCGCTGCGCGCGCAGATGGCCGAGTTCCAGCGCCGCGGCCAGCTCGACAAGGTTGCCGAGCTGCAGTACGGCAAGCTGCCGCAGCTCGAGGCGCAGCTCAAGCTGGCCGAGCAGGCGGGCGAGAACGCTACGCCGAACAAGCTGCTGCGCACCCAGGTCGGCGCCGAGGAGATCGCCGAAGTCGTCTCACGCGCCACCGGCATCCCGGTCAGCAAGATGATGCAGGGCGAGCGCGAGAAGCTGCTGCAGATGGAAGACAAGCTGCACCAGCGCGTGGTCGGCCAGGACGAGGCGGTGCGCCTGGTGTCGGACGCGATCCGGCGTTCGCGCGCTGGCCTCTCGGACGAGAACCGGCCCTATGGCTCCTTCCTCTTCCTCGGCCCCACCGGTGTGGGCAAGACCGAGCTGTGCAAGACCCTGGCGAGCTTCCTGTTCGACTCCGAGGAGCACCTGATCCGTATCGACATGAGCGAGTTCATGGAGAAGCACTCGGTCGCGCGCCTGATCGGCGCGCCGCCGGGCTATGTCGGCTACGAGGAGGGCGGCTACCTGACCGAGCAAGTGCGCAGGAAGCCCTACAGCGTGATCCTGTTCGACGAGGTCGAGAAGGCCCACCCGGACGTGTTCAACGTCCTGCTCCAGGTGCTCGACGATGGTCGCATGACCGACGGTCAGGGGCGCACGGTGGACTTCAAGAACACCGTGATCGTGATGACCTCCAACCTCGGCAGCCAGATGATCCAGGCTATGGCCGGGGACGACTACGGCGTGATCAAGCTCGCGGTGATGGCGGAAGTCAAAACCTATTTCCGTCCCGAGTTCATCAACCGCATCGACGAGGTGGTGGTGTTCCATGCCCTCGACGAGAAGCACATCGCCGGCATCGCGCGGATCCAGCTTCAGCATCTGGAAAAGCGCCTGGCACGGCTCGAGATGAGTCTCGAGGTTAGTGATGCCGCGCTGGCGGAGATCGCCGAGGCCGGCTTCGATCCGGTGTTCGGCGCGAGGCCGCTGAAGCGGGCGATCCAGGAGCGGATCGAGAATCCGCTGGCGAAGGCGATCCTGGAGGGGCAGTTTGCGGCGAAGGACCGGGTGCGGGTGGATGTCCGGGATGGCCGCCTCCTGTTCGAGCGTGCCGCCTGAGCACTTTGCCTGAGCGCTTCGCCGTGGTGTTTGCGGGCGTGTCCGTGCGGGAGAAGGCGCGAACGGCTGCAGCACATCGCTGATGCGCTTGCCGGGACGCCGGGACAGGGGCAGAAAATCCGGCAGATGCGCTAAACTGCCGCCTTTGTGCGCGTCCTTGCGCCATGCCGGACGCGCCCGATTGCGGCTGCATCCGGCTGGCTGTGCCCGCACGCATCTTCCCCCTTCCTTGCCCCTTCTACGGAAATCGAGATGTTCGAGGCCATTCGCAACAACAAGCGGGTTGCCCAGTTGATTCTGGCAATCCTCATCGTTCCCTTCGCCTTCTTCGGCATGGATGCCTACTTCAGCGATTCGCCCACCGGCAGCGAGGTCGCCACCGTGGGTGGAACCGCGATCAGCGCCTACGAGTTCGACCAGGCCCTGCGCGAGCAGCAGGACCGTCTGCGCGCCAGTGCCGGGGGCCAGCTCGATCGCGCGCTGCTGGAGTCGGCCGAACTGCGCCGGGCGGTGCTCGACAATCTGATCAATCAGCGTGCGCTCGCCCTGTACGCGGCGGAAAACCGCTTCGTGGTCACGCCGCAGCAGTTGCAGGAAACCATCACCGCGGTGCCGGCGTTCCAGGAGGAGGGGCGCTTTTCCCTGCAGCGCTACGAGGCGGTCGTGCGTGCCCAGGGGATGACCCCGGCGAGTTTCGAGGCCCGCCTTGCCCAGGACGTGCGCGTCCAGCAGATCGTCACTGCGGTCGGCGATGCCAGCCTGGTGCCGAAGGTTTCGGCGCAACGCTTCATGAACGCGCAGCTCGAGGAACGCAGGATCCGCGAACTGCGCTTCCCGGTTGCGCGCCTGGCCGCCGACATTGCCGTGGCGGACGCGGACATCGCAGCCTTCTACGAAGCGAATCCGGCGCGTTTCGAGCGTCCGGCGCGGCTGCAGGCCGAATACCTGGTGTTCGACCGGGCTGCGGTGGAGCGTGGGGTCGAGGTCGGCGAGGATGCGGTCCGCGTTTTCTACGAAGGCAATCCGGACCGTTTCGGCGTTGCCGAAGAGCGCCAGGCCCGCCACATCCTGCTCGCGCTCGACAGCGGGGCCGACGAGGCGACGGTGGAAAAGGTCATGGGCGAGGCGCGCGCGCTCGTCGATACGCTGCGCGGCGATCCCTCCCGTTTCGCTGACATCGCCCGTGACAAGTCGCAGGATCCGGGTTCGGCCGGGCGCGGCGGCGACCTCGGCTTTTTCGGCCGCGGGATGATGGTGGGCGTGTTCGAGGATGCGGTCTTCGCGCAGGAAAAAGGCCGGATCGGCGATCCGGTGCGTAGTGAATTCGGCGTCCACATCATCCAGGTCACCGAGATCAAGCCGGCCTCGGTCAAGCCCTTCGACGAGGTCCGCGAGGAAATCCGTGCCGAGCTGCGGGTGCAGGAAGCCGGCCGCCGCTTCGCCGAGCTGGCCGAGCAGTTCGCCAATACGGTGTACGAGCAACCCGACAGCCTGGTGCCGGCGGCGACCGCACTTGGTCTGGAGATTCGAAGCAGCGACTGGATCTCGCGCAGTGGGGGCAGCGAGCCGTTTGCCAACGAGCGCCTGCTCGAAGCCGTGTTCGCCGACGATGCGGTGAAAAACGGACGCAACACCGAGGCCATCGAGATCGGCAACGGCAGCCTGGTGTCGGCCCGGGTGAAAGTCTTCGAAGCGGCTCAGCGTCTGCCGCTCGACGAGGTGCGCGAGCGTATCGCCGAGGATCTGCGCCGTGAGCGCGGCCAGCGCCTGGCCGCCGAGCAGGGGGCGGAGACCCTCACCCGGCTGCAGCAGGGCGAGCCGGTGAAGGCCGCCTGGAGCGAGGAGCGGAGCCTGCAGCGCGGTGCGCCGGGCTTGCCGGCGGCGGCGATGCAGGCGGTGTTTACCGCACCGTCGACGGCGCTCCCCGCCCATGTCGGCGTGAGCCTGGCCGAAGGGGATTACGTCATCTACCGCATCGAGGCGGTCGAGCGTCCGCAGATTGCCGCGGACGATCCGCGCATCGGCGCGGTTGCCGCGCAATACGGGCAACTGCTTGCAGCGCGTGATTTCGGCGCGTTCCTGGCCTCGCTGCGCGAGCGCTACGAGGTCGAGATCAAGCCCGCGGCGCTTCAGGCTTCGTCCCAGTAACGCGGCTCCTGGCGTTGCGGGCGCGGCCCCGCATGCGCCGGGAGTCGCAGGGCGCGCGTGCGGAGGGTGCCCACGAAACGGGGGCGGTCAGTTGTCCTGACCGCCCCCGTTTCGATTGTTGCTGCGAGCTTATTGCGGCAGGGGCGCGGCGTTGCCCAGCGCGGTGGTGTTGAAGCCGCCGTCCACGTACATCACCTCGCCGGTGATGCCGCTGGCGAGATCGGAGCACAGGAAGGCGGCGGCGTTGCCGACTTCCTCGATCGTCACGTTGCGGCGCAGCGGCGCGTTGTGTTCGTTGAACGACAGCAGCTTGCCGAAGCTGCCGATCCCGGAGGCCGCCAGGGTCTTGATCGGGCCGGCGGAGATGGCGTTGGCGCGGGTGCCTTCGGGGCCGAGGGTGACGGCGAGGTAGCGCACCGCGGCTTCCAGGCTGGCTTTGGCCAGGCCCATGATGTTGTAGTTGGGCATGGTGCGCACCGCGCCCAGGTAGGACAGGGTCAGGAGCGCGCCGTTGCGGCCTTTCATCATCGGGCGGGCGGCCTTGGCCAGCGCCGGGAAACTGTAGGTGCTCACTTCCTGCGAGATACGGAAGGCTTCGCGGGTCAGGCCGTCGAGGAAATCGCCTTCGAGGGCTTCACTGGGGGCGAAGGCGATCGAATGGACCAGACCGTCGAGCCCGTCCCAGTGCTGGCCGAGCTGCTCGAACAGGTCGCTGAGCTGGGCATCGTCCTGAACGTCGAGCGGGAAGATCAGCTCGCTGCCGAATTCGCTCGCCATTTTGGCGACGCGGTCCTTGAAGCGCTCGTTCTGGTAGGTGAAGGCGAGCTCCGCGCCTTGGCGGTGCATGGCCTTGGCGATGCCGAACGCAATCGAACGGTTGCTCAGCAGCCCGGTGATGAGGATTCGTTTGCCGGCGAGAAAGCCCATGGGTGAGACTCCGAATGACAAGGAGCGGATTATAGCCAAATCCCTGCCCGCGGCATGTCCTTCCGATCGCACCGTCGTCCAAAACCTGCCAGAATCCGCCCTGTTCTTGATTCTACGGCTTGCGCGTGCGCCGCTTCCTCCGTCTTCCTTGCCCTGTTTTCCGCGTCGGTGTCGAGGCCCACGGGGGCGTGCCGGCACGCCCCCGCGCGCTCGTCGCCTTGCTGCCGGTGCTGGTGGCGGCGGCGTTGCTCGGGGGCTGCGGTTCGGCGTGGAACGATCCCTATCCGGCGCACCAGCGTGGGGCCGGGATCTTGTATACCGCGTTCACCGAGCGGCCCAAGCATCTGGACCCGGTGCAGTCCTACAGCGAGGACGAGGCGAGCTTTCTGTACCAGATCGTCGAACCTCCGCTGCAGTACCACTACCTGAAGCGCCCTTACGTGCTCGAGCCGGCGACGGCCGACGGCATGCCGGCGCTGCGCCGCTACGATCGTTCCGGGCGCGAGCTTGCCGCCGGCGCCGACGCGGCGGCGGTGGCCCGCACGGTGGTCGAAGTGCGCATCCGCTCCGGCATCCTCTACCAGCCGCACCCGGCCTTCGCCGTTCGGGAGGATGGCCGCCCGCGTTACCTGGATCTGGAACCGGGCGATCTGAGCGCGGTTCGTGCACTGGGGGATTTCGCCGCAACCGGCACGCGCGCGCTGGAGGCTGGCGACTATGTGTATCAGATCAAGCGCCTCGCCGATCCGCGCCTGCATTCGCCGATTTTCGAGCTGATGGCCGAGTACCTGCCCGGGCTGAAGACGCTGCAGGCCGAACTGGCCGCAGCCTTGCGCCTGCAGGAAGGGGGCGACGGGGCAGAGCCGGCTTCGCCCTGGCTCGATCTGCGCCGCTTCGAGCTGCCCGGCGTCGAGGTGGTGGATCGCCACACCTACCGCATCACCTTGCAGGGGGCCTACCCGCAGTTCCTCTACTGGCTGTCGATGCCCTTCTTCAGCCCGGTGCCGCCCGAGGCCGACCGCTTCTTCAGCCAGCCCGGCATGGCCGAGCGCAACCTGAGCCTGGACTGGTGGCCGATCGGCACCGGCCCCTACATGCTGGTCGAGAACAACCCGAACGCGCGCATGGTGCTGGCGCGCAACCCGAACTACCGATCCGACCCCTATCCCTGCGAAGGCGAGCCGGGCGATGCCGAGAGCGGGTTGCTTGCCGACTGCGGCAAGGCCATGCCTTTCGTCGACCGCGTGGTGTTCTCCCGCGAGCGCGAGAGCATTCCGTACTGGAACAAGTTCCTGCAGGGGTATTACGACGCTTCCGGGGTGTCCTCGGACAACTTCGACCAGGCGGTGACGCTGACCAGCCAGGGCGAGGTCTCGCTGTCGGAAGAGATGGAGGCGCGTGGCATCCGGCTGCTGACTTCGGTGTCGCCGTCGATCTTCTATCTGGGGTTCAACATGCTCGATCCGCTCGTCGGCGGGGGGGCGTCGAACGCCGACAGGGAGAAGGCGCGCAAGCTGCGCCAGGCGATCTCGATCGCACTCGACATGGAAGAGTTCGTGTCGATCTTCCTCAACGGCCGCCGCCTGCCGGCGATGAGCCCGCTGCCGCCGGGAATTTTCGGCGCGGGTGAAGGGCGGGCGGGGATGAACCCGACGGTGTACGAATGGCGCGACGGCGAGGGGGCGGATGGCGGACGGCCGCAGCGGCGCAGCCTCGAGGTGGCCCGCCGCCTGCTGGCCGAGGCCGGCTGGCCCAACGGCCGCCATGCGCAGAGCGGCGAACCGCTGGTGATCCACCTCGACACCACGCCCGGCGGGCTGGGCGACAAGGCGCGCTCGGACTGGCTGGCCAAGCAGTTCCGCGAACTCGGAGTGCAGTTCGTCGTGCGCCCGACCGACTTCAACCGCTTCCAGGACAAGGTCCGCCAGGGGAACGCGCAGCTGTTCTTCTTCGGTTGGAACGCCGACTACCCCGACCCGGAGAACCTGCTGTTCCTGCTCCACGGCCCCCAGGGCAAGGTCAGGTTCAACGGCCAGAACGCGGCCAATTACGAGAACCCCGAATACGACGCGCTGTTCGAGCGCATGAAGGCGATGCCCGACAGCCCGGCCCGGCAGCGGATCATCGAGCGCATGGTCGCGCTGCTGCAGCACGATGCGCCGTGGGTGTTCGGCTTTCACCCGATGTCGTATTCGCTGCAGCACGGCTGGGTGGAGAACCGCAAGCCGGGGGCGATGGTGCGCAACACGATGAAGTACCAGCGTATCGATGTCGAGCGCCGCACCGCTGCGCGTGCGCAGTGGAACCGGCCGGCGCTGTGGCCGCTTGCCTTGCTCGCCTTGTTGCTCGCCGCGCTGGTTGCGCCGGCGCTGATCCACTGGCGGCGGCGCGAGGCGGCGACCGCGGCGCCGGCCGGCGTGGGGGAACGCGGGGGAGGGCGCTGATGCTGGCGTATCTGCTGCGCCGCGTGCTGTATGCGGTCCCGATCCTGATCGGGGTGAATCTGCTGACGTTCGTGCTGTTCTTCGTCGTCAATTCGCCCGACGACATGGCGCGCATGCAGATCGGCGTCAAGCGCGCAACGCCCGAGGCGATCGAGCGTTGGAAGGCCGAGCGCGGCTACGACAAGCCGATGTTCGTCAATGCCGAAGCGCATGGCAGCGCGCGCTTCACCGAAACGATCTTCTTCGACAAGTCGCTGCGCATGTTCGCGCTCGAGTTCGGCCGCGCCGACGACGGCCGCGACATCGGCCAGGAGATCCGCGACCGCATGGGGCCGTCGTTGGCGATCGCGCTGCCGACCTTCGTCCTGAGTCTGGTCGCTTCGATCAGCTTCGCCTTGCTGCTGGTGTTCTTCCGCTCCACCTATCTCGACTTCTGGGGGTGGTGCTGTGCGTGGCGATGATGTCGATCTCGAGCCTGTTCTACATCATCGGCGGGCAGTGGCTGGTGTCGAAGATGTGGGCGCTGGTGCCGATTTCGGGCTACGCGCCGGGGCTGGACGCGGCGCGCTTCCTGGTGCTGCCGGTGCTGATCAGCGTGCTCGCCGGGATCGGCTCGAGTGCGCGCTGGTACCGCACGATCTTCCTCGAGGAGATATCCAAGGACTACGTGCGCACCGCGCGGGCGAAGGGCTTGTCCGAACTCGCGGTGCTGTTCCGCCATGTGCTGCGCAACGCGCTGATCCCGATCCTCACCGGCGTCGTCGTCGTCATTCCGCTGCTGTTCATGGGCAGCCTGCTGGTGGAGTCCTTCTTCGCCATTCCGGGCCTGGGCAGCTACACGATCGATGCGATCAACGCCCAGGACTTCGCCGTGGTGCGGGCGATGGTATTCATCGGCTCGGTGCTGTACATCGTCGGCCTGGTGCTGACCGACCTCTCATATACGCTGGTCGACCCCCGGGTGAGGCTGGAATGAATCCGTCGATGGGCTTCCAGCCGGTGCTGTTGTGGACCGACCTGCTGCTGTTCGTGCTGATCGGCGTTGCGCTGCTGGGCGCGCTGCATGCGCGCCGCCAGCCGCCGCTGCGCGCTGCCTGGCACAAGGTGGGGCGGCGCCCTGCGGGGATGGCGGCGGCGACCGTGCTGCTCGTCTTCGTCGCACTCGGCGTGCTCGACAGCCTGCACTACCGGCCGCAACTGCCGCCGCTGCCCGTGCTCGATCCGGGTGCCGATGCGGCTTCGGCGGCGATCGGAAGCGGGGCGGAAATCGAGGATGGGGAAGAACGCCGGCGTGCGGGGGCACCGCCCGCTGCGGTGTATTCGACCGAGGTGCTGTCGCTCCTCGACGCCCTGCTGGCGCCGCTGCGCGTGCACACCGAGAAGACGTATTCGGCGCCGTTCGCATCGACCCTGTACCAGCGTGAAATCGTGCAGCTGGAAGATGGCCGGCAGATCCGCGACTACCCCCGCCTCGCGCACGGCAGCGCCCATCTCGCCGATCCGGAGGCGGAGCGTGCCGCCGACATCGCCACCCGGATGCTGGCCGCACTGGGCCAGGCGCTGCTCGCCTGGGCCGCGGTCGCCGTGCTGCTCGTCGGTCTGATCCGGCGCGGCAACGGGCTGGGCTGGGGCGAGACCGCGCGCGCCCTGGCCGCAGGGCGCACGGTGCTCGCCTGGCGCGCGGCGCTGCTTACGCTGGGCATCCTCGTGCTCATCGCCACGCTCTGCCTCCATCTTGCGCCGGCCTACCACGTGCTGGGGACCGACAAGGTCGGGCAGGACGTGCTCTACCTCGCGCTCAAGAGCGTGCGCACCGCGCTCGTGATCGGCACCCTGACGACGCTGGTGATGCTGCCCTTCGCGGTGGCGCTGGGAATCGCCGCCGGCTATCTGGGCGGCTGGGTGGATGATGCCGTGCAATATACATACACGGTGCTGAACGCGATTCCCGGCGTGCTGCTGATCGCTGCCGCAGTGCTGATGATGCAGGTCGTCATCGACACTCACCCGCAGTGGTTCGACACCGCCGCCGAGCGCTCGGATGCGCGCCTGCTGGCGCTGTGCCTGATCCTCGGCATCACCAGCTGGACCGGTCTCGCCCGCCTGCTGCGGGGCGAGACGCTGAAGCTGCGCGAGCTGGAGTACGTCCAGGCGGCGCGCGCCTTCGGGGTCGCCACGCCGGCCATCCTGCGCCGCCACATCCTGCCCAACGTCATGCACATCGTGACGATCGCGCTGGTGATGGATTTTTCCGGGCTGGTGCTGGCCGAGGCGGTGCTGTCCTACGTCGGTATCGGAGTCGATCCGACCACGATCAGTTTCGGCACCATGATCAACATGGCGCGCGCCGAGTTGGCACGCGAGCCGATGGTGTGGTGGTCGCTGGCGGCAGCCTTCGTGTTCATGTTCGTGCTGGTGCTGGCGGCGAACCTGTTCGCAGATGTCGTCCGTGATGCGTTCGACCCCCGCCGCTAGCTTCTGTCGGAGCCCCCGCAGAGCGGCGACCCAGAACCACGAGCGGGCACGGCGACTCTCACCGAAGGTGACTGCCCGCAGGCGGCAAGGGCTGCGGGCGGAAAGGCACGCGACCGGCCGATAAAATACATACAGGACATCCCCCGATGAGAGAGTTGAAGTTCGACAACCGCTTCGTCCATGAACTGCCGGGCGATCCGGAAAGCGGGCGCCATGTGCGCCCGGTGCATGAGGCCTGCTACTCCCGCGTCGACCCGCTACCGGTGCGCGCACCGGCGCTGCTGGCCTGGTCGCGCGAGGTCGGCGAGCTGCTCGGCCTCGATGAGACGGATGCGCGCAGCCGCGAGTTCGCCGAAGTATTCGCCGGCAACCGCCTGCTGCCCGGCATGGAGCCGTATGCCGCCTGCTATGGCGGCCACCAGTTCGGCAACTGGGCGGGGCAGCTCGGCGACGGGCGGGCGATCACCCTCGGCGAAGTGATCAACCGGCGCGGCGAGCGCTGGGAACTGCAGCTCAAGGGTGCGGGCCCCACGCCGTATTCGCGCCATGCCGATGGTCGTGCGGTGCTGCGCTCCTCGCTGCGCGAATTCCTCTGCAGCGAGGCGATGCATCACCTGGGGGTGCCGACCACGCGCGCGCTGAGCCTGGTCGGGAGCGGTGAAGAGGTGGTGCGCGACATGCTCTACGACGGTCACCCCCGCCCCGAACCGGGCGCGGTGGTGTGCCGGGTGGCGCCTTCCTTCATCCGTTTCGGCAGCTTCGAGATCTTTGCTTCGCGCGGCGAGGAAAGCGTGCTCGAGCGTCTGATCGACTTCACCATCGCACGCGATTTTTCCGGGTTGGCCGACGACACCGACCCCGCGTCGCGCCGCGTGCGCTGGTTCGAGGAGGTGTGCCGGCGCACCGCGCTGATGGTCGCGCACTGGATGCGGGTCGGCTTCGTGCACGGCGTGATGAACACCGACAACATGTCGATCCTCGGCCTGACGATCGATTATGGCCCCTATGGCTGGATCGACGACTTCGACCCCGACTGGACGCCGAATACCACCGACGCCTTCCACCGCCGCTACCGCTTCGGCGAACAGCCCCGGATCGCGCACTGGAACCTGTGGCAGCTGGCCAATGCGATCTATCCGGTGGTTCGGGATGTGGGCGCGCTCGAGCGCGGGCTCGCACTCTACGCCGAGGCGTACGAGGCCGAGCATCGCCGCCTGATGCGGGAGAAGCTCGGGCTGACACGGTGGCTGGACGGGGAAGAGGGTGGGGCCGGCGGCGCGGACGAAGCGCTGCTGGGCGATCTGCACCGCCTGCTGCGGGAAGGGGAAATGGACATGACCCTCTTTTTCCGCCGCCTGGCCGGGTTCGACCCCGCGGCGGTGCAGCCGGGGCTGTTCGACGACGTCTTCTACGATGCGGCCCGGCGCGAGGCGAGTGCCGGCGAGCTGGAGCGGTGGCTGCAACGCTATGCAGCGAGGGTGGACGGGGAGGGCGTTCCCCAGGCGCTGCGCAGTGAGCGCATGAACCAGGTCAATCCGCTCTATGTGCCGCGCAACTACCTTGCGCAGCAGGCGATCGACGCGGCCGAGGGCGGGGATCTGTCCGTGCTCGAGCAATGGCTCGAGGTGCTCCGCCGGCCTTATGTCGAGCAGCCGGGCGGCGAACGCTTCGCCGGGAAGCGCCCGGACTGGGCGCGGAACAAACCGGGCTGCTCGATGTTGTCGTGCAGTTCCTGAGCGCCGGGCGGCCGATGTCGCATCCGGCGGCCTTTCCGGGTTCGGGCCGGTGGTGCAGGGAGTAGTTCTTTCGGCCTAGGTATTGATGCAAAAACCTGCACAAAGGATCCGCTGGAAGAGGTATCCTTCACATCTATCCCTCGATAAACGGAGAATATTCGTGCCCAGCGCCGCCCTCAGACAGCCCGTCGAAGGCACCTATCATCTGCGCAGGATCGCCCCGCCGGTTTGCGTGCGCGATGCGCTGGCCGAAATGCCTATTCTGCGTGCGGTCGGTTCGGAAACGCTGGATCTGCTCGCCGATGGCGCGGAGTTCGTGTCGGTGACCTCGGGAGGGTCGATCTTCGAGCGCGAGTCCCTGCCGACGGGATTGTTCCTGGTCTATTCGGGGGCTGTCCGCCTGATGGCGCTCGGGCCCGATGGCCGTGCGCGCGCAGTCGAGATCTTCGAGCCCGGCGGCATGTTCGGTGAAATCGGGGTATTTACCGGTCAGCGCTACCGGACATGGACGCAGGCGGTGGGAAGGACGGTGCTCATCCATGTCCCATGCGAGCGTGTCGTGCAGGCGGTGGCGATCGACAATCCGCTCTCTAACCGCATGCTGTCGGCGGTGTGCGCACGGATCCAGCGCCTGGTCGACAGCATCGGGTGCACGTCCTCGGGGGCGGCGGCGGCGAGAGTGGCCTCCTACCTGCTCGAGCTCGATGAGCGCGCTGCGCGTCCGGAAGGGCCGCTGGTGCTGCCTGCGCCGAAGAACACCATCGCTTCCCTGCTCAATCTGACGCCGGAAACCCTGTCCCGGGTATTACGCAACATGAGCGACGAGGGCGTGCTCGTCGTCAGTGGCCGCCGCATCCGCATCCGCAGCCGGGCCCAATTGCGCCGGATGACGACACCCGACCCGGGTGCCGAAACGAACTGAGACGACATACTCCCCTGCATACCCACTTCGCCGGCCCGGGCTAGTCCGAAAGAACTAGTCCGGGCCGGCGAAGTGCTTTCCAGCTCCTGCTTTTGGTGAATGGCTCGCGCAGCGTTGTGCGTCTATCCTGCCGCGCAATGCCCTGGGAAGTCCCGGGCGGCGACAGGAGAGCGGAATCTATGGTTTCTCGCAAACGTCAGCAGTTATCGGTGCTCATCATGAGCACCTTTGCGTTTACGGTCTGTTTTGCAGCCTGGATGTTGTTTGCGGTAATCGGAATTCCGATCAAGGAAATCCTCGCCCTTAACGAAACCCAGTTCGGCCTTCTGGCGGCGACCCCGGTGCTGACCGGCTCGCTGATCCGCCTGCCGCTCGGCATGCTCACCGACAAGTACGGTGGGCGCATCGTGTTCTTCGTGCTGATGTTGTGCACCGTGCTGCCGATCTACATGATCTCGCAGGGCACCGAGTACTGGCATTTCCTTGTTGCCGGCTTGTTCGTCGGTCTGGCCGGCGGTTCCTTCTCGGTGGGGATCGCCTATTGCGCGCGCTGGTTCGAGCGCGAGAACCAGGGCTTTGCGATGGGCATCTTCGGTGCCGGCAACTCGGGGGCGGCGCTGACCAAGTTCGTCGCCCCGGCGATGGTGGTGGCTTTCGGCTGGCAGGTCGTTCCCCAGGTCTATGCGGTGGCGATGCTGATCACCGCTCTCGCGTTCTGGTTTTTCTCCTACGACGATCCGGAGCACCGGGTGCACTCGTCGGTGACCTTCCGCGATCAACTCCGGGTGCTGAAGGACCCCAGGGTGTGGAAATACTGCCAGTACTACTCCATCGTGTTCGGCGGCTACGTCGGGCTCGCGCTGTGGATGACCAAGTACTACGTGGCCGAATTCGGTCTGGGGATCGAGGTCGCGGCCTTGCTCGCGGCGTGTTTCTCGCTGCCGGGTGGCGTGCTGCGCGCCGTCGGCGGCTGGCTGTCGGACAAGTACGGTGCGCACAAGGTGACCTGGTGGGTGATGTGGGTGTCGTGGATCTGCCTGTTCCTGCTGTCCTACCCGCATACCGAATTCAGCGTCCGCACCGTCGATGGCGTGCGCAGCTTCGAGATTCACCACAACGTGTGGTTCTTCACCCTGCTGATGTTCATCGTCGGCGTGGCCTGGGCGTTCGGCAAGGCTTCGGTGTTCAAGTACATCTCCAACGAGTTCCCGCGCGACATCGGCGCGGTGTCGGGCATCGTCGGCCTGGTGGGCGGCATGGGCGGCTTCCTGCTGCCGATCATGTTCGGAGCGCTGCTCGATCTGACCGGCGTGCGCTCCAGCGCCTTCATGCTGCTCTACGGCGTGACCTGGGTGTCGCTGATCTGGATGTATCTCACCGAAGTTCGCCGCACCGACGTGCTGGACGGTCATGAGACCGCTCCGCAGCCGGTCAAGGCCTGAATCAAGCAAAGCAAAGACAACGAGGAGTCGGTTACATGAAAGCAGCGAACGCCGCCACTGCGGTAGCGCCGGTCAGCACCAGTTCGGTCGATATCGCCGACTGGCGCCCGGAGGACGAAGCCTTCTGGCGGGAGAAGGGAGCCCGGATCGCCAACCGCAACCTGTGGATTTCGATCCCCAGCCTGCTGTGCGGCTTCGCCGTGTGGCTGATGTGGGGGATCATCACGGTGCAGATGGCCAATGCCGGCTTCCCGTTCAAACCGGACGAGCTGTTCACCATTGCGGCCATCTCCGGCCTGTCCGGCGCCACGCTGCGTATTCCGGCGTCCTTCTTCATCCGCATCTGCGGCGGGCGCAACACGGTGTGGCTCACGACCGCGCTGCTGATGATTCCCGCTTTCGGCACCGGTGTCGCGCTCCAGGATACGTCTACGCCGCTGTGGGTGTTCCAGCTGCTGGCGCTGCTTTCGGGGATCGGTGGCGGCAACTTCGCCTGCTCGATGTCGAACATCAGCACCTTCTTCCCGAAGCGCCTGCAGGGGACCGCGCTCGGGCTCAATGCCGGCTTGGGCAACTTCGGCGTCACCACCATGCAGTTGCTGATCCCGGCGGTGATGACCGTCGCCCTGTTCGGTGCCTTCGGCGGCGATGCGATCCCGCTGGTGAAGGATTCGGCGACGCTGATCGGCAAGATCGCCGCGGGGACCCCGACCTGGGTCCAGAACGCCGGTTTCGTCTGGCTGCTGCTGCTGGTGCCGCTGGCGGTGATCGGCTGGTTCGGCATGAACAACCTGCTCACGGTGTCGCCCAACATCGGCTCGACCGGCGCGGCGATGAGCAAGATCGTGCTGTTCTACGGCATCGCGCTGGTGGTGTCGGCGATCGGCCTGTACCTCTACCTGCCCGCGCCGAGCGGCTCCGGCCTGCTTTCGGGCAACGGCATGTGGGTGGTGCTGCCGTTGGTGATCGTGGGCACGCTGTATGGCATGAAGGCGGTCGCCAGCGGCGAGATGAAGGCCAACCTGAACAAGCAGTTCGCGATTTTCGGCAACAAGCACACCTGGTCGATGACCGCGCTCTACGTGGTGACCTTCGGCTCCTTCATCGGTTTTTCGATGGCGCTGCCGCTGTCGATCACGGTGATCTTCGGCAACACCCACGTGTTCGACGCCGGCACCCAGGCCTGGGTCCATGCGAAGAACCCGAACGCACCTTCGGCGCTGATGTACGCCTGGATCGGCCCCTTCGTCGGCGCACTGATCCGTCCGGTGGGTGGCTGGATTTCGGACAAGCTGGGCGGTTCGATCGTCACCCAGTGGATTTCGATCGTGCTCGTCATCGCCTCGGCTGCGACCGGCTACGTGATGTTCCTCGCCTATCAGTCGGCGACGCCCGAAGAGCACTTCTTCACGTTCATGGCGCTGTTCGTGGTCCTGTTCGCTGCATCCGGGATCGGTAACGGCTCCACCTTCCGCACCATCGGCTTCGTGTTCGACCAGGATCAGCGCGGCCCGGCGTTGGGCTGGACCTCGGCGGTCGCGGCCTACGGTTCGTTCATCGCTCCGGTGGTCATCGGCGGCCAGATCAAGGCCGGCTCGCCGGAGAATGCGATGTACGGCTTCGCGGTGTTCTATGCCCTGTGCGTGGTCATCAACTGGTGGTTCTACCTGCGCAAGAACGCCTACATCCGCAACCCCTGAACACTTTCCACCCTTCGGATCACCGATCGCCCTTCCGCATCGGAACGACGACTTGAAAGGAGTAAACCATGAGTCATTTTCTCGATCGCCTGAGGTTTTTCGACAAGGTCAAAGACACCTTCTCGAACGGGCATGGCATCGTCACCAATGAAGACCGCAACTGGGAGGATGCCTACCGCAACCGCTGGCGCCATGACAAGGTGGTGCGCTCCACCCACGGTGTGAACTGCACCGGCGGTTGTTCGTGGAAGATCTTCGTGAAGAACGGCCTGGTGTCGTTCGAGATGCAGCAGACCGATTACCCGCGCACCCGTGAGGACCTCCCCAACCACGAACCGCGTGGCTGCCAGCGTGGCGCCTCGTTCTCGTGGTACCTGTATTCGCCGCACCGCATCAAGCACCCGATGATCCGCGGTCGCCTGCTCGATCTGTATCGTGCCGAGCGCAAGGCGGGCCGCGACCCGGTCGAGGCCTGGGAAGCGATCCAGAAGGATCCGGCCAAGCGCGACAAGTACGTGCACGTGCGCGGCCTGGGCGGCTTCGTGCGCACGAGCTGGGACGAGGTCACCGAGATCGTCGCCGCGGCCAACGTGTACACGATCAAGAAGTGGGGCCCGGACCGCATCTACGGCTTCTCGCCGATTCCGGCGATGTCGATGATTTCCTACGCTGCCGGCGCACGTTACCTGTCGCTGATCGGCGGCGCCTGTGGCTCGTTCTACGACTGGTACTGCGACCTGCCGGCGGCATCGCCCCAGGTCTGGGGCGAGCAGACCGACGTGCCGGAAGCGGCTGACTGGTACAACTCGACCTACCTGATCATCACCGGCGCGAACCTGCCGATGACCCGTACCCCGGACGCCCACTTCGCCACCGAAGTGCGCTACAAGGGCGCCAAGATCGTGTCGATGGCCCCGGACTACGCGGAATACGTGAAGTTCGCCGACCTGTGGATGCCGGTCAAGCAGGGCACCGACGCCGCCGCCTTCCTGGCGATG
Source organism: Thauera chlorobenzoica (assembly GCF_001922305.1). Lineage (NCBI taxonomy): Bacteria > Pseudomonadati > Pseudomonadota > Betaproteobacteria > Rhodocyclales > Zoogloeaceae > Thauera > Thauera chlorobenzoica. Next base: position 2,769,760 of record NZ_CP018839.1, read on the forward strand.
GGCCACGTCGCGCTGAAAGAGTTCTACATCAACAAGCAGGACCCGTACTTCCAGGAATACGCGCGCAAGTACACCGACCTGCCGATGCAGGTCGTCCTGCGCAAGCACGGCGAAGGCTACGTCAGCGACCGCAACCTGCGCGCCTCCGACTTCGACGGCAGCCTCGGCGAAGCCAACAACCCCGAGTGGAAGACCATCGTCTTCGACAAGAAGAGCGGCCGCTATATTGCGCCCAACGGCTCGATCGGTTTCCGCTGGGGTGAGGAAGGCAAGTGGAACCTGCTCGAGAAGGCCGGTGCCGAGCAGGGCGAGACCGAAGCCGAACTGTCGTGCATCGACAGCCGTGACGAGGTCGTCTCGGTGGGCTTCCCGCACTTCGTGCCGGGCGAGAAGGAACTGCTGTACCGCAACGTGCCGGTGCGTCGCCTGAAGCTGGCGAGCGGCGAAGAAGTGTTCGTCACCTCGGTGTTCGACATGCAGATCGCCCAGTACGGTATCGACCGCGGCCTCGGTGGCGGCAACGTCGCCAAGTCCTACGACGACGCCAGCGTCGCCTACACCCCGGCCTGGGCGGCGAAGCAGACCGGCGTCAAGGCCGCCGACCTCGAGCGTACCGGCCGCGAGTTCGCCGACAACGCTTCGAAGACCAAGGGCAGGTCCATGGTCATCATGGGCGCGGCGATCAACCACTGGTACCACAACGATCTTGCCTACCGCTCGATCATGAACCTGCTGCACATGTGCGGTTGCGTCGGTCAGACCGGCGGTGGCTGGGCGCACTACGTGGGTCAGGAAAAGCTGCGCCCGCAGGCCGGCTGGGCGCCGATCGCGTTCGCTCTCGACTGGCAGCGTCCGCCGCGCCACATGAACTCGACCTCCTACTGGTATTTCCACACCGACCAGTGGCGCTACGAGACCATCAACGCCGACGAGCTGCTGTCGCCGGCCGGCCCGAACCGCAACAAGGGTTCGTCGCTCGCCGACTACAACGTCAAGGCGGTGCGCATGGGCTGGCTGCCCTCGGCGCCGCACTTCAACCGCAACCCGATGGAGCTCGCCGCCGAAGCCGAGCGCGCCGGCGCCAGCGACGAGGCGAGCGTGTCGAAGTATGTCGTCGATCAGCTCAAGTCGGGCAAGCTCGATGTCGCCTTCGCCGACCCGGATGCCGAGGAAAACTGGCCGCGCAACCTGATCGTGTGGCGCGCCAACCTCATTGGCACCTCGGCCAAGGGCCACGAGTACTTCCTCAAGCACCTCCTCGGCGCCCAGAACGGCGTCATGCAGGAAGGCGGCGCCGGCAACAACTGCAAGGAAGTGAAGTGGCACGAGCACGGCCCCACCGGCAAGCTCGACCTGATGGTGGATATCAACTTCCGCCTGAACTCGACCGGCGCCTACTCCGACATCATCCTGCCGACGGCGACCTGGTACGAGAAGAACGACCTCAACACCACCGACATGCACCCGTTCATCCACCCGCTGGGTGAGGCGGTGACCCCGGGCTGGGAGTCGAAGTCCGACTGGCAGATCTTCCGCACCCTGGCGAAGACCTTCACCGGCCTTGCGGCCAAGCACCTGGGCACCCGCAAGGACATCGTCGCGCTGCCGATGCAGCACGACTCGGCACAGGAACTGGCCACGCCGATGGGGGTGGGCAAGGACTGGAAGCACGGCGAGTGCGAGCCGATCCCGGGCAAGACGATGCCGCTGATCAAGCTGGTGGAGCGCGATTACAGCCAGATCTACAACAAGTACATCGCGCTCGGCCCGCTGATGGTCAAGCTCGGCAACAACGTCAAGGGCATCGACTGGGATACCACCCAGGAGTACGAAGAGCTCAAGAAGTGCAACTACCCGGTGCAGGTTGAGGGTGTCTCGAAGGGCATGCCTTCGCTCGAAGAAGACATCTACGTCTGCGACTCGGTGATGCGCATGGCGCCGGAGACCAACGGCGAAGTGGCGCACAAGTCGTGGAGTGCGCTGTCGAAGAAGACCGGCATCGACCACCACCACCTGTACGCCGGCCGTCACGAGGACAAGATCACCTTCCGCGACATCGTCGCCCAGCCGCGCAAGATCATCACCGCGCCGACCTGGTCGGGGATCGAGTCCGAGACCGTGTCCTACACCGCCGGGTACACCAACATCCACGAGCACATCCCGTTCCGTACCCTGACCGGCCGTGCCCACTTCTACCAGGACCACGAGTGGTTCCTCGACTTCGGCGAAGGCTTCTGCGCCTACAAGCCGCCGGTCGACCTGAAGGCGCACGAGATGGTGCCCGACAGCGTGAAGAAGAAGCCGCACCTGACCCTGTCGTGGATCACCCCGCACTCCAAGTGGGGCATCCACTCCAGCTACCAGGACAACCTGCGCATGCTCAACCTGTTCCGCGGCGGCCCGTACGTCTGGCTGTCCGAGGACGAGGCGGCGAGCATCGGCATCAAGGACAACGACTGGGTCGAGGCGATCAACGGCAACGGTGCGACGGTGTGCCGTGCGGTGGTGTCGCAGCGCATTCCGCGCGGCATGGCGATCATGTACCACGCCCAGGAAAAGAACGTGAACGTGCCCGGCTCGAACACCACCGGCAAGCGTGGCGGCATCCTGAACTCGGTGACCCGCGTCATCGTCAAGCCGACCAACATGGTCGGCGGCTATGCGCAACTGTCCTACAGCTTCAACTACTACGGCACCGTCGGTTGCCAGCGTGACGAAGTCGTGGTGATCCACAAGATCGAGGACCAGGACATCGACTGGCTGGAGCGTCCGCTGACGCCTGAACGCGAAGCCCAGCGCAACCCGGTGGGTATCGGCAAGAAATAAGGAGCAAGGGTCGAGGTGCGGCGGGGACGCCCCGCTGCACCCCCCTCCGGGAATCCGCAAACGTAAGAGCTTTCGGGTGGGATCGGGCAGTCACGGGAATCCCGGCTGCCGGATGCTCGCCCCAGACTGGAGAAACACATGAAAATCCGCGCGCAATTCGCGATGGTGTTCAACCTCGACAAGTGCATCGGTTGCCACACCTGCTCGGTGACCTGCAAGAACGTGTGGACCAACCGCAAGGGCGTCGAATACGCCTGGTTCAACAACGTCGAGTCCAAGCCCGGCATCGGTTATCCGAAGGAATGGGAAAATCAGGAAAAGTGGAAGGGCGGCTGGACCAAGGTCAACGGCAAGCTCGAACTGAAGGCCGGCGGCCGGCTGAGGAAGATCGTGCAGATCTTCGCCAACCCCAACCTGCCGCAGATCGACGACTACTACGAGCCCTTCACCTACGACTACGCCCGTCTGCAAAACGCGCCGCTGTCCGAAGCGGCGCCGACCGCGCGCCCGGTGTCGCAGATCACCGGCGAGAAGATGGACAAGATCACCTGGGGGCCGAACTGGGAAGACGACCTCGCTGGTGAATTCGCCTCCCGTGCGCGTGACAAGAACTTCTCCAACATGGAGAAGGAAATGTACAAGCAGTTCGAGAACACCTTCCACCTCTACCTGCCGCGGATCTGCAACCACTGCATGAACCCGGCCTGTGTGGCTTCGTGCCCGTCGGGCGCGCTCTACAAGCGCGAGGAAGACGGTATCGTGCTCGCCGACCAGGACCGCTGCCGCGGCTGGCGGATGTGCATCTCCGGTTGCCCGTACAAGAAGGTGTTCTTCAACTGGGAATCGTCGAAGGCCGAGAAGTGCGTGGGCTGCTATCCGCGCGTCGAGAACGGTCTGCCGACGGTGTGCTCGGAGTCCTGCGTCGGCCGCATCCGCTACAACGGCATCATCCTCTACGATGCCGACAAGATCTCCGCCGCGGCCGGCACGGACAAGACCACCGACCTCTATCAGCAGCACCTGAGCATGTTCGTCGACCCGTTCGACCCGAAGGTCATCGAGCAGGCGAAGAAGGACGGGATCAGCGACGACTGGATCCTCGCCGCGCAGAAGTCGCCGATCTACAAGATGGCCGTGCAGTGGAAGATCGCCTTCCCGCTCCACCCCGAGTACCGCACCCTGCCGATGATCTGGTACGTGCCGCCGCTGTCGCCGGTGCAGTCGCAGATCGACCAGAAGTCGCTGCCGACCGAAGCCGACGGCGTCATCCCGAAAGCCTCCGCGATGCGCCTGCCGGTGCAGTACCTGGCCAACCTGCTGACTGCCGGCGAGGAAAAGCCGATCGTCGATGCGCTCAACCGCATGATCGCGATGCGTTCCTACCAGCGCTCGGTCCACGTCGAAGGCAAGGCCGATACCCGTGCGCTCGACGCGATCGGCATGACCGAGGGCATGGCGAAGGAAATGTACCGCTACCTCGCGATCGCCAACTACGAAGACCGCTTCGTCATCCCGACCTCGAAGGAAGAGATGCGCCTGGACGACTACTACGGATTCCAGGGCCAGGTCGGCTTCAGCTTCGGCAACGAGTCTTCGGTCGGTATCTCGCCGAACTCGCTGTTCCCCGAGCGCCGCAAGGACACGGTCGAGTCGCGCCTGATGGCTCCCAATGCCACCGAGCACGACGTCACCGGCGAGCACTACTGAAAAAGGAGTTGCAGCGATGCAAACCTACAAACTGCTGGCCGTACTGCTCGACTATCCGGGCGGCGAGATCATCGATGACCTGCGCAGCGCCGCCGCCGAGAAGGGCGGTGCGCTCGGGCTGGTCGAGTCGATCGACCGCGATCGGCTGTTTTCGGCCGGTGAGCATGCGCGTATCGCGGGCTTCATCGATTGGGCACTGGCCCAGGATCAGACCGAGCTCGAGGGCAGCTACGTCAAGACCTTCGATCTGACCCCCGAGCACAGCCTGCATCTGACCCACCATGTTTTCGGCGACGACAAGAACCGTGGTCCGGCGCTGATCGACCTGTCGGAGTACTACAAGTCGTTCGGTCTGCAGCACGACGAGCACGAAATTCCCGATTATCTGCCGATGATGCTGGAGTTCGTCTCGCAACTCGAGGAAACCGAGGCGCGGGTCTTCCTGACCGACGCCGTCAAGGTCTTCAACGTGCTGGCGTCCAACCTGGAAAAGGCGGAGAGCCCGTACGCCGCGCTCGTCCGCGTCATCGAAAACCACAGCTCGCTCGCCAAACTGGCAGCCTGAGGAGAGCAACATGTCTTTGACCAAACTGATTTTCGGGGTCTATCCCTATATCTGTCTGACCGTGTTCGTGATCGGCAGCTGGATCCGTTACGACAACGAGCAATACACCTGGAAGACCGACTCGTCGATGCTGCTGTCGAAGTCGGGCATGCTGGTGGCGAGCAACCTGTTCCACGTCGGCATCCTGATGATCTTCCTTGGCCACTTCGCCGGTCTGGTGCTGCCGCACGGCCTGTGGCTGGCGCTCGGCGTGTCCGACCTGACCCACCAGTGGATCGCGATCTGGGCCGGCCTGGTGTTCGGTACGATGTGCCTGCTCGGCGGCAGCTTCCTGTGGTATCGCCGCATGTACAACCCGCGCATCCGTCTCAACAGCCGCCGCAGCGACGTGTTCGTGATCACCTGGCTGATGATCACCCTGATCCTGGGGCTGAGCACGATTCCGTTCTCGATCGGTCATGCCAACAATGGTGATCCGGCGGTGATGCTGGCGCTGGCCGAGTGGGTCAAGAGCGTGCTGCTGCTGAACCCGCAGCCCGAGCTGATGGAGGTGGTCGATCCGATCTTCCGCGCCCACATCTTCTTCGGCATGACGGTGTTCCTGGTCTTCCCCTTCACCCGCCTGGTGCACATCCTGACCGCGCCGTTCAACTATCTGGGTCGCGCCTACCAGATCGTCCGGACCAAGCGTCGCGTCGAAGCACGTCAGTCCTGACCTTCCGCGCAGGCAGGGCAAGGCGCGCGGCGGATTTACCGTCGCGCGTCTTGCCTTTCGGGCTGTTTGGCCCTAGCTTGCGCGAATGAATTCGACTCAATCTACTTTGATGTTGCTGCGCGGCTCCGGGCTGTCGGTCAAGATTACGGCGATCCTGCTCGGTTTCTTCCTGGCCGCGCTGACCGCAATCGGACTGACGCTGTTTATTTCCTGGCACCTGGAAGGGGCCGCGGCGGCGATCAACGACGCGGGCAGCCTGCGCATGCGCATGTACCGGCTCGCCCACCATCTGGCCCGCACCGACGAGCTCGGCCAGATCCCTTCGGCGACGTTTGCCGTCGACCTCCGGCAGCGGGTGGACGAATTCGAAAACGTACTCGTCAATCTGCGCGCAGGCGACCCCAAACGCCCGCTCTTCCTGCCCCGGGACGACGGCATCCCGGAGGATGTCGAGCGTTTGTACGAAGACTGGCGGAAGCGCCTGCGCCCGATCCTCGAGGATGTCGTGAATACGCCGACACCGGCGATGCTTCACGCGAAGGCGCTTGACTTCGACGCCCAGGTCGCGGCCGCGGTGGCCACGATCGATGACATCGTGCTGCGCATGGAACACAGCTACGGGCGCAACACCAACATCCTGCGCGCGTCCCAGGTGGGGCTTGTGGTGCTGGCGGTGATCGGCACTTTCGTGCTGCTGCGCTTTTTCTTCCTGACCGTGATCCGGCCGCTTTACGAACTCCAGGTGGGCGTCAAGCGGATGGAAAAAGAAGATTTCGATGCGCGCGTGCCGGTGCTCGCCAATGATGAATTCGGCGAATTGTCCGTGGGCTTCAACCAGATGGCGGCACACCTCCAGGACCTCTATGCCACGCTCGAAGAGCGTGTGGATGCGAAGACGCGGAGCCTCGAAAGCCGGAATCGCGAGCTCAGGATCCTGTACGACATCGTCGGTTTCCTGCGTGAGCCCAACGACGTCGATTCCTTGTGCCGAGGCTTCCTCGAGCGCGTGCAGAAAACCATGGGAGCGACCGCGGGTTCGGCGCGCCTGCTCGATCTGGAGTCGCGCAATCTGTGCATGATCGTGCACGATGGCCTTGCGGATGATTTTCTCGACCGCGAGGAAGTGCTCGCGTGCGGCGAGTGCGCCTGCGGAGAAGTGGTGCAGGGGGGGCGTTCGTTGGCGCTGGATGTGCGTGAGGGAAGCCTCGACCTGACGCGCGACGCGTGCGCCCGCGCTGGGTTTCAGACCGTCTCGGCAACGTCGATCACGGCCAACAAGCGCCCGCTGGGGGTGTTCAACCTGTTTTTCGCGACCCCGACCTCGATCAGCGAACAGGATTCGCAGCTGCTCGAAACCCTCGGGCAGCAGCTGGGTATCGCGATCGAGAACCAGCGCCTTCATGCGCGTGAGCGCGAACTGGCGGTCTCCGAAGAGCGCAACCTGCTCGCACGCGAACTGCACGACTCGATCGCCCAGGGGCTGGCCTTCCTCAACCTGCAGGTGCAGATGCTGGAGCGCGCGCTGGCCGAAGACAAGGAACAGGATGTCCGCAATACGGTCGACATGTTGCGGCGCGGCATCCAGGAGAGCTACGAGGATGTGCGGGAACTGCTGGTGCACTTCCGCACCCGCGTCGAGCAGCAGGATCTGGATGCCGCGATCGCGGCGGCGCTGAGGCGGCTCGCCGAACAAACCGGCGTTGCCACCGATCTCGAGGTCCAGGGCGATGGTGCGCCGCTCGACCCCGAAGCCGAGACCCAGGTTCTGTACATCGTCCAGGAAGCGCTGTCCAATGTGCGCAAACACGCCAATGCGAGCTCGGTGTCGGTCAGCCTGCGTCGCGGGCGGCACGGGCTGTCGGTGACGGTGCGCGATGACGGGGTCGGCTTCGTCGAAGGGCAGGCGGTCAATGATGGTGGTGAAGCCCATATTGGCCTGCAGATCATGCGCGAGCGCGCGCTGCGGATCGGCGGCCACTTTGCCGTGCGCTCGTCGCCGGGGCGCGGAACCGAGCTGCGGCTGCAGCTGCCCAGGACCAACAACAAGGTAGCAGCATGAAGGCAAGCGCGATTCGTGTCCTCCTGGTCGATGACCATACGCTTTTTCGCAGCGGGATCCGCTCGTTGCTGCAGAGCTACCCGGAATTCGAGGTGGTGGGCGAAGCGGGCGATGGCCGTGAAGGCATCCACCTGGCCGCGCAGTTCCGGCCCGAAGTCGTGCTGCTCGATCTGAACATGCCCGGTCTGTCGGGGTGCGAGACGGCACGGCTGATCCTCGAGGAATCGCCCGAATCACGGGTGCTGATGCTGACCGTGTCCGAAGATGCCGACGACCTGATCGATACCCTGCGTGTCGGCGCCTGCGGCTATCTGCTGAAGAACATCCAGGCCGAGACACTGGTGTCCGCGATCAATACCGCGGCTCAGGGAGAATCGGTGGTGTCGCCACAGATGATGGGCAAGCTGCTCAACGGAGTGCGCGGCGCCGTCGCTCAGGAGCCGCGAGGGAGCGCGCGGATCGGGCGCATTGCTGCGGGCGCAGCGCAAGCGGCGGGGGTCGAAGGCGGGGATCTCGACAAGCTGTCGCCGCGCGAACGTGAAATCCTGCAGTACGTCGCCCGCGGTCAGAGCAACAAGGAAATCGCCCGTGCCCTCGACGTGGCTGAAAGCACGGTCAAGATCCACGTTCAGAACATGCTGCGCAAGCTCAATCTGAGCAGCCGGGTGCAGGCTGCCGTCTATGCGGTGGAAAACGGACTGGCGCAAACCCCCGATCTCTGACGGCTCCCGCCCGCTCTGCGCGTGGCTGCAGTGCGCAACCCCGGCGCACGGGCATTCAACGCAAGTGCGTGACCACTTCGTGAAACACGCCTTCGAGTTCCTTCAGCTCCTGGCGGTGACGATCGGCAATGCGGGCGACCAGAGCCTCTCCGGCCGTGGTCAGGTGCACTTCGACCGCGCGGCGATCTTCACGCCCCGGCCGGCGTTCCACCAGGCCAAGCTTTTCACAGCGGGAAATGAGTGACACCACGCCGTGCTGGTGCGCCTGCAGGCGCTCGGCCAGTTCCCCGACCTGAGCCCAATCGCGGCCGGGAAAGCCCTTGATCTGCAGCAGCAGCAGATACTGCAGGTTGGTGATGCCGTGGCGGCGGGTCAGCAGTTCGGAAAAACGCAGGAACTTGCGCAACTGATAGCGAAAGTCGGCGAGCGTTTCGAATTCTGCTTTTTCGAGTGGAATTTCCATGATGTCGAAATTTTAATCGTAGGGGGCCGGCTTGCGAAGCCGTCCTTGCATTTACATGGGTGAAGTCTAATATCAGAGTGTGATGTATCTATCTTGGGCGGTGCCTTACCGGGTTTCCGGCGGTACACCAAGAGCCGATTGGCGCAAGGAGGGCGTGATCATGAACCTGATGCAATTTCCGCAGATGCTGGTTTCAACTCACGCCGGCTGGGACGAGATCGAGCGTCGCCGGCCGGAGATGGGCACGATGTTCCTGCGCCTGGTGCTGCCGCTGTCCCTGCTGCCGCCGCTGATGATCCTGTACGCATCCACCGGCGTCGGTGCGAGCGTGTTTCCCGATGCCAGCCATGAAAACTGGCTGCTGGCGGCGATGCTTTTTTTTGTCGTCGAGCATCTTAGCGTCCCCCTGATGGCCGGATCGATCCGCGAGGCCGCGATCGCCAAGGGGGCAAGCGGTAATCTGCATGATGCCTACATGGTGGCGTCGATCTCTCCGGTGCCGCTGTGGCTGTCGTCGCTGGCGCTGTTTTTCGACCAGCCCTGGCTGGTGGTGATGTTCGCGCTGCTGGCACTGGCGGCATCGGGGGTGTTGGTTCATCACGGGGTCCGGCGTCTGCTGCGGGTGCGCGAGGACGTCGATGCCACCGATATGGCGGTGCAGGTGACCAGCCTCGGTGTGCTGGCGTGGCTGCTGCTGCTTGCCGTCGGTGTGCTGCCGTTGTGGCTGCTGTAAGGCTCAGGCCTTGACCCGCATCAGGCGCTGCTTTTCGCGCTCCCAGTCCTTTTTCTTCTCGTCTTCGCGCTTGTCGTGCAGCTTCTTGCCCTTGGCAAGCCCGATCTCCAGCTTGATGCGGCCCTTGACGTAGTGCAGGTCGAGCGGGACCAGGGTATAGCCCGCCCGTTCGACCTTGCCGATCAGGCGGGCAATTTCCTTTTTGTGTAGCAACAGCTTGCGGGTTCGCGTCGGATCGTGGCTGACATGGCTCGATGCCGTGGCCAGTGGCGTGATGTGCATGCCGAACAGGAAAATTTCCTCGTTGCGGATGATGACGTAGGATTCCTTGATGTTCGCACGGCCGGCGCGGATGGCCTTGACCTCCCAGCCCTCGAGGACGATGCCGGCTTCGTGCCTTCCCTCGATGGAGTAGTCGTGGTGGGCCTTGCGGTTCTCGATGATGCTCATGATGTGGAAATCCTTCGGACGCGGTGCGTGCCCTGCGGACGGGCATGCCTGCATGCGGTAGAATCGCGCATTTTAACAGCTCGGATGCGCCCTCGTTCTGTCCGATGCACACACCGCTCGACGATTGTTTCATGGCCGATGTCAAGAAGCTGGTACTGATCGAATTTACCCCCACGCAGATGTTCGAGCTTGTCGACCACTGCGAGGACTATCCCTCGTTTCTGCCTTGGTGCGGCGGCACCGAGGTCCGCGCGCGAACCGATACACTGACCGCGGCCACCATCCACATCAACTATCACGGGATCAAGGCGCATTTCAGTACGGAGAACACCAAACGTTACCCGACCGAAATGAAGCTGCGCCTCACCGATGGGCCCTTCACCCACCTTGACGGGCACTGGCTATTCACCCCGCTCGGCGATACCGCCTGCAAGATCGAGTTCAGCCTGCACTACCAGTTTTCCAGCAAGCTGCTCGAAAAAGTGCTGGGGCCGGTGTTCAATCACATCGCCAATACCTTCGTCGATTCCTTCGTCAAGCGCGCCGGGCAGATTTACGGAAGGGGATGAGGATGAGCACGATGGTCGATGTCGAAGTGGTGTATGCGCTGCCGCAGCGCCAGGAACTGGTGCAGGTCCGGGTACCCGAAGGTTCGACCGTGCACGATGCGATCGCGGCCTCCGGCCTGCTCGACAGGTATCCGGACATCGAACTCGAGCGGCGGAACAAGCTTGGCATTTTTTCCCGGCTGGTCAGGGCGGACGCCGAGGTGCGCGACCGTGACCGGGTCGAGATCTACCGTCCCCTGATCGCTGATCCGAAGGCAGTGCGCAAGAAACGGGCGGACGAAGGCAAGGTGATGAAAAAAGGCGGCGGCTCCGCCGAGGGCGAGAGCTGAACTCTGCGCGGCAGCGCGCAAGACCGCGCTGGAAAGCGCGCGCTCGGACCATCGGCGATCTCCGGATCGGGTCGCTTACATGGTGATGGGGGCCTCTGTATAATGCGGATTTGGTCGAAAGGAAAAAAACCATGCGAGTGATCCAGAAGGCGCTGACCTTCGATGACGTCCTTCTCGTTCCTGCCCACTCCACGGTTCTTCCGCGCGATGTGAGCCTGCAGAGCCAGGTCACGCGCCGCATCCGCCTCAACATTCCGCTGGTGTCCGCCGCGATGGACACCGTTACCGAAAGCCGCCTGGCCATCGCTCTGGCACAGGAGGGCGGCATCGGGGTGATGCACAAGAACCTGACCCCGGCCGAGCAGGCCGCCGAGGTGCACAAGGTCAAGCGCCACGAGTCCGGCATTCTCAAGGATCCGATCACGATCGCCCCGACGATGACGGTCGGCGAGGCGATTGCGTTGCAGCGTCAGCACCGCTTTTCCGGCGTGCCGGTGGTAGCCGGGGGAAAAGTGGTGGGGATCGTTACCAACCGTGACACCCGCTTCGAGACCCGGCTGGACCAGCAGGTGTCGGCGGTGATGACGCCGCAGGACCGCCTGGTCACCGTGCGCGAAGGGGCGAGCCTGGATGAGGCGCGGGAACTGCTCCGCGTGCATCGTCTCGAGCGCGTGCTGGTCCTGAACGATGCCGGAGAGTTGTGCGGGCTGATTACCGTCAAGGACATGATGAAGGCCACCGAGCACCCGCTTGCGGCCAAGGACGAGCAGGGCCGGCTGCGGGTGGCGGCCGCGATCGGGGTCGGCGAAGGCACCGAAGAGCGCGCCGAACGCCTCGCCGATGCGGGCGTCGACATGATCGTGGTTGATACCGCGCACGGCCATTCGCAAGGTGTGCTCGATCGCGTGAACTGGGTCAAGAAACGCTTCCCGCAGATCGAGGTCGTCGGCGGCAACATCGCCACTGCAAATGCCGCACGCGCGCTGGTCGATGTCGGCGCCGACGGGGTCAAGGTCGGCATCGGCCCGGGCTCGATCTGCACCACGCGCATCGTCGCCGGGGTCGGCGTGCCGCAGATCACCGCAATCGACAACGTGGCCAACGCGCTGGCCGGTAGCGGTGTGCCGATGATCGCCGACGGCGGCATCCGCTTCTCGGGCGACATCGCCAAGGCGATCGCAGCGGGGGCCGACGTGGTCATGCTGGGTGGCCTGTTCGCCGGCACCGAGGAAGCGCCGGGCGAGACCGTGCTGTTCCAGGGGCGTTCCTACAAGGCCTACCGTGGCATGGGCTCGCTCGGGGCGATGCAGAAAGGGGCGGCCGACCGTTACTTCCAGGACGAGAACACCGGCAACATCGACAAGCTCGTGCCTGAGGGGATCGAAGGTCGGGTTCCCTACAAGGGAGCGGTCACCGCCGTGATCCATCAACTCATCGGCGGGTTGCGCGCCTCCATGGGCTACCTCGGCAGTGCCGACATCCCGACCCTGCACGCGCGCGCCGAGTTCGTCGAAATCAGCTCGGCAGGCATGCGCGAATCCCACGTCCATGACGTGCAGATCACCAAGGAAGCGCCCAACTACCAGATCAGCTGATCGGCGCTGACCGCAACGACGGGCGGCTGTCACAGGCCGCCTTTCCTTTTTTCGACGCTGGAGACCTTCGCGCTCATGGCTCACCAGAAAATCCTCATCCTCGACTTCGGCTCCCAGGTCTCCCAGCTCATCGCCCGCCGGGTGCGCGAGCAGCAGGTGTATTGCGAACTGCATCCCTTCGATGTGTCCGACGAATTCGTGCGCGCTTTCGGCGCCCAGGGTGTGATCCTGTCCGGCGGGCCGAACTCGGTCTATGAAGCCGAAGACTGGCGCGCACCGCAGGCGGTGTTCGAACTTGGCGTGCCGGTGCTGGGCATCTGCTACGGCATGCAGACCATGGCCTCGCAACTCGGCGGCAAGGTCGAAAGCTCGGCTACGCGCGAGTTCGGCTACGCCGAGCTGCGCGCGCGCGGACACTCGAAGCTGTTCGAGGGCATCGAGGACCGCAGCAACGCCGAAGGCCATGGCCTGCTCGACGTGTGGATGAGCCACGGCGACAAGGTCACCGGGCTGCCGCCAGGCTTCAAGGTCATCGGCAGCAACGAATCCACCCCGATCGCGGCGATGGCCGACGAGGCGCGCGGCTTCTACGGCGTGCAGTTCCACCCCGAAGTCACGCACACGATCAAGGGCAAGGAGATGATCGCCCGCTTCGTGCACGACATCTGCGGCTGCGGCTGCGACTGGAACATGCCCGACTACATCGAGGAGGCGGTGCACAAGATCCGCGAGCAGGTGGGCGACGAGGACGTCATCCTCGGCCTGTCGGGCGGCGTCGATTCTTCCGTGGCGGCCGCCCTGATCCACCGCGCGATCGGCGACCAGCTCACCTGCGTGTTCGTCGATCACGGCCTGCTGCGCCTCAATGAAGGCCGGATGGTCATGGAGATGTTCGCCGGCCGGCTCCACGCCAAGGTGGTCCATGTCGATGCCTCCGGGCAGTTCATGGGGCACCTGAAGGGCGTCACCGACCCCGAGCAGAAGCGCAAGATCATCGGTCGCGAGTTCGTCGAGGTGTTCCAGGCCGAGGCCAGGAAGCTTCCGAACGCGAAGTGGCTCGCCCAGGGCACGATCTACCCCGATGTGATCGAGTCCGGCGGTGCCAAGAGCAAGAAGGCGCACACGATCAAGAGCCACCACAACGTCGGCGGCCTGCCCGAGACCCTCGGCCTGAAGCTGCTTGAGCCGCTACGCGACCTGTTCAAGGACGAAGTCCGGGAACTCGGGGTGGCGCTCGGCCTGCCGCACGACATGGTCTATCGCCATCCCTTCCCCGGCCCCGGTCTGGGGGTGCGCATCCTCGGCGAAGTGAAGCACGAATACGCCGACCTGCTGCGCCGCGCCGACGCGATCTTCATCGACGAACTGCGCGCCGCGGACTGGTACGACAAGACCAGCCAGGCCTTCGCCGTGTTCCTGCCGGTCAAGAGCGTGGGCGTGATGGGCGACGGTCGCACCTACGAATACGTCGTCGCGCTGCGCGCGGTGGAAACCCAGGACTTCATGACCGCGCACTGGGCGGAGCTGCCGCACAGTCTGCTGGGCAAGGTCAGCAACCGGATCATCAATGAAGTCCGCGGCATCAACCGCGTGGTGTACGACATCTCGGGCAAACCGCCGGCGACGATCGAGTGGGAGTGAGGTGGATTGAGATTGCCGTTATTAATCAACGAGATAGGCGTTTCTGTTGATAATTGCATGGCGACATCAACGGCGTATTGAGCGTCCGGAAGCTTTTGAAAATAAACAGCATTTTCACTACGTCCCGACAGTCTGCAGGTTGTCAAGGTCCGTCTTTTTGACGGTAAATCTGACGGCAAAGTCTGCCTTTGCCGCGCAGGAACCGGTTCGAGTCGTTCCCGGCTCGATGTCCGGTTACGCCATATTCACTGCGCAGTAAATATGTCCATGAGGCCACATCCTTTCCAGGATCGCCCCATTTGCTGAACAGTAATGCGCCAGTGGGGGCTTCATTCTTGGATCTGAAACAACATCCTGCAGTCCGAGTCGCAGCCAATGGATTTCGGCCTTGTCGATCGAACTTCGTCGCCTGAGACGAAGATCGCGCTGTTCCGGTCGCTGTTCCGCGGCCGCGAGGATGTGTACGCGCGGCGATTCGAGAGCCGGAGTACGGGCAAGTCCGGGTACGCTCCGGCCTGCGCCAATGAGTGGGTGCGCGGGGTCTGCGAGAAGCCGCGCATCAAGTGCGCCGCGTGTCCTCATCGCCGACTCCTTCCGCTGACCGACGATGTCATCCGCTGGCACCTGTCCGGCTGCGACCCTGCGGGCGAGCCCTTCGTCGCGGGTGTCTATCCGCTGTTCCCGGACGAAACCTGCGCCTTCCTCGCCGTCGATTTCGACAAGGCCGATTGGTGCGAGGATGTGAAGGCCTTTCTCGAAATCTGTCGTCGCGTGCACCTGCCGGCCGCGCTCGAGCGCTCCCGGTCCGGCCGGGGTGGACATCTCTGGCTGTTCTTCGAAGAAGCCCTTCCCGCGGCGCTGGCCCGACGACTCGGGTCCTGCCTGTTGACGGAAACGATGGAACGCCGCCCGGACGTCGGACTGGATTCCTACGACCGCCTGTTCCCGAATCAAGACATCCTGCCGCAAGGCGGATTCGGCAACCTGATCGCCCTGCCGTTGCAGAAGGGACCGCGCGAACAGGGCAACAGCGTCTTTGTCGATGACCTTCTCGAGCCTTGGTAAGCGCTCCACGAACCCCATCCTTACGTAGCCCCGGGTGAGTCCGCATGCTTCGGCTTCCGTTTTCCAGGGAGCACGAGCATGTCGGAGCGCAGCACGTTTTGGTTGTCGCACCTGTCGGCGATCGAGGCCGAGGGCATCACCACGAAGGCCTACGCCGAACGCGAAGGCCTGTCGCCGCAGGCGCTCTACCAATGGCGCAAGCGCCTGGTGGCCGGCGGACGGCCCAGCCGCGCCAAGCTTAGTGGATTCGTCCCGATCCAGATCGAACCTTCAGTGACGGCCCGCGCGGGCTGCACGGTGGTGATCGACGCGCAGCTGCGGGTCGAGTGCGCGACGTTGCCTGGCGTCGACTGGCTGGCCGCACTGTCGGCGGCGCTTGCCGAGCGGGGGCACTGATGCACCCGGGGCACAGCATCGGCGCGGTGTTTCTGTACCGGCCAGCGATTGACTTCCGCAAATCCATCGGCGGGCTGTCGGCGCTGGTCGAGCAGGAACTGGGGCTGAACCCGTTCGGCGAAGCGCTGTACCTGTTCATCAACCGCCGCCGCGACAAGCTCAAGGCGCTGTACTGGCACCGCAACGGCTTCTGCCTCTGGTACAAGCGGCTCGAAGCCGAGCGCTTCGCCTGGCCGGCGGCCGAGGCGAGCTCGCCCACCTGCACGCTGACGATGAAGGAGCTCGAGTGGCTGCTCGAAGGCTTCGATTTGTGGGCAGCAAAGCCACATAAAACGCTGCATTACCAATCAGTTACGTAGCGTGATCGGGTATAATTTCGGCATGCCACAGCGTACCGCCGCCCCTCGTTCGAATGCCACTGTCGGCGTGTGCGCGTCTGTCCTTCCCGCGCAGTTGCCCGACGATCCGGCGGTGCTCAAAGCCTTGTTGCTGGCACAGCAGCGTGCCTTCGAGACGCAACTCGCCGCCCAACTTACGGCCCAGTTCGAGACGCTTCGACTCGCGCAGGAAGCCACCATCAAGGCGCACGAGGCCGACCTCCAGAAAGTCGTCCATACCCGCGAAGTCGAACTCCAGAAAGCGTTCGATGCGCGTGAGATCGAGCTTCAGAAAGCGTTCGATGCCCGCGAGGCCGAACTGCAAAAAGCCTTCGAGGCCCGCATCCTCGAGCTCTACGAGCAGTTGCGCCTGGCGCGTCGGCGCATGTTCGGGCCCAGCAGCGAATCGCACGCGGGCCAGGGCTGGCTCTTCGACGAGGCCGAAGCGCTGGCCGCATCCGCGCCCGAGGCGGGCGACACCGCGACCTTGCCGCCGCCGGCCACCGAGCCGGCTGGCCAGACGCTCGCCGACACCGGCAAGAAGAAGGCGCGCGGCAAGCGCAAGCCCTTGCCGATCGAGCTGCCGCGCATCGACGTCGTCCACGACGTCCCCGAGGCCGAGCGCACCTGCGCCTGCGGCACGCCCATGGTCGAGATCGGCCAGGACGTCAGCGAACAGCTCGATATCGTGCCGATGCAGGTGCGTGTGCTGCGCCACATCAAGAAGCGCTACGGTTGCCCCAAGGGCGATCAGGCGCCGGTCAGCGCCCGCGCCCCGGCGCAGGTGCTGCCCAAGAGCAACGCGAGCAACGACCTGCTGGCGATGCTGCTCGTCACCAAGTACGTCGATGGGCTGCCGCTGGCGCGTTTCGAGTACGTGCTCGCCCGCGCAGGCGTGCTCGTGCCGCGCCAGACCCTGGCGCGCTGGGTGATCGGCACCGCGCAGGCGCTGCAGCCGATCGCCAACCTGATGCGCGACGTGCTGCTCGGGCATGACGTCATCCACATGGACGAAACCCCGGTCCAGGTGCTCAAGGAGCCTGGCCGGGCGGCGACCAGCAAGAGCCAGATGTGGGTCCAGCGCGGTGGCCCGCCGGGTAGGCCGGTGATTCTCTTCGAGTACGATCCGAGCCGCGCGCAGGCGGTGCCCTTGCGCCTGCTCGAAGGCTGGAAGGGGCATCTGATGGCCGACGGGCTCGAGAGCTACGGCGCAATTGCCTTCACCGAAGGGGTGACCCGGCTCGGTTGCTGGGTCCATGCACGCCGCCGTTTCGTCGACGCCGGCAAGGTGCTGCCCGAGGGCAAGCGCGGTCGTGCCCACGAAGCGCTGGCCCTGATCGGCAAGCTCTACGCCATCGAGAAGGAGGCGCGCGAACTGAGCGACGTCGAGCGTCTGGCGCTACGCCAGAGCCGAAGCCGTGCCGTCATCGGTGAGCTTCGCGGTTGGCTCGATCAGGTGCTCCCCACCGTGCCGCCCACCTCGGTGCTCGGCGGTGCCCTGGGCTACCTGCATCGGCAGTGGCCGCGACTGACGCGCTACCTCGAACGGGGCGATCTGCCGATCGACAACAACCCCGCCGAAAACGCCATCCGCCCCTTCGTCGTTGGGAGGAATTATGCGCGGTCGTCGATTATGCAAGCCCTTCGGCCTCGAGTGCTGTCCTCTACGGAGGGTCGCGTGCTCTGCTTTGCATAATTTCAGAGGCTTTCGAGGAACTTGAGGACGGCGTCAGTCGGACGATAGCGTTGGCGTTTCCCCGCCCCGGGCGGCGCGATGGTGGCCAGCGCACGCTCCTTCATGGCGAGATCGGCCTCGACGTATCCGTGAGTCGTGACTGGGCTTTCGTGCCCCAGCCACAGGGCGATGACAGTGAGATCGACGCCAGCCTGTAGCAAGTGCATTGCGGTCGTATGGCGCAATGTGTGTGGCGAGATGCGGCGACCTTGTAGTTGAGGACATCGTTCTGTCGCTTCACTGACCGCGAGGGCAAGCCGTTCAGCCACATTCGTGCGTGTCATCGGCAGGCCCTTGCGGGTCGGTACGAGTGGGTGCTCGGCCTTCAGATCCGCATACGCCAACCAACGTCGGATTTCGGCAGCTGTCTCTTTCCAGAGTGGGACGGTTCGTTGCTTGCGGCCTTTGCCATGCAGGCGCACCGATGAAGTGGTTGCGAGGGTGACGTCGGCGACCCGGATGCCGATCATTTCGGAGACGCGGGCGCCGGTGTTGTAGAGCAGCGTGAGCATCATCCGATCGCGCAGACCGCACCAGGTCGTGATGTCTGGCGCAGCGAGGAGCGCTTGAACCTCGTCGCGGGAGAGAAACCCGAGGAGGGGTTTCTCGAAACGCTTCATTGGGATCGCCAGGATCTGCTGCATGAGCTGCAAGGCTGGTGGGCATTGCAGCGCGACGTAATGGGCAAAGGCGCGAACGGCGGCCAACCGTGCATTGCGGCTGCGCACCGTATTACGACGCTCCGTTTCCAGATAGGTCAGAAAGTCGAGGGTCAGCGTCGAATCGAAGTCGTTCAGCGTTAGCTTCGCCGGCGGCGTTCCCCTTTCTCTTTCGGCATAGCCGAACAGCAACCGGAAGGTGTCGCGGTAGGCGGCAATCGTTCGCGGGCTGGCATTCTTCTGCTGTAACAACCGTTCGGCAAAGAACCGCTGGAGCAAGGAGGCGAATTCGGCGGGGTCGGTGAGCAAGGCGTTCATTGCGGTGCTCCCTCTGCGTAACGCTCGAAACGTTCAGCGGCGATGGCCATCAGTTCGGGAATGCCAGTGAAGTACCAGTAGGTATCGCTGACCTTCGCATGACCGATGTAGGTAGAGAGTGCCAGGACCGCTCGATCGACATCGATGCCTTGCTGGTAGAAGCGCAGCGTGGCACGCACGACGAAGGTGTGCCGCAAGTCGTGCAGTCGATGATGGGGATAGTCGCCACGAGGCTGCCAACCCAGTTGCCGGCACAGCGTCTGCAGTGCGTAGCGGATGGCTGCCTGATTGACCGCGTGGCCGTCGTCGCGCACAAAGAACCGGTCGCACAGCGGCCTGGGGAAGTGCGCCTCACGCAAGCTGGCGTACGCACGCAGGGCCTCGCAGACACTGGGGTGGAGCGGTACCAGACGCTGTTGATGGAACTTCGCTTCCCGGACGTGAAGAACGCCCGTGTCGAGGTCGATGTCACTGCGGCTCAACGCCAACGCCTCGGAGATACGCAGACCGCAACTTGCAAGCAAGCCAAAGACACAGCGGGAGGTGGCTGGCCGCATCCCACCCGGTGGAGGCAGGCCCTTGGCCGCCTCGAGCAGTGCAATCAACTCCGCCTCGCTATAGATGTGAGGGACCAAGCGCCGATGAGCCGGACCGAAGAGCGATTGCGGCGGAATCTCGGTGCGCGGATCGAGTTGCAGGCAGTATCGCGCGAAGCCCCGCAGCACCTCGATTCGACGCCCCCAGCTGAGTGGACTGGGGCGGCGAGAACGCTGGGCCCATTCGATCGCAAGGGCCACGGTCAGGTACTCTGCCGTTCCGAGCCCGTCGGCAAAGCGGGCAAACGAGATGAGCTGGGTTTCATCGATACTGAGCGCGAACCCATGACGGCGCCGATAGGCCAGGTACGCCTCGACTCGCGAGATCCAGGACACGGCGGCACTCATGATGTGCACCCCGGCCACGGCATCGCCACGGCACGTAGGCCAACCAGATCGACGCGGGCGTAGACACGTGCCGTATCGAGACTTTGGTGGCGCAGCAGATCGGCAATCTCCTTGATGGAGGCTCCCGCGCGATGCAAACGGGTCGCGGCCGTGCGCCGAAGAACATGGGTATTGCAGAACCGATCGCGCAGACCGCAGCGAACGAAGGCGCGGTTCATCGCATTGCGGATCGCCGGCACACCCAGAGGTCTATCGAACGGTGCACGATGCCGTACGAATAGCGCGCGATTCTGACTCTGCGTCGGCCGCCCCTCGCGCAGGTAGCGCGCAATCGCTTCACCGGTGACTGCGGGTAGCGGCAACTGCTGCACGCGTTTGCTCTTGGTGCCGCTGATCGTCAGCGTTGCCTGGCGCCAGTCCAAGGACTCCAGAGTGAGGTAGGTCACCTCCTGTCCGCGTAGCCCCAGATCAAGCAGGCAGCGCGCAATTGCGTAGTCGCGCAATCCGACTGGATCAGTGAGATCGAACGTGGCCAGGAAGGCTTCAAGTTCGGCGTCCGACAGGACTTTGGGCAAGGTGGTGCGTTGCCAATCCGCGACTCTTGGCAAGGCTGCAGCCAGCCCGGCGGTCGAGTCACCGAGCAGAGCCCGATAACGAAAGTAGCTGCGAAGGCTGTTGCATGCCGTCCGCAGCGATGCCGGCTGCAAGTGCGTGCTGAGTTCCGCGAAGAACTCATCCAACTGCACGCTGGCAATCTGCGACACCGTCGCTGCCCGGCTTCCGAACGCCCGAACCAGAAAGCAACCGACGATGTGTAGGCGTCGGTCGCAGGTGACGGGCGCGAGGCCGCAGGTGCTCGAGAGATACTGACCAAAGCGCTCCAGTTCAACCGTCACTGGATCTGTGAGCACAGCGGGCTGACTGGCCGGCAACAGCTTCAGGAGGTGGCGTAGCGCTGCCCCAGAACTCGCAACCGAGGCATAGCAGGGGACTGGACAGACACAGGTCGGCAGGTGATCGCGCAAGAAGCGCTCGACGAGCGACACAGCCTCCGGTGCCGACCATGCGATCGCGTCGCACGCCATCCAATGACAGAAATGGGCGAGGCAGCCGACGTAGCCGCGAATGGTGCGCTCGCCGTAGCGCTGGCCGCGCAGCGCTACGATGTACGGGTCAATGAGGTGACCGAGCGGGCCAGCGTCCAGCCAGTCGCGGCGAACCAGGGTCGCCAGGCACGGATCAGTGGGCATGATGTGCTCCTGTGGTGTTTGGGAACCACAGAGAACACGATCTTTTATGGCAAGTCGAAATGCGCCAGACAGCCCTACAAGCCCAGCCTATGTCAGGCGCAGACGGTATCTACAACCGAACCTTGCATAATCGAGGGCCGCGCATAATTCCTCTTATGCAAAGGTTGGCATAACATCAAGGCTTGGCTCTTCTCGGACACCCAGGCCGGCGCGCGTGCCAGCGTGCTCATCTACTCCCTGATCGAGACCGCCAAAGCCAACAACGTCGAGCCGTATCTGTGGCTGCGCCACGTGCTGCGCGCCTTGCCCACCGCCACCACCGTCGAACACTTCGAGGCCCTCCTGCCCTGGAATCTCAAGGCTGAGGAGTTGATCACAGCGTAGCGAGACGGGGAAGAATGGGGTTCGTGGAGCGCTTACGAGCCTTGGGCGGACCAGTGGGCGTTTCTTGCCAGCGCGCGGAGGATCGGCCGGGCTCAAGTCGAAGGCATAGTCCAGGACGCGGAGCGCCGCGGCCGCGTCCTCGGTGCGCGTCTACCGCCACCGGACGACGAAGAAGCACCGTGGACAGCACCGCCATCGCGCCGTAGCAGGGAAGCGCCGATCGTGGGTGAGCTACCGGAGGTGCTGGAGCTGGTGCTCGGCAATCAGATCTACATCGCCAAGGAAGGGCTGCATCCGGCGCTCCGGAACCGGCTGCTTCGCCTGGCGGCGTTTCAGAATCCGGAGTTCTACAAAGCGCAGGCCATGCGCCTGTCCACCTACGGCAAGCCGCGCGTCATCGCCTGTGCCGAAGATCATCCGCATCACATCGGTTTGCCGCGAGGCTGTCTCGACGATGTCTGCGCGACGCTGACCGATCTGCGCATTCGAATTGCCATGCGCGACGAGCGCCACGCGGGACGGCCTCTGCAGGTCCGCTTCGAGGGCGAGCTCCGACCCGAGCAAGAGACGGCAGCAGAGGCGCTGCTGGCGCACGACACCGGCGTGCTGGCCGCTACGACAGCGTTCGGAAAAACCGTGGTCGCGGCCTGGCTCATCGCAAGACGCAGCGTCAACACGCTCGTGCTCGTGCATCGACGGCAACTGCTCGACCAGTGGATCGAACGGCTCTCGACGTTCCTCGGCGTGCCGGCGAAGGCGATCGGCCGCATTGGCGGGGGACGAAGCCGACCGAACGGGCAGATCGACGTGGCCATCATTCAGAGCCTCGTCAGGGAAGGTGTCGTCGACGATCGCGTGGGCGAGTATGGCCACGTGATCATCGACGAGTGCCATCACCTGTCGGCGCCGGGCTTCGAGCAGGTGGCGCGCCAGGTCAAGGCGCGATATGTCCTGGGGTTGTCGGCGACCGTTGCCCGCAAGGACGGCCACCATCCGATCATCTTCATGCAATGCGGGCCGGTTCGCCATCGCGTGGATGCGAAAACGCAGGCGGCGAGGCGGCCGTTCGACCATTTCGTCATCGTGCAACCGACGGCATTCCAGCCAACCAGGGAAGCCGTCCCCGACAAGCGCGTCGAGTTCCAGTCCCTGTACCAGCAACTGATCGATGACGAGCGCCGCAGCCGTCGCATCTGCGAGGACGTCACCGAGTCGGTGCGCGGCGGCCGCTCGCCCCTCGTGCTGACGGAGCGCAACGATCACCTCGAACGCCTCGAGCAGGGCCTCGCGCCGAGCATCCCTCATCTGGTGGCGCTGCGTGCGGGGATGGGAAGGAAGCAGCGGCAAGCGATCGCCGACCGGCTGGCGGCCATTCCACCCGAGGAGGGCAGGGTCATCCTGGCAACGGGAAAATACGTGGGGGAAGGATTCGACGATCCGCGCCTGGACACGTTGTTTCTGACGCTTCCGGTGTCATGGCGCGGCACCGTCGCCCAGTATGCCGGCCGGCTGCACCGGCTTTACGACGGCAAGCGCGAGGTGCGCATCTACGACTACGCAGATCTCCACGTACCCATGCTGGCGCGGATGTTCGACCGGCGTTGCCGCTGCTACGAGGCGATCGGCTACACGGTTCGCTTGCCGGCGAGCGCCATCCTGGGATGGCCTGCCGATGTGCCGCTTCCTTCCGATCCGCTCTGGAAACGCGACTACTCGGGCAGCGTAAAGAGGCTCGTCCGCGACGGCGTCGACTTTCCGCTGGCAAGCCTGTTTCTCCACGCGGCGCGGACGGTGCCTTCGGAAGCCGAGGGAGCAGACCGGGCGCGCAGTGCATCCGAAGCGTTTCTCTACCGGCGCCTGGAAACCCTGCCCGAAACCAAGGGACGTTTCCGTCTCAACGTTCCGCTGCCGATCGCGTTCGATCTAAACCTGGATTGGCTGAAGGACAGGCCGCAGGAGGTCAGATTGTTCCGCTTGACAGGTTCTGTAACACGGAACATTATTGTGCATGATCCACTCGTTCGCATGTCCCGACACCGAGGCACTTTTCCACAGCCAAGTGGTGGCCCGGTTCAAGAACATCGAGCGGGTGGCGAGGCGTAAGCTGCTCCAACTGCATGCGGCCACCGAACTGGCGAGCTTGAGGATTCCTCCGGGCAACCAGCTCGAAGCCCTCAAGGGCGACCGCAAGGGGCAGCACAGCATCCGGATCAACGATCAGTGGCGCGTGTGCTTCGTCTGGCGCAAGGACGGCGCGCACCAGGTCGAGATCGTGGACTACCACTAGGAGCGGAACATGGCGAAATTGCTTGACGAAATCCACCCCGGCGAAATCCTGCTGGAGGAATTCATGAAGCCGATGGGCATCACGGCCCGTCAGCTTGCGGCCGACATCGACGTTTCTCCGAGCCGGATCAGCGAGCTTGTCCACGGCCGCCGGCCGATCACGGCCAACACCGCTCTGCGCCTCGGCTTGTACTTTGGCATGGAGCCGCGATTCTGGATGAACCTCCAGGCGGAGTACGACGTGCGGATCGCGGTGCGTGAGCTTCGAGACAAGATCATGCCGCGCATCCGGGTTTTCCACCCCGCCGCAGCGTGAGTCACCATTGTGCCGATGCCGCAGAGACCGTCGATGCAGTTCGATGCCACGAGCCGTTCAGTCCTCGGCCTTTGTCAGTTGGAACTTTCCTTTCCTGGTCGCAAGCGGGCCTTTACTTCGACGGCAGAAATGACGGTAGACGATTGGATGGGTGAGCGAGAAGCCAGATTTCACGCGGGTTTCGGGCCCTCGGAAATGATCGAGTGGGAGTAGAAGTAGAGCAAATTTATTATAAATCAATTGCTTGTGTTTGTTTTTGAATGATTCCTGCGTAATCATCAACAAGCAAGGTTTATATGGAAAGTCCCGCTCAGAAGAAGTAACGGTACCGGCATCGGTAGCGAAGTCCACTTTGGTAAGGCACCCGCTGAGAGTAACCGTGGTGCCGCCATTGGTGGCGAACCAGCACCTCTCTGGTATGACGTTTGCTCACATGCTGCAGAGGTGCTCGCGAGCGCCATGTCCGGAAAACATCTACACATTCCGGACATGCTGCTGCCATTCAAATGATCGGCCGTAGTTGATTCCCCGCGCGGCTTCGGCGGGCAGCTGTTAGCGGTTTGGCCGGACACGTTGCTGAAAGAGGTCGTCGCGCATGAACAAATCGAGAAAGCCGGGCGGCACCAGAACAACCCCACCCAAGGAACCGAAACTTTCCCGGACTCAGCTCCCGCCGGAAATCTCCGCCATTGAATGGCAGCAGCGGCTGCGCCGCCAGTTTGGCCGCGAGCAGGGATTCGGACTGGAGAATATCGGCGCGGAGCCGTTCTTTTCCGAGTTCCGCGTCAGCAACCCGCAGTCGAAGAGCAGCTATCGCGTAGCGATTCGCGGCAAACTGCCCGGCGACAACTATTGCGCCTGCCCGGACTATGCGACCAACGAGCTGGGCACGTGCAAGCACATCGAGTTCGTGCTCGCGAAACTCGAGAAGAAACGCGGCGCCAAAGCGGCCTTCGCGCGCGGCTACCAGCCGCCGTTCTCGGAGTTGTACCTGCGCAACGACGGTGGACGCGCGATCCATTTTCGCTCCGGCACGGATTGCCCGCCGGCCATCTCGAAGGCGGCCGGGCGGTTGTTCGACATGGTGCGCGACGGGATGCTGCCGCCGGAAAAGTTTGGTGCGCTGGAGCGTTTCGTCGCCGCCGTGGCCAAGAGCGGCCACGAGCTGCGCGCCTATGATGATGCCCTCGATTTCATCGCCGGCCGGCGCGATGCCGAGCGGCGCGGGAAGGCATTGGACGAACTCTTTCGCGACGGCAGCGACGATCCGCAGCTGAACAAGCTGCTCAAGGTGCCGCTCTACCCGTACCAGGCCGAAGGCGCCTTGTTCGCGGTGCGGGCGGGCAGGGCTCTGATCGGTGACGAGATGGGCCTGGGCAAGACCATCCAGGCGATCGCCGCGGCCGAGATTCTGGCGCGGCATTTCGGCGTGTCGAAGGTGCTGGTGATCTGCCCGACCTCGCTCAAGTACCAGTGGCAAAGCGAGATCGCGCGCTTTGCCGGGCGCGATTCACGGGTCATATCGGGCGGGCGCGCGCAGCGACAGAAGGACTATGCGCTGGACGAGTTCTGCAAGATCACCAACTATGAAAAGCTTCAGCCCGACCTCGATCTGATCGCCGCCTGGGGGCCGGAGCTGGTGATCGTCGACGAGGCGCAGCGGGTCAAGAACTGGAACACCATCGCCGCCCGCGCGCTGAAGCGCATCGACAGCCCCTACGCCGTGGTGCTCACCGGCACGCCGCTGGAAAACAAGCTGGAGGAACTCATCTCCATCGTCCAGTTTGTCGACCAGCACCGCCTGGGGCCGACCTGGAAGCTGCTGCACGAGCATCAGGTCAAGGACGAAGGCGGGCGTGTCACCGGCTATACCGGGCTGGACAAGATCGGCCAGACGCTGGCGCCGATCATGATCCGCCGCCGTAAATCCGAAGTCCTGATGCAGCTGCCGGAGCGCACCGATCAGAATCTGCTGGTGCCGATGACGGAAGCGCAGATGGTCTACCACCAGGAAAACGCCGACGTCGTGACCAAAATCGTGCAGCGCTGGCGCAAGACGAAGTTCCTCTCCGACAAGGACCAGCGACGGCTGACCTGCGCCTTGCAGAACATGCGCATGGCGTGCAACAGCACCTACCTGCTCGACCAGGAGAGCGACCACGGCGTCAAGGCGGATGAACTGGCGGCGCTGTTCGACGGCCTGTTCGAGCAATCCGGGGCCAAGGCGGTGGTGTTCAGCCAGTGGACGCGGACCCACGACATCGTGATCCGCCGGCTCGAAGCACGTGGGCTGGGCTATGTCAGCTTCCACGGCGGGGTGCCCTCGGAGAAGCGGCTGGCGCTGGTGGAGCGTTTCCGCGACGATCCCGCGTGCCGGGTGTTCCTCTCCACCGACGCCGGCGCCACCGGGCTCAACCTGCAACACGCCTCGATCCTGGTGAACATGGATCTGCCGTGGAATCCGGCGCTGCTCGAGCAGCGCATCGCGCGGATCCACCGGATGGGCCAGAAACGGCCGGTGCAGATCATCAATTTCGTCGCCAAGGGCACGATCGAGGAGGGCATGCTGTCGGTGCTGGCCTTCAAGCGCTCGCTGGCGGCGGGCATCCTCGACGGCGGCACAGGCGAGGTCGCGCTGGGCGGCTCGCGTCTGAACCGCTTCATGAAGGAGGTCGAGAACGTCACCGGCCATGTGGGCGAGGGCGAGGCCATGACGCCGGCCGAAGAGGTGGTGGGGGCGGGTGCGGCGGTTCCGGCGGAGTCCGAGGTGGTGATCGCAGGCGAAGTGGAGACAGGCGTCGGCGCTGACGGGACGGCGCCGCCGCAAATGGACGCCGATCCCTGGCGGGCTTTGGCGCAACTTGGCACGCAATTGGTTTCCGCATTGGTGGCGGCGAACGCCCCGGCCGCATCGGCGCATCCGTGGATCGAGCGGGATCCGGCGACCGGCGTGCGCAATCTCAAGCTGCCGCTACCGCCACCCGAAACGGCACGACGACTGGCCGATGCGTTTTCGGTGCTGGCGGACGCGTTGCGGGGGAAGGGGTGAGTGAGGTCGACGAACTGGACACCCCGGAAAGTCGGCTGCTCTCCATGGATCAAGCCGGCGTGTATCGGCTTGATCAGGTGCGCAGGTCATCGAGCAGCACGTCGGCGAGCCCTTCTTCTTCGATCGCCAGCCGTTCTGCGAGCATCGCGCCGGCGAGGGTGTCGTCCCACAGCGCGCTGACGGCGGCATCGTCGAGGGGGCGACCCGGACGCGGTGCGCCGATGACGGCGGCGCGATAGTCGGCTGTCGAGAAGCGCCACGGCCGGGCGTCGTGCTCACGGACCATCTGGTTGCCAATGCGCAGGCCCGGCCAGTCGAAGTCGCCATGGTATTGCAGCATCGCTCCGGCGGCACGCAATTGGGTGAGCAGGACGCGCTGGGCTGCGGCCGGCATGCCGTCGGTGCACACCAGCGGTGCACAGTTCGGCCCCAGCTGGTCGGCGGCGATCGCGAGCAGGTTCGGGTTCTCGCACACGAAGACCGGGCGGCCCACGACGGCCCAGGCCGGCGGCGATCGTACCAGGCTGCGTAGCGAGAAATAGGCCGGTTCGCCCGGTTCGGCCCCCGTCGGCCCGGGAAGGTTGAGGGTCAGCGCAGGCCGCGCCAGCTCATTAACCAGCACGCCGGCCGCGGCCCAGAGGTCCCGTACCCGGTCGGCGTCATCGTCAGGCGCGGCCCCATGGCGCAGGGCCGAGAGGACCAGCGTGGCGACCGGGCTGCCGCTGTCGAGCGCGTGCGCATCACCGAGCGTGGCCACGGCCAGTTGCGCGCGCGGGATGCCTGCTGCGGGCAGCCGTCGCAGCACCCGATCGGCGTCGCGCATGAGGCGAGTGCCGGCCTCGGGCCGGCTGCCACACAAGCGCTTCAAAAGCCCGAGCCCGGCGGATGTCTGAAGCGCCGAACGCAGGCCGGGGTGTTCGCACTCTTCGACCAGCTGTTGCCATTGCGAGCGAATCTGCAGGCGTTGGGCGGTCGTGTCGATGATTGGTCCGTCGAACTGCTCGAGCGCATCGCGCAAGGACGAGGCAAGACCCGCCCGGGTGAGGGCTGCGTCGATCTCTGCCACGTCGATCTGCATCGACCGCACGTGGCGCGCCGGTCGGCCGGAGAGCGCCGCGAGGGCGGCATGCTCGGCTTCGTTCAGCGAGCCCAGACGTAGAACGTCGGCCGGTGCGCCGCGCTCATAGCGTTGGCGCAGCCGCTTGCGCAGCCCAGCCAGGGCTTCGCCGCCCAGCAGTCGTTGCAGGCGGGCATCCATCGTCATTCAGGTGGAAAGCGTCGATCCGGGTCGTCCTCGTGCCGGCGCGCCCGGCCATCCCAGGTCCAGCGCGACACATGCACCGCGTCAATGCTCTCGCGCCGCTGCAACTGGCAGATCGCGACGCCGGGCAGCTCGGCATAACAGGCCCATTCACGCTCGCTGGTGATGACGAAATCGAGGTCGAACTCGCGGATCAGGCCCATGCAATGGGCGCGGGCGGCATCGTCAATGCCCGCAAAGGCTTCGTCGAGCAGCACCAGGCGGGGCGCAAAGGCGTAGCTGGCCTGGCTGTAGAAGCTCGACACGGCGGCGAAGAGCGGCACCGTCAGGCCGAGCGCGCGTTCGCCGCTCGAGGCCGGGCCGGAGAGCGGACGCCACTGCCCGTCCTGCCAGCGCTGGACGCGGAAGCGATGCCAGCGCCGGTAGTCGAGCGCCTGGGCGAGTTGCTCGAGCAGGCTGCCGCCGACCGCGTCGGCCTTCAGGCGTTCGGCGGCGATGCGCTGGTGCAGCATCTCGCCGACCACCCGCCGGTCCTCGGCCGACCACAGGTCGGTGCTGGTGTTGAGCAGGCGCTTGCGGGCGGCCTCCAGGCCCACCGGTGCACCTTCGCCGCCCTCGGGTAGCGGTTGCCACAAGAGGCGGAACTTGACCCCGGTGGACGTCGGGCGCCTGGAGAGCTCCTTGTTGATCGCATCGACCTGCCGCTCGGCTGCCTGCAGGAGCCGCTGGATCTCGGCGGCGATCTCGGCCTGGAGGTGGTTCTCGAGCAGGGTGCGCTCGCGCGCGGTCAACAGCTCGCGGCGCTGGGCGATCTCGGCAGCCAGTCGGGCAGTGAGCTGGTCGGGGCGCTCCGGACGGTTCTGGTAGATGACGCTGACGACCATGCCGTAGTCACTGGTGTCGGCCTGGGCCTGTTGGCCGAGCGCGGTCAGCGCGCGCCCGAGCTCGCCGTAGTCGTGCGAGATCTGGCTCTGGATGCGCGTCCAGGCTTCATCGTCGTCCACCACCTGTGCCAGGGCCTGCTCGGTGCGGCGGGCCAGCGTGAGCGCCGGCTCGATCGTCCACGGCGCACGCAGATCGGGCAGTTCGGCCTCGGGCAGCGCGGCGGAGAGCAGGCCGGTGGCGGCGAAGCCCTGCAGCTGGGTGATGGCGCGTTGGCGGGCCTCGGCGCGTTCCTGCAAGGTGGCGTCGGCGTCGAACACCTTCTGCTCGCCGCGGGCGCGTGCCTCGCCGGCGCTGCGCAGGGCTTCGCCTTCGGCCTTCAAGCGGCGCTCGCCGTCGCTCACGGCAGTGCGCGCCTCGCGCAGCCGCCGTTGCAGCTCATCGACCCGGGCGCCGATCGATTCGCGCAAGGTGGCGAGCCGCACCTGCGCCTCCTCGGCCTGCCGGCGGCGCTCGGCGAGCTGCTCGGCGCGCTGGCGTGCGTCGGCCTCGGTTTCCTGTGTGCGCTCTTGCTGGCGGGCCAGTTCGGTTGCCGCCAGGCGCAGTTCGTGCACGGCCTGGAAAAGCGCATGCAGGGTCTCGCCGAAGTGCAGCAGTGCGGCGCCGACGGCTTCCAGCGCCGCGGCATCGGTGGGCAGGCGCAGGTCGGCCGCGTCGGCTGCCAGCGCATCGCGGCGGCTTTGTAAGGCGTCGATGGCTGCGCGCAGCTGGCGGTCGGCTTCGTCGAGGCGGCTCTTCGCAGTCTGGAACTCGCGCTCGCGGGCGGCGGCGTCGGCGTGGGCGGCGCGCAGGCTCTCGTCGGACGGTGCACCCTGCCATTCGGTGGCCGCCCGCTCCTGCTGCCGCGCGAGCTCGGTCCGCGCGTCGGCGATCCGGCGTGATGCCTCGGCGATCTCGCGCAGCCGAAGGTCGATCTCGGCGAGCCGTCGCGCACGCGCGGCGGCGCGGGCGGCGTAGCCGATGTAGGTGGCCTGCGCCTTGCTCCAGCTCCCGGCCAGGGCGCCGAGGCGAAAGCGGCCGTCGGGTGCGATCCAGCCTTCGGCGCGGCTGTCGTCGTGCGCGGAGCAGGCGATGCCTTCGAGCAGGCGCGTCAGCAGCGCGGCGTCGATGGCGGGCGTGGCCGCGGCGGCGGATGGGGTGAGCCAAGCGGCGAGCGAGGCGCCCTGGCGTGGCCGTTCGATCCATTGGGTATCGTGCAGGGGCGAACCACCGTCGGCTGCCAGTAGGCGGCCATCGGGGGTGACCCAGGCGTCGAGGAGTCCCGCCGCCTCGAGCGCGGCTTCGAGGCCGGCACGTTGGACGGCGTCGACGTGCTCGCGAAAATCGACCAGCTGCCACAGCGGCGCACCGGCACGTTGCCGTCTGGCCTCGGCGTCGCGGGTGTGGGGCGGCGGCGGGGCGGCGTCTTCGCCCTGCGCGAGCCGCTCGTGCTCGGCGCGCAGCGTCGCCTGCTCGTCGTGCAGGATTTTCTGTGCGGCGAGATGCCCGGCGCGCTGCTGCGCCAGGTCGTCGGCGGCGCGCTGCTGGGCGGACGACAAGGCGGCACGGGCCGGGTTGTCACCTTGCAGGTTGGCGACCCACGAGGCCAGCGCGGGCAGCGGCGGCTCAGCCACCTGCAGCACCTGCAGGTTCGCGAAGTGCTGCTGCCAGGCCTCGACGACGTGGTTGCCTTCGGCCTCGACCGCGGCGTCGGCCGCGCTGCGGCGGGTGGCGGCGGCTTCGGCTTCGTCCAGTCGTTCGTCGCGGGCCTGTTGCCGGCTTGCGTGGGTGGCCTCGGCCTGCGCCACCTCGCGCACGCGGCGCTGTACCAGGGCGAGCTGTTCGCGTCGAATGAGCGTTGCCTGGCGCAGGTCCTTGCGGGCGGTGTCGAGGGGCAGGTCGCCGAGCGTCGCCAGCTCGGCGGCCGGGAGCGCCGCCAGCGGACTGACTCGCCACGGCTCGCCGATGCCGCTGGCCAGCGCCGCCGCGGCGACGCCCTCGCGTGCCGTGGCGAGCGACTCTTCGGCCTGTGAGCGGCGCGTGCCGCATTCGTCGAGCGCCCGCTGCTCGCGCGCGAGGCGGGCGGCCGCCTCGGCATTCATGCGCGTGGCGTCGGCGAGGTCGGCGGCCCGCGACTCGGCGTCGCGTTCGACCTGGGCGAGGCGATTCGCGTCCTTCATCGCCGGGTCGGACTGCAACTGGTCGAGCCGGGTGCGGGCGGCGAGCAAGGCGGCGTCGGCGGCATTGAGGCGGCCCTTCGCCTCCTCCGCGGCGTGCTGCGCGGCCTGCCAGGCAGTGCGGGCCTCGTTGAGGCTGCGGCTGGCGGTGTCATGGCCGCTCTGTGCGCTGCGCAGGCCACGGGCCTGCCGCCGCGCGTTGATCGCGGCGTAACGTTGGTAGCGCTGGGTGAACTGGCCGACGGCCTTCGCCAGCGCTTCGTAATCCTGCAGCTCGCGGCGGTACTCCTCGAGCTGGTTGAGCGCGTCGGCGACGTCGGTCAGCAGCTCGGCCGACAGCGGCGGCAGCGCCTCGGTC